>JACQWX010000066.1 GCA_016209035.1 Elusimicrobiota bacterium | reverse complement strand
AGCTCTTCTTTCGTCTGATGCAGCAGGCGGTGACCATGAAGCCGATGACATACAACCACGTGATTGCTAGGTCGGAGTCCACGGCGGGGGAGCTTTGCGGACCGAGGTGGGGCTAAGTGCATACCCCCTTTAGGGCTATTCGTCAGGGCTGAACGTGGGCACCATGGCCCAAAGTCGGCTGGGCCCAAAGCCTCTGGCCCGGACTCCCCAGAGCAGGTATGATATCGTTGCCTGTAATCCCTGAGATTCGGTCAGGGAGCATCCACCCCCGAGCCTAATTCGGGGTCACCAGGTGAGACCGCCGCAGTCGGCGGTTTCGCTTGGTTTTTTTCTGGGGGTGAGGGGCATGGACTGTCGCTCAAGCCGGGTTTGGGCGAATTGCGGGAAAATAGGCCTCCTTTTGTTTGGTGCTTTGGTCTTTCCCTCCTGCAAGAGGAAAGAACCGCCCCCCAAGCCGAAGGCCCAGCCTGTCGCGGCAACACAGGCCCAAACCGGGCTCCCACCCGACTTCGACAAGCTCTCTCCTGAGCATCAGGCCTTGATTCTCGATTTCCGCAGCCGCATGCCCGAATGGGAAAGGAGGCGGCCCTTCGAGGAGGCCCAACGCGCCAAGGACCGGGCCGAGCTTGTGCGTCAGGCTCCGGCCGGCTTCAAGCCCTCCAAGTCCAGGAAGCGCGTCAAGATCACCCTGATCGCGAGGGATGCCAAGGTCAAGGTGGGCGGGTCCTTTTGGTACAGGATCGAACTGCGGAACATGGGTCCGGAACCCATCCGCTGGATGGATCACGACTGGTCCTTCTTCAAGCACGGGAAAGCATTGAGCGACTGGGAATTCCGCATGACTCTGCCCAATGGCAAGACCAAGCGTATGTGGGTGGATCGGGGCGTCCATTGCGGCGCCGAGGAGGTCCGGGAGGTGCGAGGCATGGCCAAGGAAGCCAGACGCAAGTACATCGAGGACCTGGAGTTTCATGACAAGCTGGAGCAAGGGCTGGACGTGACGCTTCAGCCAGGGGAAACCCTGGTGACCAGGCCCTGGCGGTATTACGGCGGGTTTGAGTATTGCGATATGGTCAAGCGCGGCGAAGACCCGGACGCCCGCATCCCAGGGGAGTTCCGTGAGTTCCCAGGCTTGGACCCTTTCGAGAACCTCGGCGCTTATCACATCAAGGCGGTGTGGACAAGAAAGTCAATCGGAGTCTTATGGCCCAAGCCCCCGCCGGATGATTTTGAGCACGATAAAGTTGGGGAGATCGAATCCAACGAAGTCAGGGTGGAAGTGGTTCCATGATTCTGTGGGTGGCTATGTTGCTGGCAATAGCTCCTTCCTCAAGGGCCGAAGTCCGCAATGCCACGCCTGAGCAGCAGACCGAGATCATGGACCACATCAAAATAGGGCTCGATGCCCAGAGCAAGCTCAAGGACCTGGAGGACAAAGAAAAATCCAGGCGCGAAGCCGCCTTCGTCTCTGACATCTCGAAGAGGGACCTCTTCCTGCTGACAGCCTGGAGGGACGCCCATGACAAGGCCCAGGCCGCCAGTAAGCGTTCAGGGGGTCGGGAGCCTCTGATGTGATTTTCCGCTGGACTCACGCTGTTCCTCTTTGGTAGTCTTGTGGACGCATGGAAAGCGTCCGCCGCATCCAGGGCCGCGACTTGGGCGAGTCGGACATCGAGGCGATCCGTTCTCTGATCGCCGCCAACCCCGCCTGGCATCGGACCCGGCTCTCGGTTGAACTGACGCGTGCTTGGAACTGGCGCTCCGCTTCCGGCCGGTTCCAGGATATGGCGGCGCGCAGCTTGCTGCTCAAGTTGGAGCGACGGGGCGCGATCACATTGCCGTCGCGTCGCGGCACCCACCACCCACGGCGCGCTTCTACGTTGCAAGCTTCGCTCCCCGCGGCCGCACCGATTGCCGAACCTCTGGCTGGACTGCTGCCGTTGCACGTGGGGCTGGTGCCCCCAAGACATCCCGACCGCCCGATCTTCTCGGGCTATTTGTCCCAGCACCACTATCTGGGCTATCGCGGACCCGTGGGCGAGAGCTTGGCTTATCTCGTGCGCGATTGTCAGGGACGTGATGTGGCCTGTGTCCTGTTCGGCGCCGCGGCCTGGAAGACGAAACCGCGGGACGCATGGATCGGATGGGACGATGACACCCGTACCCGGCGCCTGTCGTTTGTAGCGAACAACCACCGCTTCCTCATATTGCCATGGGTCCAGGTGCCTCACTTGGCCAGTCATATCTTGGGACGCGTTGCTCGGCGTCTGGCGGAGGATTGGCAAACCGCATACGGCCACCCCGTCCATCTCCTGGAGACCTTTGTCGAGCGCGAGCGTTTCAAGGGGACTTGCTATCGAGCGGCCAATTGGACGTGCGTGGGCCAGACCCAGGGTCGCAGCCGGCAAGACCGCGCCCGCGAGTTGCGCGTGCCGATCAAAGACGTCTATCTCTACCCGCTGGCCTCGCCATGGCGGGAACGGCTTTGCCATGTCGAAGCGTAATCGTCAGCTTGAGAAGCAAGTAAAAGCCCTCGCTGAGGAAGTGGCTCGGCTGCGCGAGGAGAACCGGCGGTTGAAAGCGCGCGTGAGCGAATTGGAGGAGCGCCTGGGCCAGAATTCCCGCAATACCTCCAAGCCTCCTTCCAGCGATCCGCCATCACTTCCACCGCCGCCGCCAAAAACCGGCTCTGGAAGGAAGCCCGGCGGCCAGCCGGGGCATACGGGACACCAGCGCGAACTGGTGCCGGAGGCCGACGTCGATGAGGTCATCCCGGTCAAACCCACGCAATGCCGCGACTGCGGAGCCGCGTTGCACGGGGAGGACCCGGCGCCGCGGCGGCATCAAGTCGCGGAGATTCCCCAGGTCAAGCCGCGCATCAGCGAATACCAGCTCCACGCGCTCATCTGCGGCCACTGTAGCGCCGTCACGATCGCCGACCTGCCTCCGGGAGTTCCTTCAGGAGCCTTCGGCCCGCGCGCGGTGGCGACTGTCTCGCTGTTGACCAGCTTCTACCGTTTGGGCCGAAGGGCGGCGGTCGAGGCCATGCAGGACCTTTTTGGGCTGCGGATGTCGCTGGGGTCGGTCCCGGCCTGCGAGCGGATAGCGAGCGCGGTGCTGGCGGAGCCCGTGAGCGAAGCTCAGGCCTACGTCAAAGAGCAGGCCATCAAACAGGCCGACGAGACAAGCTGGTTCGAAGGCGCCTCCAGGACGAGGGTCTGGCTGTGGGTCGCCTTCACGCAGCAGGTCACGGTCTTTCTGATCCGAGCATCACGCGGCACGGACATCGCCAAGGAACTGCTGGGGCAGACCTTGGGGGTCTTGGTGACGGACCGCTGGTGCGGTTACACCTGGTGGCCGCTCCGGTGGAGACAGCTTTGCTGGGCGCATCTCAAACGGCACTTCCAAGCCTTTGTCGATGCCGGCGGCAAAGCCGGGCGCATCGGACAAGCACTTCTCGTGGAGGAGAAGCTCCTCTTCGAGTGGTGGCATCGCGTCCGGGATGGAACGCTTGCGCGCTCGACGTTCCGAGTCTACACGGTTGCGCTGCGGCGACGGGTGAAGGCCCTGTTGCGGCGGGGAAGTGCCTGCGGCCACGGCAAGACGCAGGCCACATGCCGGGAGCTTCTCAAGCTCGAACCGGCGATGTGGACGTTCGTCCGACTGGCGGGGGTCAGCCCCACCAACAACGCCTCCGAGCGGGCGATCCGGCGCGGCGTCATCTGGCGGAAGCTGTGTTTCGGCACTCACAGCGAGGCCGGCAGCCGATTCGCCGAACGGATGCTGACGGTGACCGCCACGCTGAGGCAGCAAGGGCGCGGCGTCGTCGACTACGTGACGAGCAGCATCGAGGCCTCGCTGCGAGGTGAACGCCCGCAATCCCTGCTGCCGACTGCGGCGAAGGCCGCGTAAAAGTCAGGACGTCCGCGCACGCCCCTGAACGCTTACATCGGAGGCACCATCAAGGGCGGTCTGCTGGATGGGAAATATCTGACGCAGTATTCGCCTCGATTCAGCCAAGAGCAGTATTGGGGCTGCAAGGAAGAGGAAGGACGGTTTTGTTTCCGCGACCCGCGCAAGTTGCCGATTGCCATGGGGGTCACGTCGGATGATGGGACCGCGCTGATCCGCCTCGGTGCATTTCAGGAGTGCATAAAGAAAGACATCAACAATCCCCGCCAGCTCGCCCTGGCCATCTACCACGAGTATGTCCACGCCAAGGGGCTGGTCGTGACCGGCTGGAAGTCGAACGAGGAGACCGAACTCGACGCATGGAATGCTGAGCACCAGATCGCGGGCATCCTGGGGATTACCGAGAAGGGGACGCCGGACGAGTACAAGGCCATTGCGGCCGGGATGAGGAAATACTCCGACAAGATCCTGGCCGCCCGGAGGGAACGCCGGCCGCTGTCGCCGGCGTACATGTCCGCGGCCGAAGAGCAGGACAACAGGAAGAGTTTCGAAGATTACCAGGGCGAACTCAAGAAGATCCAGGAACAGCAGAAGGAGCTTCGAATCAGAATCGGGGAACGGTACAAGGAGATTACGGAAAACTTCGGGCCTGCGCGCGAAACCTTGGGGAAAATGGCCCGGTGGGCATGCGCCCAGCCGGGCCAGATGACGGAAGTAGGTCGGGGAAGGATCCAGGATGCCTACAGGCGGATCGAGGAGTACCGGTGGTTCATCGATCGGAACATGAACACGGTGGAATTGGCGAGGGAGGACCTGGACGGCTGCGCGGAGGACTTGGCGGTCCAATGGATCGTGTGGGCAGGTTCGGGGAAGCTGGACGGGCTCTCGATCGCAGAGCTCAACGCCAAGTCCCGCGAGACCGCGTCAGCCTGGGCGGCGCGTCTGGCCGAAGCGCGGCGGAACTTCGACCTAGCCTACGAATATTTCGGGGCCATCGCCGCCAGGGAATGCTCCCAACCTGGAGCCATGACCGAAGGAGAAGTCGGCGACATCCGCACGTATTACCTGTGGCTCTTGGAGTACTGGAGCCTTATCGATCCGACCGTCGGTCTGGTGCCCGAGAGGTATTCGGCCTGCCAGCAGGAGATGGTGCGCCAGTGGCTGTTCTGGGAATTGGGGAAAGAGCCGGCTCGAACGTCGGCGGACTATAACGCCACATCGCGGAGGATCGCGGCGAAGTACCCGGTTCCGCCGCCACCTCCCTCTGCTCCCGGTGAAAACCCCGGCGCCGATCCCGGGGGTGGAGGCGGAAGGATCGATCCAAAGCCTCCCCTGCCGCGCAAGCCCGACTGGGATGGCCGGAGGCCGCGCTAGGAATGGGGAAAACTCAGGGAACGATGCGGCGGGCGCCCAGATAGCGCGTCTTGAACCAGTTCTTGCTCAGGTCGTCGATGATGACCCCGCGCGAGGATGAGGCGTGGATGAACTTGTTGTTCTTCGGGTCGACCATCATGGCGACATGGGAGACGCCCACGCCCCTGGTGTTGAAGAACACGAGGTCCCCTTCGCGCAGTTCCTTCGAGTCGACCTTGTCGCCGACCTTGTACTGGTCGCGGCTGACTCGGGGGATGCCCACCTCGTTCTCCCGGTAGGAGTTTCGCGTGAGCGCGGAGCAGTCGATGCCCTTGTGCGTGGTCCCGCCCCAGACATAGGGGGTCCCCAGGTAGGACTTGGAGGATTTCTCGATCCCTGGCCAGAGTCGGGACATGACGATGCCCAATTCGCGCGGAGTGAGCTTCGGGGGCTCGGGCGTGGCGGCCGGCGGCGCGGTCTCGATGGCGTCGAACCGGACCTTGGGCGGCGGCTCCTTGGGCGCCGGAGGACCTGCCGGCTCCTCCACCGTGTCGAAGCGGACCTGCGCCTTGGGCTCCTCGACGGTCGGAGGCTGGACCTCGTAGCGCGCCGGAGGCTCGGGCTTTTTCGTGAAGACCCCTTCGTAAGGGGGCAGGTCGGGCTTGGCCTTGGCTCTCGCGAGCTCCCGGAAATAGGTCATGGCCCTGGCCGAGAGTTCTCCCGGCTTGGACTTGCCCTGGACCATGTGGCCGAAGAGGTAGGTGGCGTAGTCCTTCGCGTCGAACCCGGCTCTCTTGGCGTCGATCAGGGACCTCTTCATGGTGGTGAAGGCGTAGTCGTCCCATCCCCGGTCCACCCCGTTTGCCACGAGGTCGGCGGCCACGTCGCCCGGAATCCCGCGCTGAGACATCTCGTTGTAGCCGTTGGCCCAAAGGCTGATCGTCTCCCAATGGATCTTCTTCCTGTAGCCGTAGAGAGCGATGCCCTCCACCACGTCGGGGGGAGCGCCGCGGCTGATGGCCTGGTAGGCGGCGAAGGACACGTCGGCGATCCGTTCAGGGGAGGCGTTGTCGAAGGTCCCCTCCACGATCATGCGCAGCACGACGTTCGCCCCGTCGAGCTTCCGGTCCCTCACGACTTCCAGGGCGTAGGCGGCGAAGCGGCCTTCGATGGCGGAGAGCAGAGCGGCCCGGTCCATGGCCGTGATGCCCGGGTCCTTCCTCACCTCGGCGTCGAGGTACTCGAGCACGTTCTGCCGGGCGGCCTGGGCGGCCGCCGGCGCGGTCGAGGCCGGAGGCCGAGCGTCGCGGCCGCCCTCAGGACTGGCGTTGGCGGCCGCCGGCGCGGCGAGAAGGGCGGCGAGCAGCAGAAGTCGGTTCATGGGTTCAGGTTGCTCCTCCTCTTGTCGACCTCCCCGCGCATCTCGCTCTCGAGGTCCTCCATCTCCTTGATGGCCTGCGCGATGACGTCCTCGCGGCTGAAAGGCTTGCTCTCCGACACCACCTCCTTGGCGACCTTCTTCGCGCCCGCGCCGGCGGAGGTCTCGATGAGCTTGACCGGCGGGACGCTCGCGGCCACGGGAGGCGGCGCCGCGGCGCTCTGGCCGGCGGGCGGAGGCGCGGCGAAGGCCACCTTGGTCCCGGACTTGGCCATCCAGCGTCTCGCGACGTCCGCTTTGACCGCGAAGTTGACCGAGGTGATGGCGAGGCCGTCGGCGGCCTTGCGGGACATCAGGGTGTTCACTCCCACGATGTCGCCGGAAGAGTTGAGGAGCGGCCCGCCGGAGTTGCCGCGGTTGATGGAGGCGTCGGTCTGGAAGACGCTCTTGCCCTTGACGTTGCCGATGTCCGCGATGAGGCTGCTCACCACGCCGGTGGTCAAGGTCCACAATCCTCCCTGCTCGGGGTGGCCGATGGCCGCGACCTTGTCGCCGATCTCGACGCTCTCAGGGTCGGCGAGCTCCAGCGGGGAGACGTCCGCCGGGGCGCGGTCGAGCTTGAGCAGGGCCAGGTCCAAGGCGCTGTCATAGGATGAGACCTCGGCGTTGACGGGGGAGGAGAGGTCCACGGTGTTGTCGCCCGTCAGCTTGGCGGGCTTGAGGTAGACCCGGATGTTCGGCCAGGGCTTGCGGGTGGAGTCCCGGATGACCACATGGGCGTTGGTGAGGACCCCGCCTGAGGCATCGATGAAGCTCCCCGAGCCCAGCTCGCCGTTCCCGTCCTCGGCGGCGCAGATGATGAGCACGACCGACTTGGCCGCCTTCGAGTAGACGAAGCGGGGGTTGAACCGGCTCTCGGTCTCGTCCGGAGCCGCGACCGGAGCGGCGACCTTCTTGGACGGCCGCGCGGCCGGCCCAGGGGTCTCGTCGGCGGGGAGGGGCCTCCGGACCGTCGCGTCCGGGGGCGGGGCGGCCACTCCTTTCAGCTGAGAGCGGGCGAGCTCGGAATAGGTGAACCCTGCCAGGAAATGAGCCTTGGCCGCGTCCGCCTCGGTCACGGCCCTCTCCGTCCAGGTCCTCCTCAGGCCCTGCAGGGCCTCGTCGAGGTTGGCGGTGTCTCGATGGGGGACGCGGCCGGAGGCATCGACCGTCTTGCCCGGGGCCATCGTCGCGGTGAGCTCCCTGCAGTAGCGCGCCCAACCCGCGGCCACGAAGTCCTTGTCGCCGGGCTGGTCCGGGAGGCTCCCGAGGTATTCCTTGAGGGAAGGGGGAAGCGGCGGGGCATGCTTGAGCTGCGACCATGCCTTGAGGGCCGCCTTGGCCTCGGCGCGCATGTCGGGCTCCAAGGGCAGTTCCATGGCTTGCACGAGCTGGGACACGGAGAGGGCCTGGTAGACTCTCCTCAAGGCAGCCTCCTCGCGAGGGTCCGCAGCCGCGAGGACCCGGTCGCGCAGGTAGGCCACGCGGTCCAGGAGCCTCTGGTCGAGGTCCTCGCCCTGGTCCGTGGGGATGCCGCCTCGGACCGCGGCCACGGCCGTGACCCTGGAACGGACCACCGGGTCGGAGTTCATGTAGGCGGAGATCCTGGACAGGAGCCCGGCCAGGCCGGTCTTGGGCTTGGTCTTCTTGGGGTTGGCGTAGGCTGCGAAGGCAGCCCCCGCCGACAGGGATAAGACGACGACGACGCAAAGGATCTTCTTGGCCATGTCTCATTCAAGCAGAGATGCGCGGGTTTGTCAATGAACACTTGCCCCATCGCCACGTAATTCTGTTTCATAGTCGGGACATGCCCCATCGCGCAGGAGTCCTCCTCAAGGCGGTCCTTCTTGCGGCCGTCATCGTCGCCGCGCTCTCGGCCTGCATGGCCTTCGTCCTCAAGGGCCTGCTGCCGCCCGAGCGCCTGCGCGAGATGGTGGTCGCCCACCTGGAGAAGGCCCTGGACCGCGACGTGCGGCTCTCCGGCGTCTCCCTGGGGCTGGTGGTCGGGCTCGCCGTGGAGGGGCTGGAGGTCTCCGAGGAGGGCGGCTTCGAGGAGGGGACCTTCGCGGCGGCCGGGACCGCGCGGCTGAGGCTTCGGTGGCTGCCGCTCCTGCAGAAGCGCGTCGTGGCCGAGGCCGTCTCGCTCCACGACGCGCGTTTCCACCTCGAGAGGAGGATGGACGGGACGCTCAATCTCCCCGGGAGCGCCACGCGCAAGAAGCGTCCTCGCAAGACCGGAGCCGGGCGCAGGCCGATCGATCTCGACGTGCGCTATGTCGAGGTGTCGAACGGCAGGTTCACCTACCACAACGCCCGCAAGAAGAAGGGTTGGGACATCTCCGGCATCGACGTCGGGGCCTCTGGGTTCGCGGTCAACGGGCCGTTCCCGGTCGATGTCTCCATGCACGCCAAGTGGATCCTGCCCGCGCCCGGCGTTTCTGGCGCGGGCGTGCCGCCTCGATCAAAACTGGAAAGCGGCCTGCCGGCGGCCACGCTGGAAGGGGACGTCATGGCATCGGGGACGCTGGACCTGGCGGCCTTGGACCCTGAGAAGATGTCCGCCGAGGTCTCGGTCTTCCGGACCCAGGTCTGGGGGATCGACGCGGCCGCCTCGGGCACGATCCGAAGGTTCAAGCTGCCGTTGTTCCGCATCGACGCCGTCCTGTCGAAGGAAGGCAGGGGGCTAGGCCGCGCCAAGCTCGACATCGCGGTGGAGCCCGGCCGGAAAGTCGAGGAAGGCAGAAGGAAGAAGGCCTTGGCCATGCGGCTCTCCGCAACGGTTCCTCCGGCAGGCGCCAGCATGCTGGCCCGGCTGGCGCGCCTGCCGGAGGGATTCCCCCGCCTGCCGGAGACTCGGGTCGAGGGGGCCGTGCGGCTCGAGGGCAAGGACCTCGATATCCGCTCCTTCTCGGCGGAGAGTCCCCTGGGGTCGATGTCGGTCTCCGGTCGGATACTGGGACTCGGGCGCAAGGCCAGGCCATTCCTGGACGCCTCGGCCGCGTTCGATGTCCCCGCCTTCGAGTCCGAGGACGTCAAGTTCCTGCGGAGGGTCCCGCGGGGCCTGTCGCTCCCGGCGTCGCGCGTGAACGCCCGGCTGCGCGTGGCGGACCGGGAGATCGAGATCGGTTCGCTGTCGGTCGAGCTGGGTCCGAGCACGGTCGAGTTCTCCGGGCGTCTGCTCAGGGACGCCTCCGGCCGGACCACGCTAAGGCTGCACGCGGGCAGGGTCTCGCTGGACGCCGGACAGGTCGCGGGGATCGCCCCGAAGACGCAGAAGCTCGGTCTCTCAGGCAGGGTCCAGGGCACGCTCAGCATCGGGGGCACGCTCAAGGCGCCCTCCGTGTCCGGGGACTTCGAGCTCCTGGACCTCTCCGGGCAGTTCAAGGGCGTCCAAGTGTCGAGGCTCTCCGGCAGAGGGACGCTGGCGGGCCGGGACCTCATGGTCGGGCATCTCGAGGGGGAGGCGGCCGGCGGCCGGGTCACGGTCAAGGACCTCGCCGTCACCGGGCTCGGCCGCGGGCTCAAGGTGTCTTTGGAGGCGGACATGACGCGCCTCGACCTGGAGAGACTCTTGTCCCCGAAGCCCCCTGGGCCAAGGGGCCAGGGGACGGGGAGCGCCGGGGCGCCTCAGCAAGCCTTCGCTGCGTCCCGGCCCGGCCGCAAGCCCCCGCCGCCGATGGCGCTGCAGGGGAAGGTCCGGGTCGGCGAAGTCGCCCATCCCTTTTTCTCCGCCAAGGACCTCAAGCTCGAATGGGACCTCAAGGACGTGACCAAGGACCTCTCCGAGATCAACGGGGCCTCGACCGTGACGGTGGCCTCCGGCAGGTTCCGGAGCCTCGACGCCCTAGCCTCGAGGTCCACGGCGGCGAAGGTCCTCCTCATGCCCCTGCTCGTCATCCAGAAGGTCCAGCGTCTGCCCGGCCTCAACATGCTGCCCGACCTGACCGAGGTCTCCTTCGCGACCATCCGGGGCGCCTACGTCTTCCGGGACGGCGTGATGGAGGTCAAGGAATGCCGCCTTTCGAGCCTCACCTTGTCCATCGAAGCGGGAGGCACGGTCGATTTCCACGGCGACCGGCTGGCTCTCGACGTCGCGGCCAAGGTCCTGAAGCTGCCGCTGCCGCTCAAGTTCAGCGTGACGGGGACCTTGAACGACCCCAAGGTCAGGCCCGACGCCGTCGGAAGCGTCTTGAGCCCCCTCCTCGACCCGGCGAAGAAGCTCATCGAATTCTTATCTCCCAAATAGTTCCGGAGGTCCTGGAGGCGATGATCAAGCGCCGCGCACACCAAGGCCCACTCGCTGCGGACCTTAGTTATCCACCGACATCTCTTAAGATATGTCGGTGGACAACCCGTCCCCGCGCCGACTAATTGCTCAGGCTCCTAGAACTTCAGCCGCAGGCCGGCGTTGAAGACGTTCTCCATGAAATGGGAGCGGAAGTCGCCGGAGTAATCGAACTTGGCGGAGAGCCGGTCGCTCCAATCGAGCGAGAATCCCGCTCCCAGGAGCATCCCGTCGCGCGCGTAGTCCCCGGTCTTCACTGAGAAGGCGTTCCCCGCGCCCCGGGCCAGCCGGGCCTCGATGGGGCGGCTCTGGCTCAGGAGCTCGTGCCTCCAGCCCGCGCTCGCGTACGGCGTGAAGACATACGAGCCGCCGTCGAACTTCTCCGACAAGCGCAGTCCGACCCTCGAGCGCAGCGTCTCGGCCGTCTGCCTTCCCACGGCGAGGTCCAGGTCGCCTGCCCCGTCCTCCGTGAAGGAGCCGATCATCAGCCGGTCGTAGCTCAGGCCCGCGAACGGCGAGAAGGTCCCCCACGGGGTCGGCCTGAAGTCGTAGCCCACGCCGGCGTCCGCGTTGAACTCCCCGGCCACAGGGTCGGCGGTCGCCGTCCTCTTGAGGCTTCCGACGACGATGTCTCGATTGGTGGAGAAGAGGTCCAGGGCGCCTCCGAGGTAGAGGTTCGCGTGAGCGCGTTCGCTGAAGGCCGTGGCGTAGCCTCCGAAACGCGCGCTGTGGCTGTCCACCGTGCCGCTGCCCGGAGCGTAGATGGAAGCGTGGCCCCGGACATACCCGGCCGACAGTCCGGCCGCGAGATGGTCGCTGACAACGCGGTCCGCGCCCACGATGACGCCGGCGCTGTTGAAGGCGTAGCCGGGCTGGAGGCCCGAGCCGCCATAGGCCTCCCGGAGCCTGCCGTCGGCATAGACGCCTGAGGTGAAGAGGCCCCAAGAAGCCTCCGAGCCGGCGTCGAGGGGCTCGTTGATCTCGACGTCGGCAGCACCCGCGGAGGCCACGAGCGGACCAGGAAAGGGCGAGCGGCCGTCGCCCTTGTGGGAAGCCGATCCGCCGCCACGCGCCCCGCCCGCCAACACGGCCATGCGCTGGCTCAGGACCCCGGACTGCAGGCCCGACGCCCCCGCGCCGGCGCCGGCCATGGACGCCAGGGAAACCGGGCCGATCTGGTCCAGGGCCGAGCGCAGCTGGGTCGCGTCGAGGGTGTAGAGCTCGCCTAGCACCGTGGCGGCGTCCCCGGTCGGGTTGGCGCGGAGGGGTTCGAGGCCTTTCCCCACCTCGGCCTGGTTCCCCGTGCCGGCGATGTCGGCGAACGGGACCAGCCCCACGGTCAGCGTCACATCGGTGTCGGTATAGGTCGGGGTGAAGCTGAGCGCGGCCGGCGAGGTGATGCGCGCGAAGGTCCCCACCACGGCGCCGGCGCCCGTGACCTTGATAGGGGTGAAGGTCTGCCCTGCCGTGAAGGCTTGCGGCGCGATGCTCACCGCCAGGGTCCCGCCGGTCAGGGTGGCGTTTTTTCCCACGCCGCCCGTGACCGCGAGGTTGTTCACGTTCGGCTGGAGCCTCAACCGCAGAGTCCCGGGGCCGGTATAGCTGGCCACGCTCTGGGTATGGCCCCCCATCTCCAGAGTCCCTCCGGCGGCCACCGTGAGGTCCGTGCCGGCAGGCAGCACGTTGTCGGCCCCGAGCTCCAGGATGCCGGCGTTCGCGTTGGTGGCCCCGTCGTAGGTGCCGGCGCCGACGAGCACGAGCGTCCCCTCCCCGGCCTTGGTGAACGCGCCCCCATTCGCCCCGCTGATGACGCCCGTGAGCGTCAGGACCTTGTCATAGACGTTGATGGTGCCTCCCTCATCCTCGAGCGCCATGTTGCGGGACAAGGTCATGCCCACCACGGTCTGCAGGGTGCCGCCGTCGAAGGTGACCGGGCCGGAGGCGGCGCCCAGGCAGTCGTCGGCGATGATGTTGACGGTCCCGGCCTTGAGCAGGGTGCCGCCGGAATAGGTGTTGTACCCCCTGAGGTAGAGGATGCCGGCCCCGTTCTTCGTCAGCTTGCCCGCGCCGCCGATGTCGCCCCAGAGCACCGAATCGAACCCGGCGGTGTCGACGACGCCTCCGCCGGCGTTGAGCGTCACGCCGCGCAGGGAGCCGATGCCCGCGGCGGTCTTGAGCGTGCCCCCGTTGAAGGTCAGCGCCCCGCCGCCGTAGCCCAGGGCGGCATCGCTGTTGACGCTCAGAGTCCCCGCATCGAGCGTGGTTCCTCCGCTGTAGTAGCTCGACCCCGTCAGGGCGAGGGTGCCGCCGCCCTTCTTGGTGAGGCTGCCCGGCCCGTAGATGGAGCCCGAGAAGGCCGCGGTGTTCCCGCCCCCGTCGACCTCGATGGCGCCTCCGCCCGAGTTGAGCGTCAGGGAGCGGCCCGAGGCGACGCCTGCGCCGGTGGTCTTGAGTGTTCCTCCGTCGAAGGTGAGCAAGCCGGCGGCCGCGCCGAGCCTCGCGTCGCTGTCCACGCTCAAGGTCCCGGCGTTGAGCAAGGTCCCCCCGGAGTAGGTGTTGTCCCTGGTGGAAAGGACCAGGGTGCCTGCCCCGGCCTTGGTCAGGGACCCCGTTCCGGAGATGAAGGAGGATATGGTCCAGTCGTTCGCCCCGCCGTTCAGGAAGGTCACGCCCCCCCCCAGGGGGAGGTTGAACGCCCCCGCGATCGTCACCGAGGCCGCCGCACCGCCGCCGTCTTTGGCGTTGGTCACATCGAGGGTCGTGGTCGCGGGGACGCTCGGCAGATCGGTCGCGAGGATGTTGATCGTCCCTGCGCTGCCGTTGCCCGCCCAGGAGACGGTGTCGCCCGCGGCAGCGGCGCCCAGGACGACCCGGAGGCTTCCGGCGCTGCCATCATCCAAGGCATTGGAAACGGTCACGGTCGCGGCGCCGGCCTCCTGAGCGAGCAGGGCGCACGCGGTTGCGACGCAGAGGGCCTTCCTCAACAACGCGCGAAATCGCATGGGTATCTTTGGAATGATATCAAAATTGGCCGAGAGCCGTCAGACGTCCACCGTCTCCTCGCTGCCGTGGCCGATGGCGCGCTTCAAGGGCTTGAGCACCGCGAAAATCCCGAGCCCCGCCGCGACGGAAAGCCCGGTCAGCATCAGGAAGAAGTGCTCCTTGGGCATCTTCTCCCAGAAGGTGCCGATGTAGCCGGAGAGGTAGTTGCCGAAGAAGCTCGACAAGAACCACATGCCCATGAGCATGGAGACGTAGCGGACCGGAGCGAGCTTGGTGACGAGCGAAAGGCCCACCGGCGAGAGGTAGAGCTCGCCCACGGTCAGGACGAAGGTGGTCGCGGTCAGCCAGCCCATCCCGGCCTTGCCTCCCGCGGCGCAGATCGTCGTGGCCGGGAGCATCACGAGGAAGGACGCCCCGAGGAGCACGCACCCGATGGCCATCTTGGTCACGCTGAGCGGCTCGGTCCCGCGGCTCTCCTGCCAGGACCAGAACCAGGTCAGGGCGGGCGTGAAGAGGAAGATCATGGCTGGATTGAAGGCCTGGAACCAGGACGCGGGCATCTCCCACCCGAGGATGATCCGGTCGGTGTTGGCGTCGGCCCACAGGGCCATGGTGTTGCCCTGCTGTTCGTAGACCGCCCAAAACACGATGTTGAAGAGGCACAGGACCACCAGGGCCCAGATCTTCTTCCAGTCGTCGGGCGTGAGGGGCTCGGGGCGGGCTTGGCCTGCCGCCTCCTTCATCAGGTTGTCCGGGGCCAGGTGCTTCTGGCCCAAGAGGTAGATGACGAGGCCCGCCACCATGCCCACGCCCGCGGCCGCGAACCCGTAGTGCCAGCCGAGCTTCTCGCCCAAGGTGCCGCACACGAGGGGTGAGAAGAAGGCCCCGAGGTTGATGCCCACGTAGAAGATGCTGAAGGCCCTGTCCCGGTTGTGGTCGCCGGGAGCGTAGAGGCCGCCGACCTGGGTCGAGATGTTGGGCTTGAAGCAGCCGTTGCCCAGGATGAGGAAGATGAGCGCGGGGAAGAAGAGGGGCTCGGAGGCCATGAGGAAGTGGCCGATGGCCATGAGCACGCCGCCCACGATCACGGCCCGGCGCTGGCCGATGACCCTGTCCGCGAGCAGGCCGCCGAAGAAGGGCGTGAAATACACGAACCCGGTGTAGAGCCCGTAGATCTGGGAGGACTTCTCCTGGGAGAACATGAGGTGCTTCATCATGTAGTAGACCAGGAGAGAGCGCATCACGTAATAGGAGAAGCGCTCCCACATCTCGGTGAAGAACAGGAAGTAGAGGCCTTTGGGATGAGGATGGCGGGCCGTCGGGGCGGTCGATTCCACGGACAGGGATTATACCAAGCTTAGAACCGGATGAGGGGCAAGATGCTGGCGTGGTCGTCCGTCCACGCGCGCACGCGCGGCGGGGCGTAGACCGACAGGTCCGTCCATCCGATCCGCGCGAGTTCCCTGATCTTGGCCGGGTCCCGGCTCAACGCCGCCCAGCGGCAGGGGTAGAATTCGCGCTCGAGGCCCCGGGGCGGCTCAGCGTGCCTGACCACCCCGGCCAGCCCCAAGTCCTTCGACAACGCGGCCAACAGAGGCCGCATGTCGAGGAAGCGGTTGGAGATGTTGCAGAGGATGACCCCGTCCTTCGCGAGGCGCCGGAGGTAGAGGACGAAGGCCTCCGCGGTGAGCAGATGCGTCGGAACGGCGCCGCTGTTGAATGCGTCGAGGACCAAGAGGTCGTAGGAGGCCGGCGGCTCGCGGGCGAGGCTCAGGCGGGCATCGCCGGTCACGACCCTAACCCGGGCCGGGGAGTCCGCCAGGAAGGAGAAGTGCCGCCGCGCGAGGCTCTCGACGTCCGGGTCGAGTTCATAGAAGGTCATGCCCGCGCCCGGCCTGCCGTAAGCGGCCAGAGCGCCCACGCCCAGGCCCACGATGGCGACCTCGCGGAGGCCCGCGCCCAGCGTCCGGAAGACGTCGCCGGCCGGAGAGAGCCGGTGGAAATAGGCCAATGGCTCCCCGCTCTTGGCCGGGTCGAGGGACTGCATGCCGTGCAAGGTGTTGCCGTGGTAGAACTTGCGCAGGCCATCCCCGTCCACGATCCGGTAGATTCCGTAGAAGTTGCGCAGGGCGGCCGGCGCCGTTCCTCCTCCGGCCTGCCGAGACACCGCCCACCCGGCGGCCAGCAGGACGGCCAGGAAGGCCAGGGCGGCGGGCTTGAACGCCTTGGACCGGCTCCAGGATTCCCAGTCCCTGGCCACGAGACTGGCCAGGCATGCGAGGCCCGCCACGAGCCACTCCAGGCCCAGCCAGCCGATGCCCCGGCCGAGCAAGGGCAGGATCACCCCCATGAGGACGCCGCCGGCCAAGCCGCCGGTCGCGATGAGGAGGTAGAAGGTGGGAGCCGCGTGGCCTTGAGCGGGCTTGGAGGCTGCCAGGGAACCGTGGCAGATCATGGCCAGGAAGAAGAGGGCCGCGACGTTGAGCGCCACGCCCGCCAGCGCCGCGGCCCCTGCGGCCCAGGCCGCGGCCAGCGGCAATGCCACGGCCGCGGCTGAGACGCCCAGGGCCCGGCCCGAGAGCCGCAGAGGCTCGCGCTTGAAGGTCAGGATGAAGGTGCTCAGGTACACGGCCAGGGGGACCACCCAGAGGAGCGGGACGGCTGTCAGCGCGTCGCTCAGGAAGCGGGTCGCGGCCAGCAGGGCGGCGCTCGGCCCTGCGGAGAGCGCCAGCCAGGCGCACCATCGGGCCGCCCCTGAGGTTCCCATACGCCCTTCGGGCGTCACCCCAAGGACGGCCGGAAGCGGAAGACCCGCCTGCGGCGGGCGCCCGCCGACTGGCGGGAGGCAGGCCAGGTGCAGAAGGGCGAACAGGGCGAAGCAGCCCTGCCACGCCCACAGCTGCGCGGTCACGGGCAGGAGAGGCTCCACGACGAAAGGGTAGGCCAGGAGGCCCGCCAGGGCCCCGGCGTTCGAGGAGGCGTAGAGGATGTAGGGGTCTGTGCCGCGCTGCGCCTGCGGCCCGCTCGACCAGGATTGGACGACCGGGACGGTGGCGGAAAGGACGATGAACGGCCCGCCGATGGAGAGGGTCAGCGCCCCCAGCAGCCGGGCCACGGGACTCCCGTGGCCGACAACGGAGAGATGGAGAGGGAAAGCGGCCCAGGCCGAGGCCGTCAGCGCCGCCAGGTGCAGCCAGGCCTGCAAGCGGGAGGGCAGCAGGGCGGTGGAGAGCCTGGCGTAGAGATAGCCGGCCAGGAGCGCGGCCTGGAAGAAGACCATGCAGGTCGTCCAGACCTGCGCGCTGCCGCCGAAGGACGGCAGGAGGAGCTTGGCCGCGATGAGCTCGATGGTGAACAGCAGCAGCGAGCCGAGGAAGGCGACGACTCCTGCTCGGCGTCTGCGTGCGCTCACCAGCGAGCCTGCGCCAGGCGTCCGATCGCCTATCTAGGTTAGACACGCCATGAGTTCATGTGTCATGGCGTCTTATTGGGGCATGAGTAATAGCACACCTTGTCCGAAAGATCGAGGAAGTTGCAGCCGTTATGAATTGGCGGGCACACCCCATCCTTGAACAAGTCTTGGCGTACTTCTTTAATAATCGTTTTCCGTGGTCGCTGTTGCAACTCGATTAATTTCGGATCGACTTCGGTGCGAGGTTCACGAATCAAGGGGAACTTCAACAGCCTCTTCCCCCTTCGTACCTTCAGAACGACGAGCGTGCCAGGTTTGCCGCCTATATTGTCTTGTGCCAAGGAAACGCTGATGCCATGTGTCTTGCGTGCGTCTATGGCCAAAATCTTGTCCCCAGGTTTCATGCCCGCTTTGTCTGCAGGCCCACCGGGGAATACGCTCCCTGCAATCAGGTCACTATCCTTTAGGCCCAAGGTTATTCCGATGATGCCTTGTTGCTCCGGGGACATCTTGGCGGCATGGCCAGGAGAAACAACGATGAATTCGCCATCCTTATTCTTGACTCCCTTGAGTTTGTTGTTGGGCAATGGGTTTTCCGCTGCCTCAACCACTGAAGCAAAATCAGGCAATTTGCGGAAGAGAGAAATGCGCCGGTTCCTAACGGGCTTCACGGAAGCGATTGTGACGATATCGCATTCACAAGGAGTGCACTCCTCATACCAACATTGAGTCGCATTCTCCGCCGTCAAGCCACAGAATTTATGACACCTGTTTGATTGGCAATAACCCGAACAGCCGCATGACAACTGTATCACGCTAACGCACTTGGCGTTCGCGGCGTTCACCAGCCCAAGCATGGCCAAGACGACAATCGACATCGTTATGATTCTTTTCATCTTCCCTACCAAGTCCAATGATCCGCCGCAATACGTCCCTCTCTCGGCTGTCAACGGACGGCCTGAGCCGCGGGGCGGGCCTTGACGCGGTGCAGGTTGGCCTTGACGACCTTGGCCAGCCTTTTGATGCCCTCGTCGATCCGCTCCACGGTCGGGTAGGAGAAGTTCAGGCGCATGGTGTTGTGGCCGGTCCCGTCGCAGTGGAAGGCCGACCCGATGACGTAGGCCACGTTCTCCTTGACCGCCTCGTAGAACAGTTCGTCGGCGTTCATGTGCTCGGGCAGGCGCACCCAGAGGAAGAGGCCGCCCTCGGGCTTGGTCCAGGTGATGCCCTCGTCCTCCGGCATGTAGCGCTGGAGGGCCGAGAGCATGGCGTCCTTCTTGACCTTGTAGAGCCTGCGCAGGGTCTCGACATGGGGCTTGTAAAGGCCGCGCGCCAGGAACTCCGACGCCATGAGCTGGCAGAGCGGCGAGGTGCACAGGTCCATGGACTGCTTGAGGATGGAGAGCCGCCTGATGATGGCCTCGTGGGCGACCACGAAGCCCAGCCTCAGGCTCGGCGCCAGGGTCTTCGAGAAGGTGAACAGGGACACGGTGTTCCCGACCCGGCCGAGCTTGAAGAGCATGTGGGGCTCCTTGCCCTCGAAGCGGATGGCGCGGTAGGGGGAATCCTCCAGCACGAGCACGTTGTACATCTCGGCGAGGCGCACCACCTTCCTGCGGCGCTCCTCGGCCAGGGTGACCCCGCTCGGGTTCTGGAAGTCGGGCACGACGTAGACGAACTTGTAGTGCTCCTCCTCGTCGCGCAGCTGGTGGAGCTTCTTCTCGAGCTCGTCGGCCAGGAGGCCGTTGTCGTCGCCGCGCACGCCGATCATCCTCGCCCCGCTGGCGTTGAAGGCTTGGAGTCCCCCGATGTAGCTGGGGAGCTCCACGATGATGGGATCCATCAGGTCGATGAAGGCCCTGCCCACGAGGTCCAAGGCCTGTTGGGAGGCGGTGGTGACGAGGACGTTCTCCGGCTTGATGACGATGCCCTCCTCCTCGCGCAGCATCCGGATGATCTGCTCCTGGAACTCCGGCAGGCCCTCGGTCGGCCCGTACTGGAGCGCCCGGGAGCTCTTGGTCTTGAGGATGTCGGAGGCGATGTCGGAGAAGATCTCGGCCGGGAAGGTCTTGGGGTCCGGCAGCCCGCCGGCGAAGGAGATGATCTCCGGCTTGTTGGTGAGCTTCAGCAGTTCCCTGATGACGGACGCCTTGGTCCTGCGGTTGACGGCGGCGAGGTTCTTGACGAGATCGATCATGGACGTGGGAGGCTACCTCCTAGGCGTCGCCGGCGCGCAAGCCGGCTCGCAGGCGGTCCGGTGGTTGAGGAAGGTGCGCTTTCCCCGCTTGACCACGACGTTGTCGAACGTCTGCGTCGACACGACCGCCGTGGTGCTCGACTTGAAGCGCGCGGTGACCGTGTAGGTCCCGGGCTTGAGCCTCATGCGGGCCATGCGTATCTGGGAAGGGACCGTGGACCACCCTCGGGTGTCGGCCACCTCGCTGGCGGCCGCCGCCCCGCTGGTCACGAGCTTCGAGACGAGGCCCCAGCCCGCTCCGTACTCCTTCTCGACGGACTTGTTGATGGTCTGGGCGATCATGTACTTGATCATGGCCCGGGCGATGGACTTGGTGCGGATGAGCGCCTGGCGCTCTTTGAGGTCCTTGAACGCGATGGCCGAGACGTCCTCCATGAGGACCGCGGGAGCCGTCTGCCCACCCACCTCGATGTCGGAGTCCGTGATGACGAACGGGTCCTGCGTGTACTCGGGGTAGGAGACCGTGATGGCCTTGCCGGTCAAGCCCGCGCGCAGGGCGTTCTTGAACTGGGCCGAGTTCCTCTCGGGGTCGTCCCTCATCTCGCTCGAGTTGACCGCGACCATCGCGTCGTTCCACGCCACCTGGAAGGTCTTGGAGAGCTTGATGGGCGCGACCCCGGCGTAGTGGATGAACACCACCTCGCCCAGATTCCCGTCCTCAGGCAGGTCGAACCGGGGGGGAGGGGTGTTGTAGTCCGAGGCGTACCAGCCATAGGCATTCTCCGCCGATTCGAAGGAGATGCGCGCGTCGTCCTCCTTGCCCGCCTCCTCGTAGAGCATCCCGTCGAGGTAGCGGGCGAAGGCGTCGTCCTTGTAGGTGCTCTTCCTCCCCCGGAGCCTGTTGAGCTCGTCCAGGAAGACCTCCACCTTGCGCGACTCCACCAGCGCCTCCTCGATGTCCTCCAAGAAGACGTAGTTCAGCGCCCGGAACACGTGGGTGAGCGCCCTTTCGAAGGCCTCGCCCGCGTAATCCACGGTCATGTCGTTGATCATCATGGACCCGGCGGCCTTGGTGGCGGACTTGGTGTAGAGCTCCCGCATCCGGTTCTCCGCCTTCTCGAAGCTCGCGTCCGACTCCTTGTACTTGCCGGCGTGATGCTGCACGGTCCCGAGCTCGAGGTAGTAGAGAACGGCGTTCTTCTTGGCGTACTGCGACTCCTTGACTTTCTGGAGGTGAGCCTCGGCCGCGCCGTAGTCCTTCGCCGCGATGAAGGTGTTGAGCGTCCTCTTCGTCGCGATCGACGGCCCGCAGGCCGCCAGCACGAAAAGGGCAAGGGCGGGCAACAGCGCCCGCCCTTGTCCCGGGACCCGAGCCGCGGCGATCACCATGACACTTTCGCCTGCTTGATGAACTTCTTGATCTTCTTCTCGCCGTTCCATGAGATCTTGTTGCTCTTCATGTTCAAGAGCTTGAGGTTGACCTGATAGAACATGACGGTCTTGCCGCCCTCGGAATCTTGGATGGTGTTGATCGCGCCGGAGAGCATGAAGTCCGCGCCGGACTCCTGGCCGTGCTCCTTGCGCGTCTCCTCCGAGGCGTTGGCGTCCTGGTCCAGGCGCTCATCGCGGACCTCGCCGCGTTCGCCTTTGGAAGCGACGAACTCGACGTCCCCCGAGTTGATCAGCGCCCTTTGGAGGTTCTCCACGAAGGTGTCGGTGTTGATGTGCTCGTGGCTCTGATTGCGCACGGCGCCGACGATCACGGTCGGCTCCGCGCCCTTGGCCTCCTTGGCCTTGCCCAGCCACGGCCTGCTCAGGCAGTCCTGGATCATCTCGTCGGCGACCATCTTGGAGTCGGCGTCGTTCCACTTGCCGCTGATGTCCTTCACCTCGTCGACGTCCATGCGTTGGACCTTGGTCGAGGCGCCGCATCCCGTCGCCGCCGGCAGGATGCCCGCGGCGATGAAGATGAAAAGGAAAGGCCAATAGAAGTTCATAAAACTCCTCAGACGCTCAAACGCAGAAAACAAACAAGGCAAGCGCTCCGTCCTCCTCTCGCTAGTCCCGGCGAGCCCTAGGTCCGGCGAGCCGGGGCAAGCGCCGATGCGGCGCTTGCCTTGTTGATTAATGCTTCGCTTCCTCGGCAGCCAGCTCGTCGAAGGCCTTCTCGGCGTTGGCCCGGACGTAGTCGCGGACCTTGGCGTCGAGCTCCTTCGTCTCCTCCAGGGCCTTCCTGATCCCGGTCATGTCGAGCTTGGCCAGGGCGTAGAGGGTCCCGTCCTGCGGGTCCTTCCAGTGGTCGATGACCTGCGCCCCGTGCAGCAAGGACTGGGTGTAGGCCTTCATCGTGGACGAGACATGCTTCTCCTCGCTGGACTTGCTCAGGTCGCCGGCCGTGGTGGAGGCCATGTAGGACTTCAGCAGGCCCGAGACGTAGTTGTTGATGACCCGCGAGATCTCCTCGGCCGCCTTGTTGTCGGCCTCGTTGCGGGCGAGCGGGACCAGCCTCGTCCCCTGCGACGCGCCGACGCCGTAGATGATGCTGATGCCGTTGGCGTCCTTGAAGGCTCCCGAGCCCTTCATGACCCACTCAGGGGACGCCGGGCCGACAGGTTGCTGCGGCTTCGACGTGGTGGCGCAGCCCGCCACCAGGCCCAGGGCGAGAGCGTATCCCAGAAGGCCTACGTATCCGCCCATCTTGCTCAGCGTCCGCCAGTCAATCCCGATGCACGACGAGCGAGCAGAGGCCGATGGGCCCCACCGGCGGCAGGACCCCGAGCATGATTTGAATCGGGCAGGCTGGCCCGTCAGCCCTCAGGGAAAAGTGGGTGAGGTCGAGCTCCTATCATGCCTCGCGGCCCCCTCCTGGCATGTTGGATACCGGTATGGTATCATGGGTTCCACCGTGCGGCACGAGAAGAACCTTGTGTGGCTCGACCTGGAGATGACGGGGCTCGACCCCGAGAGGCATACCATCCTCGAGATCGCGACCATCGTCACGGACAGCGACCTCAACGTCCTGGCGGAGGGTCCCTGCCTGCCGGTGCGCCATCCCGAGAAGACGCTCTCCTCGATGGACCCCTGGTGCCTCGAGCACCACGGCGGCTCGGGGCTCATCCAGAGAGTGCGCGGATCGGGGGTCGCGATGGCCGCGGCAGAGGAGCGCACGCTGCGGTTCGTCCAGGAATGGTGTCTGCCCAGGGCCTCCCCGCTCTGCGGCAACACCATCGGGCAGGACCGGCGCTTCCTGTTGAAGTACATGCCTCGCCTGCACGATTTCTTCCACTACCGCTCGATCGATGTGAGCACGCTCAAGGAGCTGGTGCTCCGCTGGTATCCTCCCGAATCGCACTTCCCGCAGAAACCCGAGAAACACGAGGCCCTGGAGGATGTGCGCGACTCGCTCCGGGAGCTCGCCTTCTACCGCAAGACCGTCTTCAGATAGCGTGCTCGCCCAGGCCGACGCAGCCGCAGTCGTCGGGATGGGGCATGCCTTCCCGCCAGCCGCGCTCCTCGAGCCTGGTCTTGACCCAGCAGGGGTAGCACAGCATCAGGCGGTTGACGGGCTTGTTCTCGCCGCAGCGGCGGCACAGGCCCCGGGAGGGAGGGAGGCGCTGCTCCACTTTGGAGGGGTCGCGTCCCTCCCCGGCCTTCTTGGTCTTCTCCTTCTTCGTGACGGTCTCGGTCGTCATGGTTTCCCTCCCACGGCCTCGGAATCTACCATCCCCTCGCTATGCTCGGTCATGGACACACCCCTCGGTCGCATCTCTTGCACCAGCCCCCGATGCGGCCGCTGGCCGCCTTGCGGGAAAGCCTCACCGGCGCCCGGCACCCCGGGCAGTAGACGTCCAAGCCGGCGAAGTCGATGACGGGATAGTCGCGCTCGAAGACCTCCCGGCCGGCGTACCGAGGCTGCAGCCATTTGCCGTCTCTCATGTCACTTGCCTCCCCCGCGGGGAGGCCGTGCGATGAGGAGAACATACTGTCGCACGGCCCCTGGCACCGCTTTCCCTAAGGCCAGGGGCAAGCAGCTGTGGGGGCTGATGCCGTTCGTCATCTTCTGCCTCCTACCGATCCCTCTCCACTACGTAATCCGCCAACTCGTGCAGCACCTGCGCCCCGCTCCCGAAGGGCCGCAGATGGGCATGGGCGCGTGCCACGAGGCGCCGAGCCTCCCCGCGCGCCGCGGCAAGGCCGCACAGGGAGGCGTAGGTGAGCTTCTTGTTCCGGCGGTCGGAGCCCTTCTTCCCCAGCTTCCTCTTGTCGCCCACCACGTCCAGGACGTCGTCGGCGACCTGAAAGGCCAATCCCAGGGCGCGGCCGTAGAGGCGCAGGGCGTTTCTCTGGCGAAGGCTTGCCTTCGCCAGAATGGCCCCGGCATCGAGGCTTGCCGTGATGAGCGCCGCCGTCTTGCGCTCGTGGATGTATCTCAACCGAGCCGCCAGAGCGGCCCGGCTCTTCTTCCTCCCCAGCAAGCCCTCCGCCTCGATGTCCGCCACCTGCCCGCCCACCATCCCCCTGGTCCCGGCCGCCTCCGAGACGACGCGGACCAACTCACAGGCCGACTTCGCGTCCAAGCCGGCTCGGCGGGCGTTCAAGGCCAAGGCCTCGAAGGCGAGGGTGAGGAGCCCGTCGCCCGCCAGGATCGCCATGGCCTCGCCGAAGACCTTGTGGTTCGTAGGCTTGCCGCGCCTGAGGTCGTCGTCGTCCATGGCCGGAAGGTCGTCGTGGATCAGAGAGTAGGCGTGGATCATCTCCAACGCCGCCGCGGCCCCGGCGACGCTTGAGGAAGGCTTGCCGCAGGCGCGTGCCGCGGCGAAGACGAGCACGGGTCTGAGCCTCTTGCCTCCGGCGAAGACCGAGTAGCGCATGGCCCGGCGGATGGAGCCCGGTTCTCCGGGCCGGGGGCTGAGGAGCCGGTCCAACTCCCGGTCGACGATGGGGGAATGGGCCTCGATGAAACGCTTGAGCCGCGTCATAGCCGAGGGAGGAACTCCTCCAAGAATGCCGCCAGGTTCCCGACGCATCGGTCGGCCCTCGCGCCCAGCCTCAGCAGGTATGGGACGCTGAAGGGATGGAGCAGGGCCTGGAGGGCGAGCGCCGCGAGATCGTCGGGATCGTCGATGAACGCGGGGAGCGGCTCGTCCATGGCGTCCAGGATGACCCGGACATTGAGGAACGGCCGGCCATGCAGGGCCGCCCATCGCCGAACAGCGCCGGACTCCATGTCCACGGCGCATTCGTCGGTCGCCTCCCCGGCGGAAACCTTCTGGGCGGGCGTCAGGACGCCGGAACCGGCGCCGATCCGGCCGAGGTGCAGGCGCAGGCCCCGGCCAGAGGCGGCCTGCCTGGCGGCGAGGCCGACCCCAGGCTCCGCCGTGAAGTCCGCGACCAGGTCCCCCGGCTTGATGTCGGGCCGCAGGGCGCCTGCCAGGCCGACGCTGAGCACGCGGGAGATGGACGCAAGCCTTCCTCCAGCCGCGCGCTCGAATCCGGCCATCGCCTCGGAAGTCTTCCGGGCTCCCATGCCCGTCTTCAAGAGGAGCATCGGGCGCGCCCCCACGACCCCTTCGAAGAGGCGATGGTCGGGCTGGGCCGTCAGGCCGAGCCGGGCGGCTAGAGGCCCGGCCTCCCAGCGGGTCGCGGCGCACAACAGCTGCGTCCCCGAGGCCTCCGACGGCGGGCGTGCGCTGGAAGGTCCTGGGCGAGGCCCAGGGCAGGTCCCTTCGGGGGCGTATCCGTTGGCGCGGAACCATTCCACGGCGTCGGCGAGCGCCAGGCGCGCGGGGCCGGGGCTGAAGCCCAACTCCGTTCGGGCCTTGGAGGAGTCGTACCACATGTAGTGCCTCGCCATCTTGACCGCATCGAGCGGGGCGAACGGGTCGCCGCCGAACGCCCGGCAACGCGCGGTGTCGAGCACGCCGACGAGATAGGCGAGCGCGTAGGGCGTCTTGAAAGCGGGTTTGGGCAGGCCGCTCAACTCCGAGACCACGGACAGGATGTCGCCGAGGGTCATGTTCTCGGCGCCGAGGATGTAGCGCTCGCCGGGACGCCCTTTGAGCGCCGCGAGCCAGTGCCCTTCCGCCACGTCGCGGACGTCGACGAGGTTGAGGCCGGTCTCCACATAGGAAGGCATGCGGCCGCAGAGGAAATCGACGATGACCTTGCCCGTCGGGGTCGGCTTGACGTCGAAGGGCCCGACCGGCGTCGAGGGGTTGACCACCACCACGGGAAGGCCCTTGGCCGCGAGCTCGAGGGCGGCCTTCTCGGCCAGGAACTTCGACTTCTTGTAGGGGCCGATCGGCTCGTGCGGGCCGGCGTAATGCGATTCCTCGCCGACCGGGCTGCGGCCCTTAGGGGGGCGGACCGCGGCCACGCTCGAGCAGTGGACGATCCTCTCGGCGCCGGCTTCCCCGGCGGCTGAGAGGACGTTGACCGTGCCCTGGACGTTGGCCGCGTACATGTCGTCCGGGTTCCTGACCCACAGACGGTAATCGGCGGCGAGGTGGAAGACGAGCCGCGCGCCGGCTACGCCGGCGCGCAATGCTTTCGTGTCTAAGAGATCTCCCTGAATAATCTCGACATCCAGGCCCGTGATGTTGCGCACGTCGGCGTCAGGCCGCACCAGCGCCCGGACCCTTAAGCCCTTCTTCACGAGGAGCCGCGCCAGGTTGCCTCCGACGAAGCCGGTCGCGCCCGTGAGGAAAGCGGCGTCCTTCATAGCGCGGGAAGCCTGCCCGCTCGGGAAGCGGCGGCTTCCCGAACGGCCGTTTCTGCGTTCGCCGTTTTTCGGGGACTCCTTTTGACGCTCATGAATTCTTTGACCAGCTTGAAGAAGCTCCCGACGCTCGCGAACCCCTCGAGGACCGCAGCCGGCTCGTAGCCGACATGGGCCATGCACTGGCTGCAGCTGGGGTGCCCGGACCGCCGGCCGTAGCGCTCCCAGGGGGTGCTCTCCAGGAGCTCCCGATAGGTTGGCGCGGGCGCGCCTTCGGACATGAGATAACAGGGCCTCTGCCACCCCAGCACGTGGCGCAGAGGGTTGCCCCAGGGCATGCACTCGTAGTCGCGTTTCCCCTCAAGGAAGTCGAGGTAGTAGGGGCTGTGGTTGAAGTCCCACCCCATGGAACGCCAGCCCCGCAGGGTCTCCCGGAACCAGGCCTGCGTCCCGCTCCTGTCCAGGAATATCCCAACCTCCAGGGCGTTGTCGTAGGCGTAGCCCGGCGAGATGATCATGCCGTCGATACCTAAGGCCATGCAGTCGTCGAAGAACCGCCGGAAGAGCTCCGGGTCCCCGCCCACGAAGACCGTGGTGTTGGTCATGACCCGGTGCCCGCGGGCCAAGGCCTCCCTGATCGCGCGGGTCACGGTCTGGTAGGCGCCTTTGCGGCCCACCATCCGGTCGTGGACCTCCTCGCCGCCGTCGAGATGGACGCTCCAGACCAGATGGGAGCTCGGCCGGAACTTCTCGAGGCTACCCTCCAGGAGGAGGGCGTTGGTGCACAGGTGGACATACCGGCCGCGATCGATGAGTCCCTCCACGATCCGGCCGATCTCCGGGTGGATGAGGGGCTCGCCGCCGGCCACCGCGACCACGGGCGCGCCGCACTCGGCGGCCGCCTTCCAGCACTCCTCGGGAGAGAGCATGCGGCGCATCACGTCCGGCGGGTACTGGATCTTCCCGCAGCCCCGGCACGCGAGGTTGCAGCCGAAGAGGGGTTCGAGCATGAGCACCAGCGGAAAACGCCGCGTTCCCGCGATCCGGCGCCCGACGACGTGTCTGAGGACCGCCGCCTGCAACCCGATTGGAGCGGGCATGAGGAGGTCTAGCGCTCCGGTCGCATCTAGAAGCGGGCCTCCGCCATGGTCCGACGTTCCGCCTCCCGCTGGGATTCCTTGACCATCCGCAGGTAGGTCCCCAGGGTCTGGAGGGGGAAGTTGTTCCGGTACATCGTGTACTCGAGGTAGAAGACCTTGGGGAAGCCCGTGCCCGTGAACTCTGTCTCGGCCCACGTGCCGTCTTCGCGCTGCGTGGACATCAGGTACTCGATGCCGCGCTCCACCGATTCGTCGTACACCCTTGCCGCCATGAGCCCCTGGACCGCCCAGGCCGTCTGTGAAGGCGTGGAAGGACCCTTCCCCTTCAAGCCAGGGTCGTGATAGGTCGCGCAGGTCTCTCCCCAGCCGCCGTCCTCGTGCTGGACGCTCTTGAGCCAATCCGCGGCCTTCCGGACGTAGGGGAGGCTCATGTCCTCGTCGATGGCCGCCAAGCCTCGCAGGACCTGCCAGGTGCCGTAGACATAGTTCACTCCCCAGCGGCCGTACCAGGAGCCGTCGGACTCCTGCTCGGCCTTGAGGTACCCGGCCGCCCGCTCGACGCACGGGTAGGACCGGTCGAACCCGATGTAGCCGAGGAACTCGAGCACGCGGCCCGTGACGTCGACCGAGGGAGGGTCGATCATGGCGTTGTGGTCCGCGAAGGGTATCTTGTTGAAGATGGTCTTGGTGTTGTCCTTGTCGAAGGCGGCCCAGCCGCCGTTGGCGCCCTGCATGGAGAGCATCCAGTGCAGCCCCCGCTGGCAGGCTTTCTCCCTGAGCACCGTCAAAGGCTCGTCGAGGTAGACGTGCCTCAAGGCGAGCATCACCATCGCGGTGTCGTCCACGTCGGGATAGAACTCGTTGTTGAACTCGAAGGCCCAGCCGCCCGGATGGCCCTTCGAGTTGCCGATCCTCCAGTCTCCCCCGGTCTTGATCTCCCTGGAGATGAGCCATTCGGCGGCGCGCACGAGCGCCGGGTGGTTGCGGTCGAGGCCGGACTCGGCCAGGGCGATGACGGAGATCGCCGTGTCCCATACGGGCGACTGGCAAGGCTGCATCTGCAGGTCTTCGCCGGGAAGCTCGAGCCGCTCGAGGACCTGGAGCTGCTCGGTCAGCCTCGGGTCGGTCTCGCCATAGCCCAGGCACTTCATCGCCATGATGGTGTTGACGATGCCGGGATAGATGGCGCCCAGCCCGTCGGAACCCTGCAGGCGCTCGAGCATCCAATCCTCGGCCAGGCGCAAGGCCCAGACCCGGATCCAATGGGGGCCCCGGCCCTCCAGGAACTTGAGGCCCCGGTCCCACCAGAGGAAGAAGTTGGTCCAGGACACGAACGAATGCGGGCCGACCGCCTCGGACAATGGGATGTGGCGGCGCGAGTCGGGGAAGAGCTCGCTCAAGACGGCGTGCGGCGGGCAGGGAAGGGACGGCTGGCGGGCCCACACGATGGACAGGGGCACCACGATGGAGCGGGTCCACGAGGACATCTGGTAGACGTTGAAGTAGAACCAGTTCGGGAAGAGCATCAGCTCCGGCGGGATGGTGGGAACGCCCGCCCAATCGTACTGCCCGAAGATGGCGAGGTAGAACTTGGTGTAGGTGTTGACCTTGTGGATGCCGCCCAACTCCCGGATCTTCCTCCGGGCCCTGACCATGCTCGGCTCGTTGGGGGAGTGGCCGGCGAACTTGAGAGCCCAATACGCCTTGACCGTGGCCGAGATGTCGGCGGGGCCGTTGGCGTAGATGGGCCAGCCGCCGTCGGGAAGCTGGGCCTTGAGGATGCGGTTGGCGAACCTGCGGACCTTGATGGAATGCCCGCGCCCCAGGAAGTTGAGGAGCATGACCGTGTCGGAATCGACGGTGGTGTCGGCCTTGAGCGGCCCGCACCAGAAGCCTTCCTCCTGGTTCTGCTGCTGGAGCATCGCGTTCTGGGCGCGGTTGACGACCGTCTGCAGGTCCTCGGGGATGGCCGCGTCCGGGTGCGGGTCAGCGAGGTCCGGCCTGAGGTTGTCGGCCCAATCCTTGGGCTTGCGGTAGATCCATCGGGTAGACGTCAACCACGCTGAAACGGTCCTGATCATCGTTCCCCCTTTCTCGGTGCATTATACCTCTTGGCGCGGCCTCGTTGCAAAATCCTCCCCGATAGGTTATATTCATCTTTTCTAAAATGAAGAAACCGGTCTTCTCGACTTCCGCCCGGAGCCGCCGGCCGCCAACGCCATTCCGGAGGGCGGCCGCGACGCTCGGCCTCCGGCCTCGACCGCGCCTCCGCCTGTCGCCCTCGGCCTGGCCGGCCGTTCTGCTGTCGGCGGCCTTCCTTGCGGCAGGCTGCGGCAAGCGGGACCGTCCCGTGCGCATCGCGGTCGCGGCTCCCTTGACCGGCGACATGGGGACTGAAGGGCAGGGCCTCTCAAGGGCCGTGGAACTGGCCGTGGAAGAGGCCAACGCCGCCAAGGCCCTCCCGTTCCGGGTCGAGGTCGCTCCGTTCGACGACCGGGCCGACCCCCAGGAAGCGGTGAACGTCGCCAACCTCATCGCCCTCGATCCCAGGATCGCCGCGGTCGTCGGGCATTACAACTCGGGCTGCTGCATCGCCGCCGCCCGCGTCTACGCCCAGGCCGGAATGGCCATGGTGACGCCGTCGGCCACCAACCCGGAGGTCACCCTGCAGCAGACCCGGGAGGGCTGGCCGGGGCCGAGGACCGTCTTCAGGCTGGTGCCGACGGACGACGTGCAGGGCGCCTATGCCGCGAGCTTCATGGTCCAGAGGCTGCGAAAGCGGACGGTCGCGCTCGTGCACGACGGGACCGCCTACGGCCGCGACCTCACCGCCGAGTTCAAGAAGGTCTTCACCCGCCTGGGGGGGAAGGTCCTCCTCGAGGACTGCCTGGACCCTCGCGCCAAGGAGGCTCGCAAGCTCATCGCCCGGGTCAAGTCGGCGGACCCTCAGGCCGTCTACTTCGCCGGGGTCTACACCGAGGCCGGCGTCTTCGTCAAGGGGATGCGGACCGCGGGCCTCAAGGCGGTCTTCGTGTCCGGCGACGGGGCCAAGACCCCGGGATTCTTCGACGTGGCCGGCGAGGCCTCCGATGGGGCCTACGTTTCCATGGTCGGCGTCCCGGTCGAAGTCCTGCCGAGCGCCAAGGATTTCGTCGAGCGCTACCGCGAGCGCTGGAAGAAGTCCGGGGAGGGATTGAAGCCCTACGACCATCTCGCCTACGAGGCCGCGAGGATCGTCCTGGCGGCCATGGAGCGCGCCGGCCGCGACCGGGCCGGCATCGTTTCGGCCATCCGCCGCCGTCCGCATGCGGGCTTCATGGGCACGGTCGTTTTCGACGCGAAGGGGGACGTCCGCACCAAGGTCGTGACGATGACCCAGGCGCGCTACAAGGACCGCGGGTTCGCCGTCATCCCGTTCGTGCCTTGAAGGAGAGACGCTCAATGCCCACGGCCGCCAGAGGGACCGCCGCATATGGTAGAATCACCTCCGCGCCGAGGTAGCTCAACGGTAGAGCAATCGCTTCGTAAGCGATAGGTTGTGGGTTCGAATCCCATCCTCGGCTTGGCTTTTCGCTTGCACTTAAGACAATGGCGCTTGCTTCCTCCATCGGCACCTGTACCGGATAACCCATGACCAGTCCTGTCAATTTCGGTACGACTCAGCGCGCTTACACCATGCGCCTACACGGTCCCAAGGATGGCGGCGACTCCTGGCGGGAGCGCCTGTGGATTACCCATGAGAAAGTCAATCACGGAGCCAAGGTATTCGGCGACTTCCTGCTAACCCTTCGCGGAGGCTTGCCTGCGTCCGCGATAGCCGGCGCGAATGAAGACTTGGCTGCGCGTCGGCGCCTTTTCCGCGCGCGTGCCGCCGGTCCGCCACGGCAGTCCCGCCGTGACCCTCGGGCCGGTGGCCCAGGGCGTCGTGACCGCGAGTGAGCCACTGGGGATCGGACAGGGGCCTTGACAGTCTGATAGTTATGCCTTACACTCTTAGCGATCCACTAAGACGCAATGGTATGAATCGAATAACTCGCAGAAGCCTGTCGAAACGCGAAGCCGACTTGGTGCTGGCCCTTGAGTGGGACAAGCGGCGGCTAGTCACGATCAAGGAAATCGTGAAGTGCCTCCGTTGCACCCGCAACTTTGCCTATTGGCTGGCGCACAGTCTTCAGAGGAAGGGATGGCTTGAGCCCGTCGTCCCCGGGACCTTTCTGCTCATTGGCGCGGAGAGGGGGCCCAAGGGCGTTCCGGAAATGAACCCATTTGTGATAGCACGGGTCCTTCCAAAGCCCTACTTCTTCGCCTATCGCTGGGCGTGCCTCCATCATGGCTTGACGACTCAGGTCCCTACCCTCGTTCACGTCGCTCTCGCCCGGCCGAAACGCCCCATCGAAATCAAGAATACCCGCTTCGAGTTCATCGAGCTTGCCCCCAAGCGCATGTTCGGTTACGAGGAGACCGAGAAGGCGGGCGAAAAGCTCTATGTCTCTGATCTGGAGCGAACGGTCCTGGACGCGATCGACCGCCCGGGACTTGTCGGCGGCATCGAGGCCGCGACCGAAGCGGTCTTCAGCGCGGGCAAGAGAATGGAGTTCCAGAGGCTTCTCGAATACCTTCGGCGGTTTGATGACAGCGCCTTGGCGCGTCGACTGGGCTACCTCTGCGAGTTACTGAAGGTCCCCCTGCCCAAGGACCTGAGCGACTATCTCTCGGGCCAGACGAAACGGATTCCCGCCTTTCTAGGCACGCCTAGCCGATGGGGTAAGGAAGGGCCGCTGGACAAGCATTGGCGTCTGGTCGTCAATGTGCCGAGGCAAGAGCTCCTTGGAGAGGTCCACATCGGATGATCGAGAAACGCTACGCGGACCTTTTCATGCAAGGCGCCCAGGTTGGCTTCGAGGTAGCAGAGCGCGAGATTGTGCTGACCTATGTCCTGAGAATCCTGGATGACGCGGGGCTGCTTAAGAGCCTGGCGTTCAAGGGAGGGACGTGCCTTAGGAAGTGCGTCTATGGCAAGGAAACGCGGTTCTCGGGGGACCTGCGAGGTGGATACCAAGGACTTCTATGTCTCAGACGACGGGATGTCGTGCGGCGCGAAGATCAAATACCGCCACTCTTGGACGGAGGGAGCCTTCAAGCTGGACATTAGCCTGCGCGAGGCGCCTTCGCTGCCTTTGGAGGACCTGGCTCTCCAACCGCAAGCCTATTTCAAACACCTTGAGTTCAAGCCGTTCCCTGTTCCCTGCTTCCGGTTCGAGGAAATGTTGGGAGAAAAGATTCGCGCTTCATGCCAGCGGCTTCGCTCCCGGGACATCTATGACCTCGCGAAAGCTGCCGAGAGGCCGACCGCTCCCCGGCTGATCCGCGCCCTCGCGGTCATCAAGTGCTGGAATGTCGGGTCGCCTTTCGAGCCGGAGAAGCTTCTCGGGCGCTTTCGTGAGGGGAAGTACGACTGGGACGACCTCCGCCAACTCGTTCGTAGGAGCGAGGGGATCGACCCCAAGAGGTTCATCGCGGTCTGCGAGAAGCGATACCAATTCCTGCTCGACCTCTCGGAGGGCGAGAAGCGGCTGATCGACGACGCGAAGCGCCGGCGCCTCAAGGACTTGCCGAAGGCGTTGCTCAAGGAAGCGGGGCTGTGAGGGACTCCAACGCCCCTACGGCGCCAGCCTTTTCCTGAGCCGGATCTCCTCAGGGCAGCCGGGGTTGTCCGTCGTGCTGCGCTGATACACCTCGAACCCGCTCCGGGCGTAGAACGCCCGCGTTTTCTCGTAGGGCGCGTAGTCCACGCCCTCGCCCAGGGTGTAGGCGGCGATCCGGCGACCGCGATCACCGCCGCGCGGTCACTGGCCCTCAGGTCACGGATCGTCATCTCATCAGCCCTCCCCTGCCGACGAAACCAATGATAGCATGAATCTCATTTTGTAGAATGTGGCCCGATGGGCAAGACCAAGGCGGCCCCCCGCGGGGGAGCGATGGCCGCGCCCGCGCGGCGGCTCTGGGTCCTCGTCCGAGGGGCCGTGCAGGGCGTGGGATTCAGGCCTTTCGTGTTCCGGCTCGCCCGTGAGCTGGGCCTGAACGGCTGGGTCAACAACTCGGCCCAGGGCGTCACGGTCGAGGCCGAGGGTCCGACCCACGCGCTGGAGGCCTTCCTCGCCCGCCTTGTCGCCGAGAAGCCGCCCAACTCCGTCATCGAAGGGATGGAGCACGCGTTCCTCGATCCCGTGCCCTACGCGTCGTTCGAGATACGCAAGAGCGAGCCCGGCGGCCGCAAGACCGCGCTGGTCCTGCCCGACATCGCGCCCTGCGCCGCGTGCCTCGCCGAGGTCTTCGACCAGAAGGACCGGCGGCACCGCTATCCCTTCACCAACTGCACCCATTGCGGTCCGCGCTTCAGCATCATCGAAGGGCTCCCCTACGACCGGCCCAACACCGCCATGCGGGGCTTCCGTATGTGCGAGGCGTGCCGCAAGGAATACGAGGACCCGGCCGACCGCAGGTTCCACGCCCAGCCCAACGCCTGCCCGGCCTGCGGCCCGCAGGTGGAGCTCTGGGACCCGGACGGCAAGGTCAGGTCGTCTCGCGACGAGGCCCTGAAGGGCGCCGTGGAGGCCCTGGCCCGCGGGCTGGTGGTGGCGGTCAAGGGCGTGGGAGGCTTCCACCTGATGGCGGACGCGCGCAGCGACGCGGCGGTCAAGGCCCTGCGCGCCAGGAAGCACCGCGAGGAGAAGCCCTTCGCGGTCATGTTCCCGACGCTCGAAGCCCTGAGCCGATGCGCCCGGATCCGCGAGACCGAAGCGAGGATTCTGTCTTCGCCCGAGGCGCCGATCGTCCTGCTGGCGCTGCGTCCCGGAGCCTGCCCGCAGTGCGTGTCGCGACTCGTGGCGCCCGGCAACCCAAACATCGGGGCCATGCTGCCGTCGACGCCCCTGCACCACGTCCTGCTCCACGACCTCGCATCACCCGTGGTCGCCACGAGCGGGAACCTCTCCGAGGAGCCCATCTGCACCGATGAACGAGACGCCCTCTCTCGGCTCGCCGGCATCGCGGACCTCTTCCTCGTGCACGACCGCCCCATCAGCCGCCACGTCGACGACTCCATCGTGCGCGTCCTGGCGGGCCGCCCCCTGCTCCTGCGCCGCGCCCGGGGCTACGCGCCCATGCCGGTGCGCCTGCGGCCGGCCCGGTCCGGCCGCCCCGGAGGCGAGCCCGCGCCCACGCTCCTGGCCGTGGGCGGGCACCTGAAGAACACGGTCGCGGTCTCGGTCGCAGACGGCATCCATCTGAGCCAGCACATCGGCGACCTGGAGAGCGCGGGATCCTACGAGGCCTTTGAACGCGTGATCGAAAGCCTCTCCAAGCTCTACGACCTCAAGCCCGGGGTCGTGGCCCGAGACAGCCATCCCGACTACGTCTCGACGCGCCACGCGGGGAAGCTGGGACTGCCGGTCGTGCCCGTCCAGCACCACGTCAGCCACGTCCTGGCCTGCATGGCGGACAACGAGCTCGAAGGCCCGGTGCTCGGGGTCGCCTGGGACGGCACCGGGTACGGCCCGGACCAGACGGTGTGGGGAGGGGAGTTCCTGAGGGTCTGGGAGAAGGGCTGGGCGCGGGCCGCGCATTGGCGGACCTTCCCGCTCCCCGGAGGAGACAGGGCCGTGCGCGAGATGAGGCGCTCGGCCTTCGGGCTGCTCTTCGAGGTCTTCGGCGAGGCGCTCTTGGAGCCCGATGGCGTCGCCCCCGGGGTCCTGCGGTCTTTTTCCGTCAAGGACCGCAGGCTCCTGCTCCAGATGTGCCGGACCCGCACGAACGCCCCCCTGACATCGAGCGTGGGCCGCCTCTTCGACGCCGTCGCCTGCCTGGCGGGCCTGCGGGACCTTGGCGCCTACGAAGGCCAGGCGGCGATGGAACTCGAATACGCGGCCGCGGCCTTCAAGACGGAAGAACGGTATCCCTTCGCTCTGACCGGCGGGAGGAAGGACGACGGGCCATCGCCCGTCGTCCTGGATTGGGAGCCGATGGTGCGCGCCATCATCCGGGACCGCGCGGCCGGGACATCGGCCGGAGAGGTCGCGGCGAAGTTCCACAACTCCCTCGCGGAGGCGATCGTCGGGATCGCGCGGTCCGCGGGCCTGGAGCGGGTGGCCTTAAGCGGCGGGTGCTTCCAGAACCGGTATCTCACGGAGCGGGCGGTCGAGAGGCTCTCCGCCGAGGGATTCCGGCCGTACCGGCACCAGCGCGTGCCGCCCAACGACGGCTCCAACGCGCTCGGGCAGGCCGTGGCCGCGTCCTGGGGATGGAAGGACGCATCCCAGCCGTTCGGGGAGGAGGACTGACATGTGTCTCGCGGTGCCGGGCAAGATCATCAGCATCCAGGAAGGCGAGGACCCCTTGGCCCGCACGGGCAAGGTCAGCTTCGGGGGAGTCGTCAAGGAGGCCAGCCTGGCCTATGTCCCGGAGGCCAAGGTGGGCGACTACGCCATCGTCCACGTGGGGTTCGCCATCAGCCTCCTCGACGAAAGCGAGGCGGCGCGGACCTTCGAGTACTTCAAGCAGCTGGACGAACTCGCGGAGGGATATCAATGAAGCAGATCCTGCTGGCCCACGGCGGGGGCGGCAGGCTCATGCACCAGCTCCTCGATGATGTCTTCCTGCCCGCCTTCGCCGACCCGGCCCTGGAGACCCGCCACGACGGCGCCGTGGTCGAGGTGGGCAAGACCAGGCTCGCCTTCACCACGGACTCCTACGTGGTGCAGCCCCTGTTCTTCCCCGGCGGGGACATAGGCTCGCTCGCGGTCCACGGCACGGTCAACGACCTCGCCATGTGCGGGGCGCGGCCGCTCTACTTGAGCGCGGGGTGCATCCTGGAGGAAGGCCTGCCCGTCGCGGACCTCCGCAGGGTCGTCGCCTCCATGCGCGAGGCGGCGGGCCGGGCCGGCGTGCGGCTCGTGACCGGCGACACCAAGGTCGTGGGCCGGGGCAAGGGCGACGGGCTCTTCATCAACACGGCCGGGATCGGCGTCGTCGAGCACGGGCTCGTGGTCGCGCCGTCGAGCGTTCGGCCCGGGGACGCGGTCGTCCTGAGCGGCGACGTCGGCCGCCACGGCATGGCAGTGATGGCGGTCCGGGAAGGGCTCTCCTTCGAGTCGGCCATCGAGAGCGACTCGGCCCCGCTCAACGGCGTGGTTTCGGCCCTCCTGGCCGCCGGCATCGAGGCGCACGCCTTGAGGGACCTCACTCGCGGGGGGCTGGCGACAGCCTTGGTGGAGATCGCCGAGGCCAGGCGGGTGCGCATCGAGTTCGACGAGGCCGCGGTCCCGGTGCGCGAGGACGTGGAGGGGGCCTGCGAGATCCTCGGGTTCGACCCCCTCTACGTGGCCAACGAGGGCAGGTTCGTGGCCTTCGTCCCCGAGCATCAGGCGGACCAGGCGGTCGGGATCATGAGGGGCCATGAGGCCGCGAGCGGCGCGGGCCGCATCGGGAAGGTGGGCGCCGAAGGCAGGCCCATGGTCGTGCTGCGCAGCAAGATCGGCGCCGCCCGCCTGGTCGACATGCTCAGCGGGGAGCAACTCCCGAGGATCTGTTGATTTGTCCGGCCCATGAACTCGCGCGTCGCCAACCTCCTCCTCGTAGGCTGCTTCTTCGTCACCCCGCTCGTCTTCTTCACCAACCTGACCCGGAACCCCTACGTCACCCAGATCTGCCTGCTGAACATCCTCCTCTGCGCCGCGGTCGGAGCCCGTTTCCTGTGGGGATGGGGGACTTCGGGGAGCCTGCGCCTGCCTAGGACGGCGCTCGACCTCCCCATCGCGGCCGCCTGCGTCGTGGCCGCGGCCAGCTGGCTGGTCGGCTTCCTGGGACATCAGCCCTTCTTCCGGCCCGCCATCGTGAGCGAGGGGACGCGGATCACGATCTTCGCGCTCGTGAACGCGCTCTTCCCCTTCTACCTGGCCGCCGCTCTCGGCCGAGAGGAGGCCGAGGCGGACAAGGCGCCCATCCTCCGGTCCAAGCCGGGCAACCGCGGTCCCGCCTGGGACGAGTATCCCGTCATGCGCTGGGCGGCGTTCGCCCTGGTCTGGGGAGCGCTCTGGGCCCTGTTCCCCCAGATGCGCTCGGCCCGGGCGTCGAACGGCATCTGGGCTCAGGTGTGGGACGGCTACGGCGCCCTGCTTTGGGCCGCCGGGTTCGCCGGCGCGGCGTGGCTCGCCCGGGCCGGCAGGATGCTCGACTACCTGCACCTCGCGCTCGCGGCCGGGTTCCTCGCGTCCGCATACGGGGTGCTGCAGTACTTCAACGTGGAATTCATCTGGCCGAGCATCCTCAACCCCTACGGAGGCCGCTCCGTCTCGACCTTCGGCAACCCCAACTTCCTCTCGTCCTACAACGTCGTGCTCATGCCGATCGCGGGCGCCCTGTTCCTCCACGCCAGGACCTGGTCCCGGCAGGCCGTCTACGGGACGCTGCTCCTGACGATGGGAGCGGCCATCCTGGCGAGCCTCACCCGGTCCTCGTGGGGCGGGACGGCCGTCGCCATGACCCTGCTCCTATCGTCGCGCGACATGCGCGCGAGGGTCATGGAGGCTCCCCGGGCCGCGGGCCTCGTGGCCGGGATCACGGTCATGATCCTTGCGCTCTGGCCGGAGAGCCGCGTCGCGGGCTCCTATCATCCGAGCGTCGTGGGACGCATCGCCGAGATCAAGACCTTCAGCGAAGCGGACGGCTACTACAGCCCCTTCCACCAGCGCCTCCTCATCTGGACCTGCTCCTGGCTGATGGGAGCGGAGAACCCGGTCACCGGCAAAGGGTGGGGCCTCTTCGAGCTTTTCTACCCGTTCTACCAAGGCCACCTGCTTGACTCCATCCCCTTCTTCCGCACCATGCGCACCCATGCCAACAACTCCCACAACGAGATCATGGAGGTCTGGGCGCAGGCGGGCATCCTGGGGCTGGGGGTCCTGTTCTGGCTATGGACGACCTTCTTCCGCTCCACCAGGCCTCGTTGGACGTCGTTCAAGGGCATCCGCGAAGGCCTGGGCTTGGCGGCGGCGTGCGGCGTCGGCGGGATGCTCGCCGACAACCTGCTGAATGTGAGCCTCCATTTCGCCATGCCGGCCTTCATGTTCTGGTGGGCGGCCGGCATGGCCGTGAGCGTCGTCTACCCCCCGGACCGGCCCTGGCGGACGACGGGGGGGCCTGCCCCTGCGCCTTGGCAGGCGCCGGCGTTGGCGCGGGCCGCGGCCTGGGCAGGGGGGGCGCTGCTGGCCTGCATCGCCTGGTATTGGGTGAGCACTTGGTTCCGCGAGGTCCACTACTTCGAGGGGTTCAAGCTCATGCGCCAGGGGTCGGTCGCCGCCGCGGTGAAGGAGTTGGAGCGTTCGAAGGCATGGGGTCCCAGGGAGGTCAACGCCATCTATGAGTTGGGCAACGCCTATGCGCGCCTGGAGCGGTTCCAGGACGCCGATCGGGTCTATGCCGACGCCATGCGCGCGAATGCGGGCTACGACGAAATATATTTCAACCTCGGGACGATCAAGAGCTCCCGGCTGGGGCTTAGCTCCCAGGCCGAGCCGTACTACCGCTCAGCCGTGGCCATCAACCCCATCTCCCAGGACGTCTACGCGGCCTTGAGCGCCCTCTACCTCCAGAGCCCCTTGCGCCGGCTGGATGAGGCCGAGGCCATGCTCGCCAAGGCCATGCGGGTATTCCCGCGCAACCCCAACCACTGGAACAACATGGGCTTCGTCCTCAGCAACAAGAAACGCTGGGTCGACGCGGAGGCCGCCTATGTCCGGGCCCTGGAGCTTGAGCCCGCCTTGCGCATCGCCGAAAGCAACCTCCGCTCGGTCCTCCAGCAATCGAAGCGGCCTGAGCCCCCGGTCCTGCGGGCCCTGGACGCCTTGAGGGAACTCGAGCGGCGCCTGACCACGGCGGACTACTCGGAGAGGTCCTTGGAGCTCGCCGTCAAGACCGCCCAGGCCCTGCCCGAGTCCTCCAAAGCCAGGTTCATGCTCGGGACCATCCTCCTGGCCCGGGGCCGCTACCAGGAAGCCGCCCTGCACCTGGAATGGGCCTCGAGCCGCGACCCCGGCCTGCTCGGGGCGCGGCTCAACCTTGCGCGGGCCTACATGCGCTTGTCAAGAAAAGGAGACGCGGCGCGGGAGTTGAGCGCCGTCCTGGCGTTGGACCCCGCCAACACGGACGCCAGGATGGGCCTCTCGGCCCTGGGGAAGACGCAATAAATCAGTAATGCGTTTCGACTAAATGTAATAGCGTGAGCCCGATGAAGAGATCGGCGTGGCGGACGCTGTTGGCGGCCTTGGCGGCCTTCGGCCTCGGCCTTGCCGCCCTGGCCGGCCGAAGCCTCGCCGAAGAGAGGACCTTGAGCCGCCAGATGAAGCTCGCCATCATGTTCTACGAGCGCGGCGAGGACGGCCAGGCCATGGACCGGTTCATGGACGTCCTGACCCGCGGCGACGCCGCCGAGCGCCCGCTCGCCAACGAGTACATCAACCTCATCACCCAGCGGATGAACGCCTCGGGGGCGGTCCCGGGGAAAGGAGGGGACAGGACCCACCCCGCGGGTGTGGTGACGGTGACGGACGAGGAGCCGGCGCCCGCGGTCGTCGCGCCGAAGCGGGACGCGACGCGCTCGCAACCGCCTGAGGCGGCTGCGCGGCAGGCCCGGGCCCCGGCCCACGCGCCGGCCGTCCCTGCCGGCCCCGAGGTCGTGGTGGAGCCGGACCAGCCCAGGATGGTGGCCCCGGAGCCGCGCCGCGGGTCCGTCAGGCGGCCGAGAGTCGAGGAAGAGGACGAGAGCGAACCCGCGCCCCCGCAAGTCCGCAAGCCGAGCCGGGAAGCCGTCGAGAAGGACATCCGCGCCAAGATCAGGGCCGTCTTCACCCGCAACCTGGAGAAGCTCCGGGAGACCGAGGAGATCCAGGTCGCCATCGGGCCCGACGGGAACCCCGAGGCGATCGGCATCCCGACTCCGATCCTGTTCCAATCAGGCATCGCCTTCAAGAAGACCGCCAAGCCCATCCTCGACGCGCTGACGGGGATCGTCTACTCCCTGAAGAACGCCCAGATCGTGATCCTCCCGGAAGGGACCTCCATCGGCGATCCCAAGGTGCTCGACATGAGGCGCACCATGGGGATCAGCTCCCACCTGTTCTCGGCGGGCATCTCCCCGGCGAGGGTCCGGGTCAACCTCCTGTCGAGCCAGGTAGAGACGCCCAAGGCCCTCAAGGATTACAGGGGGATCCTGCTCGTCTTCGTCTACAACCGCCCCCTCGACCTTGTGATGGAAAGCGTGGCCGCCCACGACGCCGGGCCGACCATGTCCCTGGGCGTGTTCCCCGACCGTCTCAACCCGGGGCTCTCCGAGGGCGCCGTCATCGAGTTCTCCGTGATCGAGCCGCCGGCCGGGCTGGCCTCCTGGAGGTTCCGGCTCCTGCGGCCTTCCCTGGAGGAAGGGGAGGACCTCGCCCCGCTCAACGACGTCGTGGGCTCCGGCCCCGTCTTCCATCAGATCTTCTGGAACGGACGCAAGAGCTACTTCGGCGACCCGCTCCCCGCCGGCCGCTACGAGTGCGTCCTGACCGCGACCGACGCGAAGAACCGCTCGCGGACCCTGCACCGCTGGATCCAACTCGGCGGCGCGGCGCAGCCGCCCGGGACGCCGAGGTCCGCCGCCCGGTCGCAAGACTCGCAGGCCTCCGACCTCGCCATCGGACGCTCGCCGGCCGGACCGCCGCCCGCGGACCTGGGCGCCGTCGGGGGAGAGCCCCAGGTGGACGCGCCCGAGACCCTGGTGAAAGGGGTCACCATCGGGGCGGCGCCCGCCGCCAAGAGGCCGGCCCGGCCGAAGAAGGTCCGCCGGGTCGCCGCCGGGGCCAAGAAGGAGGAGGCCGGGCCTGCGCCTGCGCCGGCGGCCGGCGCCAAAGGCCCCTTCGAGATCGCCTTCGACCCCGAGTCGTCGGAGCTGAGGCCCCAAGCCGAGCAGGTGGTGGACCAGATCGGGGAGGCGTTGGCGACGGATAAGAAGAGTAGTATTGACATCACCGGGCACGCGCGCGGCACGGGCCTGGAAGCGGCGGCTCTCGCCAAGAAACGCGCCGGAGACGTCGCGGACAGGCTCATGCGCAAGCACGGGGTCCCGCCGGAGAGGATCCAGATCCAGTCGTCCGCCTCGGAGGCGGACAAGGTGGAGGTGCGGCTGACGGCTGCGCCCTAGGGCCCTCATGGAGATCGACCCGCTCATCGAGCAGCTGGCTTTCGGCAAGGTGACGCCGAAGCTCTCGCGCTGCCTGGGCGTCTACCTGAGCCCGGACATCATCTACGTCTGCGAAGTCCACACCGTCAAGGGAAAGCCCGTGGTGGACCACCTCGTCCGCGTCCCGGTCCCGGTCCCGGAACAAGGCAAGGAGCCGTCGACCAACCCTACCCTGGTCACGGACTTCCTCGCCGACGTCCCCAAACTCTCGGCGCTCATCCGCCAGGCCATCTCGCAGCTGCGCTGGAACTCCAAGGACGTGATCGTCACCCTCTCCCACCACCTGGGCCTGCTGCGGTACTTCACGATGCCGGCGGTGGACCGCCGCTTCTGGAAGTCCGCCATCCCGCTGGAAGCCAAGAAATTCATCCCCGTGCCGCTGGACATGCTGTCCCTCGACTACCAGGTGCTGCCGATGCCCATGGGCCCGGACAACAGGCCCCGGCAGGCCGCCCTGGTCGCGTGCGTCCCGTCCAAGAACCTCCCCAGCATCTCCGCCCTGATGGAATCCCTGGGCCTGCGGGTGGTGGGCATGGAGGTGGCCCCCTGCTCCATGCTCAGGCTCTGGAACGCCGTCGAACCGGCCAAGGTGCGCGAGCCCTACGCCCAAGTGCATTTCGACGGCGGCAGCGTGCGCGTGCTCATCTCGGACAAAGGCCTGCCCGTCTTCTTCCGAGAGGTCTTCCTGGGGCCCGAGGCCTACGTCTCCGACCAGCGCAAGGTCGACCTGGGGGGCTGCGTGGCCTTCGCCCAGAAGCAGCTCGGCGTCGGGAACCTCGCGGCCGTGCGGATCAGCGGCTCCACCCCCGAGCTGGCGGGCTGGAAGGACGCCTTCGGCTCCGAGCTGTCCATGACGGCGGAGAGCCACGACACCGCGGGCCTGCTGGGGATCAAGGGCGGCGATTGGGGAGGCTACGCCTCGGTCGGCGCGGCGCTCCGGTTCATCGCGCCGTCGGCCATGACCCTGGAGCTGAGCCCCGTGGGCAAGATCGGCGACGGCGAACGGCTCACGGTCAAGTACTTCTTCTCGATCTCGCTGTTGGCGTCCCTCATCCTCGCGGCCCTCGGCGCCGTGAACCATCTGAAGTACTGGAACAAGACCCGGGGCCTGCGCGCCTTCACCCCGCAGCCCGACATCGAGGCCCTCTTCAAGGGGAAAAGCCCCATGGACATCGAGAACATGATCGCCTCGATGCAGGACCAGCTCTCGAACCTGCCCGACCTCTCGGGCGCCGGCCGGCCCGCGGTCGTGCCCATGCTCAAAGCCATGGTGGACGCCCTCCCGGAGAAAGTCTGGCTGACGAGGATCCTGATCAGCAACCCGATCAAGCCGGGCGTCTCCAACCCGGCCGAGATCCGCCTCACGGGGCACGCGATGGGCGCCAACGTCTCCGACGAACAGACGAAGGCGCTGGAGTTCAAGGACAAGCTCGGCAGGTCGCCCGCCCTGACCAGGATCTTCGACGACATCGCGATCCAGCTCTCCCAGCAGGCCATGACGCAGGACTCCGGGGCATCGCCGGTCCAGAGCGAACGCGACTCTTACAAGAGGAAACTCGAGGCTAGGACCATGTTCGACATCACGATGAAGGTGCGCAAGAAGACCTAGGAGAGGACGACGGATGACGAGAACCGATTTCGCGTCGATCATCGCGGGCCTCCAAGCCGACTTGGAGACGGTCGTCGGCGTCTTCAGGGAGAAGGGGCTCCCGCATTTCGGCCGCCCCATCATCATCGGAGCGATCCTCGTGCTCTGCGCGCACCAGCTCATCTACAAGCCCGGCGTGAAGAAGGCGAACTCGCTCGACGCCAAGATCGCGACGGCCCAATCCGTCTCGAGGTACGCGGAGGAATTCAGAGCCAAGCGCGACCGGCTCTCTTGGTCCTACTCCCATCTGCCGCGCCTGGAGGACCGCGAACAGTGGCTCTTCAAGTCCCTGGTGGACTCGCTCAAGGCGGAGAACATCGTGCCGGAGAAGCTGCCTCCCATGGCGGAGGCTGAAATGGGCGGAATCATCACCCAGCAGGTCAGCGTGGGCGCGACCGTCCGGTTCATGGAAGCGGTCCGGTGGCTCAACCGCATCGAGTCCGGCAGTCCCATCATCCATATCAACTCGGTGGTCATCGCCAAGAAGCAGGCCGCGGCGATCGGCGCCAACGAACTCAACTGCGAGATCGCCACGATCATCCCGAAACAGAGGTTGGATCGATGAAGACACGGGGGTCGCTGGGCTGGATCTTCCTGGCCGTCGTCCTCGCGGTGCCGGCCCTCATGTACTACAAGTCCTACGTGGCGAAGGACCGCGAGAACAAGATGGCGGACCGGATCAAGAAGCGCGTCCCGGAGGGGGGGCTGTTCCCGGAGCCGGCCGGCGCAGCGAAACTCACCAACCCGATCGGCGCGCCCGCGTCGACCCCCGAGCCTGGGGCGCCCCAGGCGGTCGAGGCCGGAGTCGCCGCCGGCGCCGAGACCGCATCGCAGGCGGCGGCGGCCGTAGTCGATGCGACGGCGCCCCAGGCGGAGCCGGCCCCGCAGCCCGCCGCGGTCGAGGCCCCGGCGGCCGCTCCCCAGGCGCCCGCGCCATCCGCGCCTGCGCCGCAGGCGCAGGCCGCGCCGGGGGTTGAGGTGGCGGTGAGCACCGCGGACCTGGCGGCGGTCGATTGGCGCGACCCTTTGCTCTCGCCCTACGACCAGTTCCTCATCGAGCAGGACGAGCTCGAGAGGCTCATCAAGCGCAAGGAGGTCGAGGACCAGGCGCGGCAGGCCAAGGCGCGCAAGGATAAGCCGGTGGAGCAGACCTTGAGCCTGCAGGGCATCGTGGCCATGCCGGAGGGCAACAAGGCCATCATCAACAACGACATGTTCGGCGAGGGCGAGTGGGTCGGACGGACGGGGATCAAGGTCATGAAGATCTTGCCGAGCAGCGTCACGTTCTCGCACAAGGGCAGGACCTTCACGAAGCACATGCAGTGACTTAGGGAGACATCATGATGACAGCAAAGCGCATCGGCGCCGTCGCAGTCGCCGTCCAGATCATCTTGGCCTCGGCCAGCCCGGGCTTCGCGCAACGGCGCCGCGAGGAGCCCGTCGCCAACCCGGATTTCAAGGGCAGCCAAGCCCCGGCGGGCGAGAGCGGCCCTCTCGGCGTGCCCACGGACGAGGGCGCAGGCCCCGGCGGGGAGGGGGAGTCCGCTCCACGCCCCTCGGTCGGCATCCAGATCGGCGCGGCCGCGCCCGCGAAGACCGCCCCCGCCTCCCCCTTGAACCCGCTCGAGACCCGCGTCACGGTGCGGGTCAAGGGAGCGCCGCTCGCCACCTTCCTGGACACCATCTCCGCCCAGTCCAAGGTGAACTTCATCATCACGGAGGGTCTCGAGACCAAGCAGATCACGGCCTTCCTGCAGAACGTGACGGTGCGCGAGGCCCTGCAGATCCTTCTCGAGATCAAGGGCCTGACCTACCAGCAGATCGGCAAGAGCAACACCTTCGTCATCGCCCCCCGGTCGAAGGCCGCCGAGCCGGTGATCACCCGCATCTACACCCTGGCCTACATCCCCCTGATCCCCCTGGGCACGGCCAAGTCGGAGACCGACGCGATCACCCCGACGTCCATGGGCGTGATCGGGGCGAGCTCCGGCGGCGCGCAGTCCGACATCTCCATCGTCAACGTGCTGCAGAGCGTGCTCAGCAAGGCCGGCAAGATCGCCCTGGAGCCCCGGACCAACGCGATCATCATCACCGACATCCCGGAGTCCTTCCCGCAGGTCGAGCAGATCATCGCGGAGCTCGACAAGAAGACCCCGCAGGTCATGATCGAGGCCCAGATCGTGGAGATCAACTCCGACCGCGCCCGGGAACTCGGCTTCGAGTGGGGAGGCGCGAGCGGAGAGCTCGCCAGCTTCACGGCCGGCACGCGCGAGACCACCTTCCCGCTCAACCTTCCGACGAACCTCGGGCACGCGCATTTCTTCGACCCGTTCACGGCCGGAGGCGTCACGACGGGAATGACGGATGCCACCGGCGAAGCAACCAAGAGCGTCTCGGCTGAAACTCTGTATAACGAGAGAGGCGTCACCGTCCCGGCCACGGTCCCTGCCCCCGGCGCCCTGCTCCCCGGCCTCTTCGACCTCACCTCGCTCAAGGTCGTGCTGAGGGCGCTGGTCAGCCGCTCCGAGGCCCGCTTCCTCGGCAAGCCCAAGGTGCTCACCCTCAACAACAAGCCGGCCGTCATCCAAGTCGCGAAGAGCCAGGCCGTGGCGCTCCAGCAGCAGTCCTCGAGCGGCGGAAGCCTGACCAGCTCGGCCGTGACGGTCGAGCGGGTCAAGACCGGTCTCGTCTTGACGGTCACCCCGCAGATCAACAAGGACGGCTACATCACCATGCTCATCCAGCCGACCTTCACCGACGTCCAGGCGTCGGCCATCTCCCAGGGCTCCCAGCCGGTGTTCGACGCCACCACGCGGGGCGTTTCCACCATGGTGCGGATCAAGAACGGTCAGACCCTGGTGCTGGGGGGGCTCCTGCAGTCCACGGAAACCAAGGTGGTGCGCAAGGTCCCGTTCCTGGGGTACATCCCGCTCGTGGGGTGGCTGTTCACCTCCACGTCCATGCGCAGGGCCAATACGGACCTCGTCATCTTCATCACGCCCACCGTCGTCGGCGATTAGACGCGCGGAGCGCGTCTAATCGCCGACGAGGCGCCGGGCCCGGTGTCGGACATTTCCTCTTGAAGATTGGCGCCGTTCGAGTTATACTTCAGGTATGCAGAAGCTCCCCCTTGACCAGATCCTGCTGCAGAGCGGCATCCTCGACATGGAGCAGCACGCCAAGGCCTTGAAGACCGCCCAGCAGGCGCGCTGTCCGTTCGCCGAGGCCGTCGTCAAGCTGGGCCTTGCCACCGAGGAGGACATCGCCATCGCGGTGTCCAAGCAGATCGGCATGCCCTACGCCTCCAAGGAGAACAAGATCCTCAAGGCCGAGAAGGGCCAGGACCTCGACAAGCTCATCAACGAGTCCTTCGCGCGGGAGAACCTGGTCCTGCCTTTGTTCCTGGACGACGGCGTCATCGCGGTGGCCGTGGCCAACCCGGACAACATGGTGATGATGGACAACCTGAAACTCCTCACCAACCGCGAGGTCCAGCCCTTCGTCGCCACCAAGACCCAGATCATCAAGGCCATCGACGAGTTCTACCAGGGGGGCGGCAGGGAGATCATCGAGAAGACGATGGACAAGCAGGCGGCCTCGGCCGAGGTCCACGAGGACATGCCGGACTCCGACATCAAGCTCGACCTCGACAAGGAGGACTCGACCGGCGGCGGCAGCGCCCACGCGGTCTCCATCACCAACGCCGTCCTCAAGCAGGCCGTGGCCGAACGGGCCTCGGACATCCACCTCGATTCCTACGACGAGCGGATCATGCTGCGCTTCCGCATCGACGGCGTGCTCTACGAGCGCATGCCCCCTCCCAAGAACCTCTTCGGAGCCGTGGTCTCGAGGATCAAGATCCTCTCCCGCCTCGACATCGCGGAGCGCCGGCTCCCCCAGGACGGCACCTTCTCCATGAAGATCCAGAACCGGACCATCGACCTGCGCATCTCGGTCTGCCCGACGGTGTACGGCGAGAAGGTGGTCATGCGCCTGCTCGACAAAGGGGCGGTGGAGCTCAACATCGACAAGATCGGCCTCGAGCCCGAGCAGAAGGAGGACTTCCTCCGCTGCGCCCAGCTCCCGCACGGCCTCATCTTCCTCACCGGGCCGACCGGGTCGGGCAAGACCACGACCCTCAACACGGTCTTGAACACCATCAAGACCCCCGAGCTGAACTTCATGACCATCGAAGACCCGGTGGAAATCAAGCTCGAGGGGATCAACCAGGTGCAGGTCCGCGCCAACATCGGGCTGACCTTCGCGGCGGCCCTGCGCTCCTTCCTGCGCCAGGACCCCGACGTCATCCTGGTGGGGGAGGTGCGCGACCAGGAGACCGCGCAGACCTGCCTGCGCGCGGCCCTGACCGGCCACCTGGTGCTCTCGACCCTGCACACCAACGACGCCCTCTCGACCGTCGTGCGCTTGATCGACCTCGGCATCGAGCCCTTCCTCCTCTCGGGCTCCTTGGTCCTGGCCGCGGCCCAACGGCTGGTCCGGATACTGTGCCCGCTGTGCAAGAAGCCCTACAAGCCCACGGCCGAGGACGTCCAGATGGTCATCGACCAGGCGCTGCTCAAGCCCGAGGACCGGCCGAACCCCGATACCCTGACCTTCTACAAGGAGAAGGGCTGCGACAAGTGCGCGCGCACCGGCTACGCCGGCCGCAAGGCCATCCTCGAGGTCTACCCCATCGAGAAGGAGATGCGCGAGATAATCTACAAGTACGGCGGCGACCTCACCCGCCTGCGCGCCGTGGCGGACAAGCTCGGCAAGCTCAACCTGCGCGCGAGCGGCTGGCGCAAGGTGCTCCGGGGCCTGACTACGATGGACGAGGTCCTGTCCATCACGATGATGGATTAGGGAGCGACATGGCGCGATTCGCCTACACCGTGCAGGACAGCAAAGGGGAGACCATCTCCGGGTCGCTCGAGGCCAACGACGAGAACGACGCGATCGGCGTCCTCCAGGGGAAGGGCTACTTCATCCTCTCCATCTCGTCCGACAAGAGCGCGCGGTCCTCGCTGGCCGGCAAGGTCTCGGGGGCGAGGGCGGTGAGCGTCGCCCAGCGGGACCTCGTCTTCTTCGCCGAGCAGCTCGCGACCCTCCTCAACGGCGGCGTGCCCCTGGTGAGGGCCCTCTCGCTCCTCGGCGAGCACTCCAGCTCCAAGGGCCTCCAGATCGCCGTCGGCCAGGTCACCAAGGACGTGGCCAGCGGCACGGCCCTCTACAAGGCGCTCGAGAAGCACCCCAAGGCCTTCGACTCGCTGTGGGTCTCCCTGGTGCAGGCCGGAGAGATGGGGGGGCAACTCCCCAAGTCCCTCAAGCAGATCGGCTCCTACCTCGCGGCGCAGGCCGAGCTCAAGGCCAAGGTCATCACGGCCCTGGCGTACCCCGGCATCCTCTTCTTCATCTCCATGGGGGTGCTCACCTTCTTCATCGTGAAGATCGTGCCGGTGTTCTCGGACATCTTCAAACAGTTCGGGGTGGAGCTGCCGCCGCTCACGAAGTTCATCATCCTGGTCTCGGACATCCTGGTCCACCACCTGGCCGCCCTGGTGTTCGTCCTGGTGGGCCTGGGCTTCGTCTGGAAGGCCTACACCTCGACCGAGGCCGGCAACGTGACCAAGTGGACCATCTTCTTCAAGGTCCCGTTCTTCGGGGAATTCATCATGAACATCCTCGTCGAACGGCTCCTCACGACCATGTCGGCCTTGATCGAGAGCGGCGTGAGCATCCTCAACACGATCACGGTGCTGGAGGGGGTCTTCTCCAACAACCTCATCTTCCAGCGCTTCCTGCGGACGGTGCGCAACGACGTGGCCAGCGGCAAATCCATCTCCGGGGCCTTCAAGAAGACGGGGGCGCTCCCGCCCCTGGTGACCGAGATGATGTTCATGGGAGAGGAGTCCGGCAAGCTCCCGGAGATGCTGGTGACCCTCTCCGGGTTCTACCGCGAGCAGATCGACCAGTTCACCCGGCGGTTCACCGCCATCATCGAGCCCGTCATGGTCGTCGGGATCGGCGTCATCGTCGGGACGATCGTGCTCTCCGTGTTCCTGCCCATCTTCAAGATGTCGACGCTGGGCGCCAAATGATTCACAACTTGAACACGGATTGCCCTGGGTTTGCCCAGATTCTGGGGCTATACTATGGGTAGGGAGGACTTGATGAAACGGATCTCGCCCCCCGACGCAAGCAAGCCCCCCGTGGGGGGGCTTGCTGACACGGGCTTCACCTTGATCGAGCTGATGGTCGTGGTGGCCATCATCGCCATGCTCGCGGCGTTCGGCATCCCGCAGTACCTGAGGGCCATCGAGTCGACCAAGTTCGACGAGGCCGTCGCCAACGTGCGCGCGATCGCCGCGGCCAACCGCATGTGCGCCTTGGACCGCAACTCCACCGCCTTCTTCTCGGGGACCATCGACGGCACCTGCAACTCCGGGGCCTGCCCCGCCGGCGGGGCCGCGGACGTGTGCGGCCTCGTCAGGTGCAAGTACCTCATAGCCCAGGAGTGGGGCACCCGGCCCTACGTCTACACCGGCGCCGACGGGACCACGACCTCGAGCTGCGGCGGCAAGACCTTCTCCGCCAGGGCCTGGGTCGCGTGCGCGGCGAGGAGGACCGGGGCGAATCCGGGCACGAACTCGGCGCCCTACAACACGTGGGGGCTCGCGGTGGACACGAACGGAGCCGTGGAGGCGGTGGGTACGAGCCCGCCGTCGGTGACGGGGTTATAGGCGCCAGGCTTGGGCCGCGGTCATGGCTAAGAAACGCGGGTCGACCTTCCTCGAGGTCTCCATCGCCATGCTGCTGCTGGCGGTGGTCACGGGCTCGGTTTTCAGCGTCGCCATCAGCGCCAAGCGCGGCTCGGGGAGGTCCATGCGCCGCCTCGTGGCGGACCAGGTTTCGCGTCAGCTCTCCGAGAAGCTCAAGGGGTACGTCTCCGGCGACAGGGGCCAGGCGCCCTTCGACTTGGGCTTCCGCGGCCCCTCCGGCGGGGGGACCGCGGCCGCGAACTGGTCCATCAACGGCTCGCCTGCGATGGACGGCACCGGCATCCCACCGATCAACGGGACCATCACGGACAGCCAGGGCGCCGTCCCCGCCCTCGCTTTCGGCACTCATACCCTGACAGGGGTGCTCCCGCCATGGTTCGCGGGGGCGCCGTACAACGCCACGATCCGCTACGTGGTGACCTACATGCAGACCTTCTCGGCCGGGAACATGGCCCCGGAGGGCGTCGGCCTTCCTATCGAGACGCGCAGCATCCCTCAGGTGGAGGTCTATGTCGACTGGACGGAACCGCAGTAGGGGTTTGACGCATCATCCCCCTCGACGGCTTGCTCACCTCCCCGTGGGGGAGGCGAGCAGACACGGGTTCACCCTCATCGAGATTCTCATCGCCATGTCGTTGAGCTCGTTCGTCCTGATCGCGCTCGTGACCGTGCTCGCGTCCATGCTGAGGTACCACGTCGACACGAGCCTCCGGGGCGAGGTGAGCGGATGGACCGTCGTCGCGCTCGACCGATTGAATTCGGAGGTCGAGGAAACAACTCACATCAACTCCCCCGCGCTCGGGACCAGCGGGGACAATCTCGACGGCTGCGTCAACTTCTCCAGGCAGCTCTACGACTCCAACACCTCCGCAGCCGGGGGGCGCCTCGATGGCAACAAGGACGTGTTGGCGTTCCGCTACTGCCGGAACCCCGACATCGGAGGAGGCATTCCCGCGCTGTTGCGCCTCACGGTCTCGGGGCCGGGCCTGGTCTGCCCGGACAACATCCCCGCGGGCTGCGCTCTCGGCGCGAACGCCTCCGTGGTCATCAGGAACCTCCATTACCGCGACAACGACGCCACCGCGACCCCGCCCATCTTCACGAACCGGGGCGACGGCATCGAGATGCACTTCGCCGTGGGCAGCTCCACCATGCCCACGACGGGGCCGACGTCGCAGCTTCCCGTCCCGGTCCACCTGAAGGTCGACACCTTCCTGCGGGCGAACAGGCCGTACGGCGGGAGCGAATGAGGGGACGATGACGAAGAGCCGGCGCGGCTCCGTGATGGTGCACGTCCTGATCACGAGCGTGATCATGGGCCTGCTCGCGGCCGGCATGATGAGCATCGTCTTGATGCAGTACCGGCTGATCCACCGGGAGCACTACGGGAGCCGCGGCAAGAAATACGACGAGCAGGCCGTGTCGCTGCTGATCACCTACTGGAGCGCCAACGCGGACCTGTACAACGGCCAGCCCGCCTACTGCCTGAGCTTTACTCCCGGCTCGGGCGTGGCCTACTCCTGCGGCGGCACCGCCGGCCTCTGCAGCTGCACCTGCACCCCCAACCCCCCCGGCTTCTACCCGGAGGTCGTCGCGCAGATCGTCGGCGGCAGCTGCGAGGTGACCGCGAGATTCGAGCAGGCCCAGCCCTGATGGGGCCTGCCCCGCGCCGGCTGATCGTCACCGCGGATGATTTCGGGAGCACCCCGGGCGTCAACGAGGCGGTCGAGGCCTCCCATCGGCGCGGGATCCTCAGGTTCGCCAGCCTCATGGTCCGGGGGGCCGCCGTCCGCGACGCCGTGCGCGTCGCCCGGGCCAACCCGGGCCTGGGCGTCGGCGTGCACCTCGACCTCTGCGAGGGTGGATGCGCCGCGGCGTGGGGGCTGCGCCAGTTCCTGCGGCGCGGGCGGGGCCTCGAAGAGGAGATCGACTCCCAATTGAGGCTGTGCCTCTCGCTGGGCGTCAGGCCGACCCACCTCGACAGCCACCTCAACGTCCACGTCCATCCGACCGTGTTCCCCATGGTCGCCCGGGCCGCCCTGCGCCACGGCATCGGCCGCATCCGGCTGACGGGCGGGGAACTGGGCCTGCGCCTCGGGTTCGGCCTAGGCGGGCTGCTGCCAAGCCTGGCGATGGGCTGCGTCTTCGGCTGTCTGCGGTCCTGGCTCAAGGGCCCGCGGGCCCCTGCGGCGTTATCGCCGCAGGGACCTGCGGTAAGGTGTAACTCCTTTCCGCAGGCCCGCGAGCTGGTCGTCTGCGACGCGGTGCTGGGGCTCCTGCGCTCCGGCATGATGACCGAGGACTACCTCCTCTGGATCATCCCCAGGCTCCCCGCCGGCTTGACCGAGGTCTATCTCCACCCGACGGCGGACGCCGGCGCCTCCGCCCAGGCGGGGCCCACGCCCACCCACCATTCCCGCGAGGAGCTGCGAGCCCTCACGAGCCCGAGGGTCCGGGAATGCCTCGACCGGTGCGGGGTCAGCCTGGTCGAGGCGCGGCGGGCCGGGGCAGGACCAGGGTGAAGGTCGCGCCGCGGCCCGGGCCGTCGCTGTGGGCCTCGATGGTCCCGCCGTGCTTCTGCAGGATGCGCAGCGCCGCCGAGAGCCCCAGGCCCGAGCCCTCGCTCTTGCGCGTCGTGAAGAACGGCTGGAAGATCCTGTCCATGACGTCAGGCGCGATGCCCCGGCCGTCGTCCGAGACCTCCAGGGCGTAGTGCCCGCCGGTCCCCAGGGCGATCCGTTCGAACGCGCCGAGCCTTGTCTTTAGCGAGACTCGCACCCGGCCGCCCTTGTCCACGGACTCGAGCGCGTTTTGCAGGAGCGCCGACACCGCCTCATGGAGCAGCGACGGGTCGCCTTCCATGGGAGCCGGGACCCCAAGGCCCTCGGCCTCGACGCGGACGGACTTCTTCCGGGCCTGAGCGTCGAACGAGGCCAGGGCCGAGGCCGCGGCCCGGCCCAAGTCCATTGGTGAGCGGTCCATCTCCTCGATGCGGCCCAGGTCCAGCAGGCTCTTGAGGATATCCTTGCAGTGCCGGGCCGCGTCCCGGACCTGCCGGAGGTCGGCGGCGGCCTTCTTGGAGCCCTGGAACTGCGCGGCCAGGAGGTCCGCGTTGACCATGATGGTGGTCAGGGGCCCCTTGATGCGGTGGGCGACCTCGGCGGAGAGCCTGCCGAGGCTCGAGAGCCGCTCCGCCTCCACGACGGCCTCGAGGAGCCTGCGCTCGCGGAAGTCCTGGGCGCGCTGGGAATCACGGGAAAGGATGGCAAGGAGCGCGGAGACCACCCACAGGAACATGAACTGCGCCCAAAAAGCGGCGTCCCCCGGCAGCCCGCGGACGGGCTTCCAGCCCGCGGCCAGGAAGAGAAGCGAGGTGACGACGGCGATGGCCAGGCTCGAGGCCAGGCTGCGCGTCAGCGCCGCCCCGAAGATGATGAGCAGGAAGATCAGATAGAGCTCGGGGAGGGGCTTCGCCCAGGCCAGGGCGATGGTCGCCAGGACCGCGTCGGTCAGGAAGAGCCCCACCTGGAACCGCCAACTCGCCAGGTGCGCGGACGGGACCAGGCGCAGGACCGCAAGCGACGCGGCCAGGAAGACCAGCAGGAAGGCGAACCGGGGGACCCAGGTGGAGGCGTCCTGCCGGTGGGTGAGGAAGATGAGGATGAGCACGGCCGCGAGCAGGCCCTGGAAGGCGAAGTAGGTGGTGCGCCGCTCGTCCGATGACGGGTGGGGGGACGGCGGCCTAGAAGCGGTCATGGGGACGCACGAAGCGGTAGCCGATCTTCGGCACCGTCTCGATGAGTCGGCGCGCGCGCCCAAGCTTGCGGCGGATGTTCTTGATGTGGGTGTCGAGGCTCCTCGTAGCCACGGACATGCCGTAGGAGGAGGTGTTGTCGATGAGCCAGCCGCGGGCGTGGGCCCTTCCGGGCCGGGAGGCCAGCAAGAAGAGGATCTCGAACTCCTTGGGCTGCAGGCGCAGGGGCTTTCCCCTGAAGCTGGCGCTGCGGGAGGACGCGTCGAGCTTGAGGCCCCCGACGCTCACGGCGTCGAGGCTCGAAGCGGCCGTCGGCCGGGCGCCCCGCGGGCGGGTCCGGCGCAGGACCGCGTGGATCCGGGCCAGGAGCTCCATCGCTCCGAAGGGCTTCACCACGTAGTCGTCCGCGCCCATGTCGAGGCCGATCACCTTGTCGCCCTCGCCGGACATGCCGGTCAGGAAGATGACGGGGATGGGCCTCGTGGCGGCGTTCTCCTTGAGGGCCTTCAGGATGTGCCGGCCGTCCGAGCCGGGCAGGCGGATGTCGAGGAGGATGAGGTCGGGCTTGCCGCTGATGGCCGCCGGCAGCGCCTTGGCGGGGTCGCGCACCGCGGTCAACGCGAATCCTCCCGCAGAGGCCAGGGTCTTCTCGACCGCCGAGACGATGCACTCCTCGTCTTCGACGATCATGATGCGCGGCATAGGGGCCCGGCCCCATTATAGGAGAATTCACAAGTCGCACACAACTCGCCCACACCTTGCACAGACGCATCGGCTATAATGAGGGTAGGAGCCGGCCCGGGAGGCCGGCTTCCAGAGGCGGGGGACATTATGAAGAAGGCTTTGAGAGGATTCACCCTGATCGAGCTGCTGGTGGTCGTTCTGATCATCGGCATCCTGGCCGCGGTCGCGGTGCCGCAGTACTTCAGGGTGGTGGAAAGAGCCAAGTGCTCGGAAGGCATGAATTGGCTCGGCGGTTTGAAGACCGCGCAGGAGACCTGCCTCATCAAGCAGGGGACGTATTGCACCTCCTACACGGCCGCGGGCGGGTACGGCATCATGCTGGGCACCATGAAGTATTTCGCGATGAGCAACATCACGGTCAACACGACGCCGGGGTGGGTAATCACCTTGACGCGCAACACCCCGGCTCCGGCGGTCTACGGGCTCTACGTGGTAACCTACACGCACCCCACCCCGACCGGCGTTCTCGCGGTTACCTGCAGCACGTCGGACTGCACCAACGATCTGCTGCCGTAAGTCAGCGCCCCGGATCAAGTCCCGCCTCGGCGCGGCGGCGCATCTCCGGGACGGCGCGCGGGTCGCCCCGGCCCGCGCGCACGGCGGCCGCTCTCTCGAAGACCTCGCGGCGCAGGTCCCGCGCCCGCCGGCGCTCGGCCGCGGCCTCGGCGAGGCGCCCTTCGCGCTCGAGGGCGTCGGCAAGGAGGCTTCGCGCGAAGTAGCTCAACGGCGATGCCTTGACCGCCCGGGTCCAGAGCGCGCGGTCCGATGACCAGACGCGCACGTACTGCTGCGTGAGGGCGGCCATGCCCAGGACCCACGCCAGAGCGGCCGGCGCGAATACCCTGCCCGGCAGGCGGCTCATGGCTCCCGCGGCCAGCAGGCACAGCGGCATGGCAGGCCCGTAGGACCACCGCTCGGCCACTGTCATGCGGCCGGACTTGAAGAGCCCGAGGGTGGGCAGCAGCACAACGAGATAGGCGAGCGCGGCCTGGGCCAGGCCCGGCTGCCGGCGCCGCAGGGCCCACACCGCCGCGGCTCCGGCCGCCGAAGCCAGCCCAGCTGACAGGAAAAGCCCCGGCTCGAGCAGCAGCGAGCGCTCGTGGAAGGGGGAGAGCCCGGAGGGGACCGCCGTGCGCAGGACATGGAAGGAGAGACCGTACCCGGCCTGGGCCAGACGCTGGACGACGCCGAACCGCGCCAAGCCCACCGCGGCGGTCTGCGCTTGGGCCGTCGCGGCCATGCACAGAGAGACGGCCGCCGGGACCGCGTAGGGGAGCTTCTCTTTCCACCGCAGGCCCCGGCCGAGCCGGAGGTCGACGACGAGGAGCGCGGCGGGGAGCATGACCGCGAAGACCTTGCACGCCATGGCCAGCGCGCCGAGGACCAGGGCCAGAAGCGCGAACCGCCGGGCGAGCTTGGGGGCGCGGGCGTCGGCCGAAGCCAGGTGAGCGAGCAGGCAGCCGAGGGACAGAGTCCCCGAGAGCACGTCGCGCCGCTCCGTCACCCAGGCCACCGACTCCGCCCTCATCGGGTGCACGGCCCACAGGAGCGCGGCCGCAAGGGCTGGGAAAGCGGCGGCGTCGAGGCTCTCGGGGCGGCCGTCGGCGGCCAAGAGCCTCCGGCCCGCCAGGAACAGGAGGCCGGCGTTGAGCCCGTGGAGGAGAAGGTTCGTGGCGTGGAACCCCATGGGCCTAGTCCCCCACAGCGCCTTGTCGACCGCCAAGGACAGCCAGGTGAGGGGATGCCAATGCCCCAGGCGAGTGCCCGTCAGCATCAGCCCCAGGCCCGCCCAATCGAGCCGCAAGAAGGGGTTGTCCGTCACGTTGACCCGGTCGTCCCATTCCAGGAAGGGGAACCCCAGCGCGTCCACGAAAGGGAGGACGCAGACCGCCGCGGCCAGGACGGCCAGGAGGCGCGCGTCGCGCAGGAGGGAGCGTTCCGGCACCGGGTGATTATACCACTACGCGAATCGCCGCGTGATGCTAGCACGGAGAACACCTTGAAGGTTCCGCCCGGGGTCTGATGCACGAGCCGGAAGGCCCGGGCCAGGTCGGGGTCCGATCCGCCGGTCCGGTAAAGCCGCCAAAGCGCCAACCGTTCGCGCCGCGCTTCCCACTCGACCGGCGGCACGCCGGCGATCCCCAGGTAGGAGAAAAGCAGGCCGCCGTCGTTCATCGGGCCCAACAGCAGGTAGCGGAAGCCGCGGCCGGAGAGGTCCGCCCGCGCCTGCTCAGGATCGTCGCCCAGGAACCGGAGGATGGTCCAGACGAGCGGCCCCCGCATGGCGTGGTTGTTGGCGGCGGTGGTCGGCCGCTCCGCAAGGGCCGCCACCATCGGCCCGGCGTTGGAGTCGGCGAAGACGCCGTACTCCGGGATGCCCTCGTCGCGGTCGCGCGAGCGCGTGGGGGGGGTGTTGGCCCGGATCCACTCGCAGGCCTCGCGCAGGGCTGGGTCGCCCACCAGCTGGGGGCCGGCGAAGGGCAGGGCCGCGGCGTTGCGCAAGGCCGACCCCAAGACGACGGTCGTGACCGCGCAGGCCGCGGCGAAAGCCGCGGCCCCCCGGCTCCGGGCGCGGCCCCAGGACCAGGCGCGCTCCAGCGCGCTCCCGACGAGGAGCGCGAAGACGAAGGAGAAGTGAGAGGCGTAGCGGGCCTGCAGGAGGGCCAGGAGCCCAAAGACCGCTCCCCAGACCAGGGCAAGGCGCGCCGCTGGGCCGGTCCGCCTGGCCGCGAAGTCCCAAGCCAGGACCGGCAAGAGCCAGAGGCCCCAGCCGAACCATGGCTCGGCCGCTGACGGCGCCCAGCGGCCGTAGGGCCTCAGCAGAGGCTGAAGCTCGGAAAAAAGATGGAAGATGCGCGGCGGGGCGCCCGCGAACAGGGCCAAAGACGGCAGGGACAGCCAGGCCAGGACCAGCCCGAGCACGGCGCCTCCCAAGCCAAAGGCCAGGCCGGCCCCGCGCAGGCGGCGGCGCGCTCCCTCGAGCGCCAGCGCCAGCGCGACGCACAGCGTGGGAGCGAACAGGCCCGGCAGGTCGAAGTCGAAGGTCCGGGAGCGGACGAAAGGATTTCCCGCCGTGAAGAGCAGCAGGAGCGGAATCTGCGCCGCGAAGACCCAGGACCAGGAGCGCGTCTCCGGGTCGGGGCGGCGGCGGGACTCCGCCAGCAGCCACAGGAAGGCGACGCCCTCGAAGGCCACGAACCCGTTCCAGGACAGCCATCCGGCCGAGAGGGCGAGCGCGGCGAGCAGGGCCGTTCTCGATCCGCCGCCTTCGACGAGCGAGAGCAGCGGGCCCAGCGCCAGCGCGAACCACATGGTCTCGACGCAGTGGTGGTCGGGACGGCCGAGCACGGTGTAGAACAGCGGCGCGGGCAGGACCCCCGCGAGGGCCGCGGCTGCCGCGGCGCCAAGAGCCGGGATCGCCCGGCGGGCGAAGCGGCAGAAGAAGAAGACCGTGAGCGCGCCGGCCAGCGCCGGGACGACGGCCGCGACCGCGGCCGCCGTCTCGATCCCGGGCTTGAAGAGCCACCCGGCGCGGATGGCGGCGCCGACGAGCCAGTCGTGCAGCGGGGGCCAGCTGGTGAGGAAACCGTCAGGGTGGGCGAAATAACGGTCCAGCGTCGGCAGGAAGGGGAAGTTCCTCGCGGCCGTGAGCATCACCCTCAGGTGATGCCAGTCGTCCACGTCCACGAACAGCACGCCGGACGGCGAGAACACGGCGCGCCAGGGGGTCAGGCGCAGGGACAGCGCGGCCAGCGCGATGAGGAGGCCCATCCGGTCGGCGCCCGGGAAGCGCGGTTTCATGATCGCATAGAGACATCATATGAAATACCGCCGGCCCGCGAACGCGCTCTTCGCCGATTTGCGGCGCGGAAGGGAAGTGCGCTAGAATTCCCCGCGTCATCCGATGGAACCGCCACGAGATGGTTCGCGCCGGTATGCCGTTCTCCTGTGGGCCGCGGCGGTCGCGGCATGCTACGGCGTCCTCCTATGGGCCCCCTTGGTGTATGATGACGAACAGATTCTCCTGCGCAATCCCTTGATCATCGGCCCTTGGCCCGGGTGGACGGCTTTTTTCTCGCAGGGCTTCGCCTTCGGCCATGAATACGAGCCTCTCTCGACCATGCTCCACTGGGCGCTCTACCGCGCCGCGGGAGAGCGTCCCTTCCTCTACCGGCTGACCAGCCTGCTGTGGCATGGGCTCAACTGCCTGCTGGTGTGGCGTCTGGCCAGGCATTTCCTGCAGGATGCGGCCGCGGCCTTTTGGACGGCGGCGCTCTTCTCCCTGTATCCCGCGCACGTGGAGGTCTTGGCTCTTTCCAGCTTCAAGAAGCATTTGGGCGTGGGTTGTTTCGGCCTGCTGATGCTCTATGTCCAATGCTGCCGGCAAGGAAGGTGGCGGCTGTTCGCGGCTCCCGCGTCGTTCTTCATGGCGCTCCTTTGGAAAGAAAGCGCGTTCATGTTCCTCTTGCTGGCGCTCCTGGACGCGGCATGGCGCCAGGGCTGGAAGGGTTTTCGCAGGGACAGATGGACGTTCACGGGGCTGGCCCTCGTCGGTCTCGTCTACATAAGCCTGCGTCTCAGATTCGCCCCCAGGATGCCGGCCGAGTGGATGGGCGGCCATTGGTCCTGCCATATCTTGACCTCGGGCAAGCTGCTGTTTTGGTACCTCGTTCAGCTGGTGCTGCCTTATGACCGCTGTCTGGAGCATTCCCTGTCCCCGCTCCGGACGCTCTTCTCCGTCGAAGGGAGCCTCCTCCTGGCAGGCGCGGCGCTTCTGGGGCTGGGGATGTTGCGCCTCTACCGCTGGGATCGCCCCGCTGCCTGGGGTCTGTCATGGGTCTTCCTGGCCGCCGCGCCCTTCCTGAATTTGATCCCCTTCCTCAATTACAGCTTGGTGGCCGACCGCTATCTTTACATGGCCAGCGTAGGGTTCTTCCTGGCGTTGTCGCGCCTGGTGTCCCGTTTCGCGCGATCCGCCGCGGCTCAGAGAGCCGCTGCGTGGGGACTGGCCGCGCTGGCGATCGCGTACGGCCTTCAGAGTCTCCTCCTCGGCGCCCGCTTCGCCGACCCTCTCGCGCTGTGGTCGCATACCGCTGCTTGCGCCCCCGCCAACCCCAGGGCGCACGCCGCCTTGGGAGCCGTCTATCTAGCCCGCGAATCCTATCCGGAGGCGGAACGCGCCCTGCGGCGGGCCGTGGCATTGGATCCGGATTACCTGGAACCGGCCGTGGATTTGGGCTTGCTCTACGCGGAAACGGGCCGCCTCGCTCACGCCATCGAACTCACCGAAGCCGCGTTGAAGAAACGGCCGATGCCTTCGTTGTGGAATAACCTGGGGGTCTTCCATCTGCGCGCAGGGCGACACGAGCAAGCATTGACGGCTTTCTCCCGGGCCTCGCAGACCGACCGGACCGATGACGGGATCCGATTGAACCTTGCGGCATGCCATGTGGCGTTGGGACGCTTGGCCCAAGCGGATCAAGAGCTGGCTTCCATCCCTTCCGGTTCCCCCCTTTGGCCCCGGGTCATGCGGCTGCGGGGCGATCTTTCCCTCCGACGGGACGATCGGAAGACGGCTCAGGGGTATTATGAACGCTCCCTGGCCATCAATCCCTGGCAATGGGAGGTCGTTTCCGAACTGAGTCGGCTGTACGCGGCCGATGATCCGGACAAGGCTTCGGCGTTGATCGATGGGTTCATCGCGGGGATCGAACGCCGGCGGGCCCTCATGGGACCTTCCGCTTCCTCCGGCCGCGCGTTCGACGACTTGCTCACGAAAGCGCGGCAGGAACGACTCCGGATCAGGGCAAAGCCGCGGCCCTGACGAAGTACTCCCGCGACGCGGCTGGGTCGCCGAGGGCGAGGCTGCAGCGGGCCAGCAGGTCCAGGACGCTGCGCTGCCTCGGGTCCATCCCGAGGCTCTCCTCCAGGAGCGCCTTGGCTTCCCTGAAGCGGCCGGCGCTCATGCGGATGACGGCGAGCCTCTTGAGCGCGAGCCTCCGGACATCGGGAGGAGCCTCGGGCGCGAACCCCCGCAGAGTGAGCCCCTCGGCCCGGGCGAGCATCCTCCATTCCAGGTAGTGAGTCGCGAGCCTCAAGGCTGGATAGGGGTCGTCCGGCGCCGCCGCGCAAGCCTCGCAGGCCAGGACGAAGCCGCTGCGCCATTTCAGCTGGGCCTCCACGGCTGCCAACGCCATGACCGCGGCGAGCAGGGCCGCGGCCGCCTTGGCTCGGCCGTCGAGCCTCCCCTTCAAACCCAGGCCGAGCAGGAGCGCGGCGCCCGCCATCGGAGCGTAGAGGTACCGGTCGGCCGCCAGCGCCCCGAAGGGCACGATGTTGGACACGGGGAGGAGCGCCGAGAAGACCCAGAACAGGGCGAATCCCATCCTGCTGCGCCGACGAACTCCCCAGACAGCCAGGCAGGCCGCCGACAGGAGGATGCCGGCCATCGCCACGGACTCAGGCAGGAACCAGGGGCCCATGAGGAAGCCGTAGGGCTCCCGGAGGTCCACGGGCCAGACCACGAGCGAAGCGGTCTTGAAAAGGCCGTGCACCGCGAGCTGGAAATGCTCCATCCATCCGCCTCCCCACGGGCCCCGCTGGGAGACGATACCCAGGACGGCCGTCCTCGCCCCAAGGTAGAGCGCTCCCGCGGCGATGAACGGGGCCAACCGCCGCCAGGCCGGCCCCGTGCTCTCACCCCGCGCCTCGGGCGCAGGCCGCTCGACCCATTCGAAAGCGGCCAAGACCGGGACGAGGAAGAGGGAAGACTCTTTCGAAAGGAGAGCCAGCGCGAAACAGCCGAGGCTCGACGCGAACCGACGCGGCCTGGGCCGAAGGCCCAGGGGCCGACGATCGTCGGCCGGCCCCGCGTACAAGAGGAACGCTCCCAGGCAGAAGAACAGCGACAGCAGGCCCGCCCGGGCCCCGGCATAGGCTACGCTCTGGGCCTGGACCGGGTGGCAGCAGAACAGCAGGGCTCCGGCCCAAGCATGCGGCCCAGGGCCGGCCAGCCGGCGCAGCAGCAGCAGGACCAAGACGCTGTTGGCCGCGTGGTTGAGGCTGTCGTGCAGGTGGAACCAGAAGGGGTCGGGACCCGCCAGGAGGGCGTTAAGGCCGTAGCTCAAGCCCAGGACCGGCCTCCAGATCAGCCTGGAGAGCGACTCCTCCGAGAGAAGGCTGGCAGGGTCGTACAGGAACCGAGGCCACTGCCCAGGGTCGAGCAGCGCCGGGTTGCGCGAGATGTAGAAGAGGTCGTCGAGCAGGAACCCGTTGAAGAGGGAGGGGAGATAGAGGAGGACGCAGGACAGGAAGAGTCCCAGGCCCCAGAACGCCTCCCGCCCACGGGACCCGACCCGAAGCCCGCCGAAGGGGAGGCTCACGATGGATATGATACCATGTCCCTTACGAGAGCGACGGTCATGCCCGCCGGAGCAAGACCGGAGGGAAGGGACCGCCGTAGGGTCAGGGCGCGGCGACGGGCGCGGCAACCGCGCGGCGGGGACCGGGGGCGACGGCCCTGCGCGACCGCTGATGGAGGGAGAACAGGGCGATGCCGAAGCCCGCCCACACGAGCTCCCGCAGGTGCCTGATGACCCCGAAGGCGAAGCCCGTCGCGGCCGGCAATCCCAGGCCGGCGAAGATCGCGGTCTTGCCCGCCTCCTGGGTCCCCATCTTGGCCGGGACCATGAAGAACGCGCCGTCCACGGCCGAGGAAAGGACCTCGATGACGTAGGCCATCGTGACGGTGACGGGCAGGCCCAGGAAGAAGCAGATCAGGAAGGCCTCGACGCAGCCCCAGACGTAGCCCAGCGCGAAGAACAGAATCGACCCGATGAACCTGGCCGGGTGCCCGCGGAAGTAGGTCCCCATCTGCCTCTTGAAGGACCTGAGGCTTGAGCCCGAGGAGGGAGCCTCGGGCTCCTCCTTGCTCTTGCGGGCCAGGACGGCGTAGAGGATGAGGGCGGTGAAGACCGCGGTCAGGCATGCCACCGCGGCGTAGAACCAGCCCTTGAACTGGTCCGCCACCGGGATGCGCGCGGCCGCGATGAAGACGATGCCGGTCAGGATGAAGAGCGCCTGGCCCAGGGATTGGGTGAACTTCGCCACGACGACGCTCGCCACCTTGGCCTCGGGGGCGACCTCCATTCCGAGCATGCCCGGCCGGACCACCTCGCCCGCGATGGTGGCGCTCGGGGTGAGGTAGTTGACGCCGTCGCCCGCGATGCGGACCGCCACGAGCCGCCAGAACGGCACGGCCGCGCCTTGGGCGGGACGGAAGGCCAGCCTCCAGGCATGGGCGTTGATGACATGGTCCACCGTGTGGATCAAGACGAGCAGGGCCATGCCCCAGCCCACCTCCAGGATGCGGGCCCAGACCGCGGAAGGGTCGAGCTTCACCAGCAGCACGACCATCATGGCGACGCCGACAAGGAGGATGATCCGCTCGAATGCCTTCACGGACTTAGGGCCCGGACGCCCCCTTCGGCGAGGGGAGGACGGCCCGCGCCTCCGGGGACGACCGGCCCTTGCCGGACGGCCAGCGACGGCCGCACCGGGGTGAGCTTGCCGTTGGGGTGGATGGCGTAGGAGACGCCGCGCCAGGAGACCCGGTTGTACCCGAAGCCGAAGACCCAAGCCGCGAACGCCGTCCATTCGCTCAGCGGCAGGAGCCACAGCGACCGCAAGCTCGCCCGGCCGTCCAGGACGCGGTCCTGGATCCAGGCGATGGAAGCCGCCTTCGCGGCCCAGAGCCCGGCGAGGAGCCCCAGGCCCAGGGCATCGGGCCCGACGACCGCCATCCTCAGCGTCAGGAAGGAGAACCCGTGGAGGAGGGCCATGCCGCAGTACTCGGACGGCTTGCACAGGCGGATGACGCGCTGCTCGCGGATCTGGTGCTGGATATGGTCGGCGTAGCTGCCCACCTCGCAGATGACGTCGACCACGGCTTCGGCGAAGGCAAGGCGGTACCCGGCGGCCTGGACGGCCCGCCCCAGGACGAAATCGTCGGCGATGTGGTCGGCCAGGTTCTTGAAGCCGCCGGTAGCCTCGAAGGCGCGACGCCGCACCACGATGGCGGCGCCCATGGCGAACTTGATCCCCATGGCCGCGGCCGCCAGGGCCTGGGGCAGGAAATGGGCGTTGATGGCCAACTCCTCCATGAGGCCCCAGAGCCCCTTGGCGCCGCAGGCGCGGTAGAAGCAGGTCACGATGCCCACCCGAGGGTCGCTCAGGGGCCTGACCGCGGTCCGCAGGAAATCGGGCCGCACCCGGATGTCGGAGTCGGCGATCACCAGCGTGCCGTGCTTGACCCGATGGTAGGCGTTGGCCAGGTTGTTGATCTTGGGATTGCAGCCGATGCGGCCGGAGGAGACCACCACCTCCATGTCCACGCCGGGGAAGTCCTTCTTCAGCTCGGCGATGACCTCGGCCGCCGGGTCGTCGGGGTCGCTCAGGGCGAAGACGATCTGGAACCGCGGATAGTCCTGGCCGCAGAAGCTCGCCAGGTTGTGATAGAGACCGCGGTCACGGCCCTTGAGGGGCTTGAGGACCGTGACCGGGGGCAGCTCGTCGACCTCGGGCCCGCGGCGGCCTCTCGGACGCAGGGCCTGCCGGGCGCAGGCCGCCGAGAAAAGGGCGAAGCCCCCGGAGAAGACGCCCGCGAAGACCGCGCCCGCGGCAAGCAGGCCGTCAAGCATCGACGCGGCACCCCGCCGTCTCGCGGCCGTCGCGGCCCCTGCCGCGCAGGTAGTTCAAGAACTCGCGCCCCTCGCGCAGCCGTCTCGACCGCTCCTCAGGGTCGACCGCCATCCGCATCAGCATCCGCAACAGGGGCTTGGGCCGGGCGTAGAAGCGCGTATAGAAGCGCTTGACGCCGGCCGTGATCTGCGCGGAACTGAGGTGCGGGTACTGCAGGGTGCAGGACTGGGTCCCGTCGTTGCGCACCAGGGCCCCCTCGTCGAACCACTTGTTCTTCATGGCCTGCCGGTAGAGCTCGGTGCCGGGATAAGGCGCGGCCAGGGAGACCTGGATCGTCTCCACGTCCAGGTCGCAGGCGAACCGCAGGGATTCCTCCATGGTCTCCCGGGTCTCCCCGGGCAGGCCGAGGATGAAGGTCCCGTGCACCGCGATGCCCAGCCGCCTGCAGTCCCGGGTGAACTCCCTCGCCCCGTCGAGACGGATGCCCTTCTTGACGTTGTTGAGGATTGCCTGGGCGCCGGATTCGTAGCCCACCACCAAGAGACGCAGCCCGCCTTCCTTGAAGACCTTGAGGCACTCGTAGGGGACGTTGGCGCGCGCGTTGCAGGACCAGACGATCCCGAGCCTTCCCAGGCCCCGGGCGATGGCCTCGGCGCGGCCGAGGTCCACGGTGAAGGTGTCGTCGTCGAAGAAGAACTCAGCCACCTGGGGGAAGAGCGTCTTGGCGCGGGCCATCTCCGCGATCACGCTCTCAGGCGAGCGAGCGCGGTACACGCGGCCCCCGACGGTCTGAGGCCAGAGGCAGAAGGTGCACCGGCTCGGGCAGCCGCGTCCCGTGTAGAGGGAGAGGTAGGGGTGCTTGAGGTAGCCGATGTAGTAGTTCTCGACCGTGAGGTCCCGCTTGTAGATGTCGAGCACGCTGGGGAGCTCGTCCATGTCCGCGATGAGCTCACGGTCCGGGTTGTGGCTGATGCGGCCGCCCAGCTGGTAGCTTAAGCCCCGCACATCCTCCAAGGGCTTTCCCAGCGCCACCTCCCGCAAGGTGAAGTCGAACTCCTCGCGGGCCACGAAATCCACCGCGGCCGAGCCTTTGAGAGACTCCTCGGGCAGGACCGCCACGTGCGCGCCGACCAGGCCGATCATCATGCCGGGGCTTCGGCGCTTCAGGAGCCCGGCCACCCGGACGTCGTTGTCGTAGGACGGGGTCGAGGTGTGCATGACGCACAGCTCGAAATCCGCGGCGATGCGGACCACGTCGTCCACGGTCAGGCCGTCGGCCGGGGCGTCCACGAGCTTGGCGTCCTGGATGAGGGCCGCGGGCTGGGCCAGCCAGGTCGGATACCAGAAGGACCTGACCTCGCGCCTGGCCTGGAACCTCGAGCCGGCGCCGCCATCGAACCCCGAGAATGAAGGGGGATTCAGGAAGAGGGTCTTCATGAAGTCTGGGACCAAGATTTTACCAAAATCGCCCCTGGCGGACAATCGAATTATGTGTTACCCTTTCCGCATGAGAGGTCTTCCCGCCGGCCTCGCGGTCCTCTCGACCCTCCTCTCGGCGGGCCCGGCGGCGGCCCTCGGCTCCTGGAACGAGACAGTCTCCACCCATTTCGTGGTCAAGCACGAATCGCCCTGGATGCCGCCCGGCTTCGTGCTGAGCCTGGAGAAGATCCACAGCAGGCTGCGCATGGACCTCTCGGCGTTCTCTCCCTGGATGGCCAAGGAGCGCCTCACCCTCTACCTCTACAAGGAGCGCAAGTCCTACGTGGCCGGCGAGTTTAAGCCCCCGGAGTGGTCCAACGGGCTGGCCATGTACGAGAGCAAGACCGTGGTGGTCTACGACCAGAAGGAGGACCGCAAGAAGCTCCTGGAGGTCATCGGCCACGAGACCACCCACCTGCTCTTCGAGGGCTACTGGGGAGAGGTCAAGAAGTCGCCTCCCACCTGGCTCAACGAAGGGCTCGCCATGATGGAGGAGGGCGCATACGCCGCTTCGCCCGAGCGGTCCGACTGGTACCAGACCATGGCCTACTGGGACCCGTCGGCCTTCATGCCCCTACGCGGATTCTTCGAGACCTCGCCGACCACGGACATGAAGGACAGCGGCTTGAACGACAAGGCCGTGGCCTCATGGTACGTGCAGGCCTACTCCCTGGTGTTCTTCCTGCACCGGGGCCACCAGTCGCCGCTGCAGTTCAAGACCTTCTGCTCCAAGCTCAGGGACGGGGGTCCCATCGAGAACGCCTTGTGGACCGCGTACCGCTACCGGACGCTGGAGAAGCTCGACAAGGCCTGGAAGTCCTGGCTGGCCGACCCCAAGCACAAGCGCAAGGTCGAGCGGGTCTCCGCCTCGGCCAACGCCCCCGGGAGCCTCGCCACGCCCATCGAGGCCCGAGGCTTCGACTCATTCCGCCGCTAGAGGTAGCTGCCGGTGTGGGAGGCCGGGTCGGCCGCCACGGTCTCAGGGCGCCCGACCGCCACGACCCGGCCCCCGCGCTCGCCCCCTTCGGGCCCCAGGTCCACGATCCAGTCCGCGGTCGAGACCACGTCGAGGTTGTGCTCGATGACGAGCACGGTGTTCCCGGCGTCCACCAGCCGGTGGAGGACGGCCAGGAGCTTGGCCGTGTCCGCGAAGTGCAGCCCGGTCGTGGGCTCATCGAGGATGTAGAGGGTGCGCCCGGTCCCCCTGCGCGAGAGCTCGGTGGCGAGCTTGACCCGCTGTGCCTCCCCGCCCGACAGCGTGGTCGCGCTCTGGCCCAACGCGACGTAGCCCAGACCCACGTCGGCCAGGGTGGCCAGGACCCGCTTGATGGGGGCATGGGCCGAGAAGAAATCCAGGGCGGCCTCCACGCTCATCGCGAGGACTTCCGCGATGTTCTTGCCCTTGTAGCGGACGGTCAGAGTCTCATCGTTGAAGCGGTGGCCGTGGCATTCGTCGCACTGGACATAGACGTCCGGCAGGAACTGCATGGAGATGCGCAGGGTGCCGTCCCCCTGGCAGTTCTCGCACCGGCCGCCCTTGACGTTGAAGGAGAACCGGCCCGGCTTGTAGCCGCGAGCCTTGGACTCCGGCATCATGGAGAACAGCTCCCGGACAGGAGCCCACAGCCCGGTGTAGGTCGCGGGGTTGGAGCGCGGCGTGCGGCCGATGGGGCTCTGGTCCACGACCACGACCTTGTCGAGCTGGTCAGCGCCCTTGAGCGCCCGGTGCGAGCCGGGCGCCTCTTTGCAGTGATGGAGCTTCGCGGCCAGGGCCTTGTAGATGATCTCGTGGACGAGCGTGGATTTCCCGGACCCCGAGACCCCGGTCACGCACACGAACATGCCCAGCGGAATGTCCACGTCGATGTCCTTCAGATTGAACTGCCGGGCGCCCAATACCCGAAGGAAGCCCTTAGGCTTCCTTCGGGAAAGCCTTTCCATGGGTCGCAGCCTCCCCGACAGGAAGGCTCCGGTGAGAGACCTCGGCTCCCGGATGATGTCCTCCACGGTCCCCTGCGCCACCACCTCCCCGCCGTGCGAGCCCGCGCCCGGGCCCAGGTCCACGATCCAGTCCGCCGAGCGGATGGTCTCCTCGTCGTGCTCCACCACCACCAGGGTGTTGCCGATATCGCGCAGGCGCTTCAATGTCGCCAGCAGGCGGGCGTTGTCCCTGGGATGGAGTCCGATGGTCGGCTCGTCGAGGACGTAGAGGACGCCGGTCAGCCCCGAGCCGATCTGGGTGGCCAGGTGGATCCTCTGGGCCTCCCCGCCGGCCAAGGTCTCGGAGGCGCGGTCGAGGGTCAGGTAGTCGAGGCCCACGCTCGCGAGGAACTCCAGCCGCGAGTTAATCTCCTTCAGGATGGACCGGGCTATCACGGCCTCGCCCTGGGCGAGGCCGAGGTCGTTGAAGAATTCCGACGCCTTGGCCACCGACAACGCCACGGCATGCGCGATGCTCTGCCCCTTGACCTTCACCGCCAGAGCTTCGGGCTTCAGTCTTGCCCCGCTACAGGCGGGGCAAACGCGCTTGCGCATGAAGCGCTCCATGATGGCGGACTTCACGAAATCCGACTCCGACTCCGAAAGCCGGCGCTCCAGGTTGCGGATCACGCCCTCGAACTCCTGGTCGTTCTTGGCCCAGTACGGCTTGTAGGTCCCGCCGCCGTAGAGAAGGACCTGCCGGTGCTTGGGGGGGAGCTCCTTCCAAGGCAGCTCCATGTCGATGCCGTGCTGGCGGCAAATCTGTTGCAGAATCTCCGAATAATAGCCTGACCAGGACTTCTTCCACCTGTTGGTGCGCGTGGTGACCGGGTCGGACCACGCCGCGAGCGCGCCGTCCGCCACGCAGAGCCCCGGGTCCGGCACGACCAGGGAGCCGTCCACCTCGGTCTTGACCCCGAGCCCGTCGCAGGAAGGGCAGGCGCCGTAGGGGGAATTGAAGGAGAACAACCTAGGCTCGAGCGCCGGGAGGCTCACGCCGCACTCCGGGCAGGCGTGGTGCTCGCTCAAGCACGCCGAGTCCCTGGTCGAGCCGGCGGGCTCGACCAGGACCAGCCCCTTGGACTCCTTGAGCGCGATCTCCACCGAGTCCGCGAGCCTTGGCTTGTCCTCGGCCGAGACCTTCAGCTTGTCCACGAACAGGTCGATCGAGTGCTTCTGGTAGCGGCTCAAGGCCGGGACCGAGTCCAGGTCAAGGGCCTTCCCGTCCACCCGGACCGCTTGGAACCCGGAGCGCTTGAGCCTCTTGAACAGCTCCTCGTACGTGCCCTGCCTGCCCCGCACCAGGGGGGAGTAGAAGGTCACGGAGCGCCCCTCGTGCTTGCGCAGGACCTCGTTGACGATGGCTTGGGCCGACTGGGCGCGGATCGGGCGGCCGCACTGCGGGCAATGCGGCCGCCCCACCCGGGCGTAGAGCAGGCGCAGGTAGTCGTAGATCTCCGTCACCGTCGCGACCGTGGAGCGCGGGTTGTGCGAGGGGTTCTTCTGCTCGATGGAGATGGCGGGCGAGAGCCCCTCGATCAAGTCCACGTCCGGCTTGTCCATCATCTCCAGGAACTGCCGGGCATAGGCCGAGAGGCTCTCCACGTAGCGCCTTTGCCCCTCGGCGTAGAGCGTGTCGAACGCCAAAGACGACTTGCCCGACCCCGACAAGCCCGTCACCACGATCATCTTCCCCCTGGGGAGCTCCAGGGTGACGTTCTTGAGGTTGTGCTGGCGCGCGCCGACGATGCGGATCGTGTCCACGGAAACGGGCCGCGTCATCTCTTCTTCTGGATGACGGTGTCGCGCAGTTCCCGCGCCAGGGTCTTGGGATGGTCCAGGTTGTAGTGCAGCCCGCGGCTCTCCTTGCGCTTGCGCGCCGAGCGCACCACGAGGGTCGCGACCACGGCCAGGTTGCGCAGTTCGACCAGGTCCGGGGTGAGGATGTAGTCCCAGTAGTACTGGTCGATCTCGGCGTTCAAGAGCCACATGCGATGGAGCGCCCGCTCCAGGCGCCGGTCCGAGCGCACGATGGCGACGTAGTTCCACATGAGCCGCCGGATCTCGTCCCAGTTCTGGGAGATGACCACGGCCTCGTCCAAGGGGACGGCCTTGCCGGGGTTCCAGGCCTTAGGGTGCGAGAGGCGGGCCCTCTTGATCCGGGGCCAGAGCTCCCGGATCTTGAGGAAGATGCGGTGCGCGAACACGCAGCCCTCGAGCAGGGAGTTCGAGGCCAGGCGGTTGGCGCCGTGCAGGCCGGTGCACGCGACCTCCCCGGCGGCGGATAGGCCCGGGACCGTGGTCGAGCCGTCGGCGTCCGTCTTGACCCCGCCGCAGAAGTAGTGGGCGGCAGGCACCGCGGGGATGGGCTCGACCGCCATGTCGATGCCCCAGCCGAGGAGCTTCTCGTAGATGTTGGGAAAGCGAGCGCGCAGGAAGTCCCGGGACCGGCGGGTCATGTCCAGGTAGACGCAGTCGTCCCCGGTGCGCTTGAGATCCGCGTCGATGGCCCGCGCCACGATGTCCCTCGGCGCGAGTTCACCCATGGGGGTGTATTTCGCCATGAAGGCCGCGCCGTCCTTGCGCACGAGCCTGCCGCCCTCCCCGCGCAGGGCCTCGGAGAGCAGGAAGGACTTGGCCTCCGGGTGGTAGAGGCACGTGGGGTGGAACTGCACGAACTCCATGTTCGCCAAGACGGCTCCGGCGCGGTAGGCCATGGCCATGCCGTCGCCCGAAGCGATGTCGGGGTTGGACGTATAGAGGTAGACCTTGCCGGCCCCGCCGGTCGCCAGGACCGTGGCCTTGGCGCTCCAGGAGTGGATCTTGCGGGTCCGGACGTCCATGATGTAGGCGCCCCGGCACTCGGGCCCGCCGATGAGGTCCACCGCGAGGTGCTGCTCCAGGATGCGGATGCGCGGGTTCTCCCGGCACTTGAGCAAGAGGGCCCGCTCGACCTCCCGGCCGGTGATGTCGCCGGCGTGGAGGATGCGGCGGTGGGAGTGGCCGGCCTCGAGCCCGAGGTCCAATCCCGGGCCGCTCTTGGCGGCCTTGCGATGCGTGAACTTGACGCCGAGCGCCATGAGCTCCTTGATGCGCTCCGGCCCCTCGCGGACGACCTGGCGCACGACCCGCTCGTCGCACAGCCCCACCCCGGCCCTCAAGGTGTCGGCCACGTGGCTCTCGAAGGAGTCCGCGGGAGCCGTCACGGACGCGATGCCCCCCTGGGCGTAGTTCGTGTTCGACTCGACGGCCTCCTTCTTGGTCGACACCACGACCCTGCCCAGCTCGGAGAGCTTGTGGGCGCTCAAGAGGCCCGCGATGCCGCTCCCCAGCACTAGGAAATCGCATTCGTGATTCATGTATAATCAGCATACATGATACGCGCCTTCCGCGGCAACACCCCGAAGATCGACCCCAAAGCCTTCGTCCACGACTCAGCCGAGGTCATCGGCCGGGTCCGCATCGGGCCGGGAGCGTCGGTCTGGCCCTTCACCGTCCTGCGCGGGGACGTGGACGGGATCGCGGTGGGCGCGGACACGAACGTCCAGGACATGGCCGTGGTCCACACCCGGGAGGGCCGGCCCGCCATCCTCGGCAGGAGGATCACGGTCGGCCACGGCGCGGTCATCCACGGAGCGGTCATCGGCGACGACTGCCTCATCGGCATGGGAGCCGTGGTGATGGAGGCCCGGATCGGCCGCGGCAGCGTGATCGGGGCGGGGGCGGTCGTGCCGCAAGGGATGGTCGTGCCGCCGGGCAGCCTGGTGCTGGGGATCCCGGCCAAGGTGGTCAAGAAGCTCCACCCGAGCTCCATCAAGGAGATCCGGGCGAGCGCCGCGGACTACGTCTCCCTTTCCGCCGAGACCAAGCGCACCAGCAGGGTGGTGTTCCAGCCGTGAGCGCTTGCGGCGCTTTCCTGGCGGGCCTGGCCGCGGGCGCGGTCCTATGCGCCGTGGGCGGCTTCTTCCTATGGCGCTCGGAGCTCTCAAGGCTCGGGCGGCTCATCTCCTTCGCAGGTCACGAGATCAACACCCCTCTGACCGCCGTGAACATGACGGCGCTCAATTTCCTGAGCGGCATCTTCGGGGACATCCCGCCGGAACAGGCCAAGTGGATGCGGCTCCTGCGGTCGCAGTCGAGCCGGATGGGGTCCATCGTGGGCGAACTGCGCGACCTCATCCACCACCACATGAGGCGCGACCTCATCATGTATGTGGAGCCGTCCTCGGTGAAAGAGGCCGTCGACGCCGTGATCAGCGCCGTCGGCTCCTCGCTCTGCGAGAACGAAGCGAAGATCGAGGTCGAGGTCGGGGAGCTCCCCGCGGTCATGGCCGACCCGGACCGGCTCTTCCGCACGGTTTCGAGCATGCTGTTCCACGCGCGCAAGTTCCGCGCGTCCGGCGACATCCACATCATCGCGCGCCCCCTCGACGGGGAGGTGGAGGCCGTCGTGTCCTACCACGGCCCCAAGCTCCCGCCGGAGGCCGCGGCGCGCTCCCTGGAGCTCTTCTACCCGGCCCAGCGCCGCAAGGACCAGCAGCTCTGCTCGGTCGGCATGGGGCTGGGGCTCCTGCGCTTGGTCGCCAGGCTCCAAGGGGGGGACTTCGGCTTCGAGGTGGACCAAGACGGCCTCTCCCGGCTGGTCCTGCGCCTGCCTACCACGCTCCGGCCGCCGGCGCGAGCCGTGCGGCGCTCCACGTGATGACTGGGCGCCTGGCATTGTATTTTTTGTATTTTGTATTCTTTGCAAAGAATACAAATACAATGCCAGGCGCCTATCGCTAACATGCCCGTCATCAAGGTGGTCATCGCCGAGGACGAGTTCGCGGTCGCGGAGAACCTCAAGGCGCTCATGGCCGCCCGGGGATACAAGGTCTTCACCGCGGCGGACGGCGTCCAGGCCGTGGAGGTCGCGCGCAAGGAGCGCCCGGACATCCTGCTGTTGGACATCCTCATGCCGAAGATGGGAGGATACGATGTCTGCCGGATCCTCAAATCCGACCCCGCGACCCAGCACATCAAGATCGTCGTGATCACGGCCCTCGGCCGGATGGGCGACATCGAGACCGCGTTCCAACACGGAGCCTCGGACTACGTCATCAAGCCGTTCGACCAGGAGAAGCTCTTCAGGACGCTGGACAAAGTCCTCAGCCCGAAAGGCCCGGGGACCTGACGGCCTACCCCCGATGAGCCCTGGGAGGCCCGTGGGGTCAGGGCTTTGCGCCGCTCCATCTCCGAGAGCCGTCCAGAGGACCCTTCTGCGTTCCTTCGGCCCCCAGGGGTGGTGGCCCGTCACCCCCGCCGGCGAAGCCTCGCCGCGCTATCGGCCGGGCATCTGGGGCAGGCTGGCCCAACGCCAGCGGCTCGAGGTATGCCTGGGGGCGCTGCTGACCCAGAACACGGCTTGGACCAACGCGTCCTCGGCCCTGCAAGCGCTGCACCGCCGCGGCGCGGTGCGCCTCGACCGGCTCGTGCGCATGCCGGCCGAGCGGCTCCAGCGCCTGATCCGGCCCTCCGGCTACTTCAAGCAGAAAGCGCTCAGGGTCAAGGCCTTCTCGAGGCACGCCGCAGCTCGCGGAGCGGATCTGCGGCGCTGGCTCTCCGGGCCGTTGCCCAAGCTCCGGGAGGAACTCCTGGGGATCCACGGCATCGGGCCTGAGACCGCCGACTCCATCCTCCTCTACGCCGGTCTTCGACCGGCGTTCGTGGTCGACGCCTACACCCTGCGCATCGGCGCGAGGCTCGGCTGGTTCCGGGGCCGGCCGAGCTACCAGGAAGCGGCCGCCTTCCTGACTGGTCGCCTGCCCGCGTCGGCCGAGCTCTACGGGGAGTTCCACGCCCTATTGGTCGAGTTGGCCAAGCGCCATTGCAGGAAGACGCCGGCCTGCGAAGGCTGCCCGCTGAGGAAGGGATGCGGACATGGGAAGAACTGCTAGGCGCCTGAACCCTCTAATCGTTGCGTGCGGCGCGCTCCTGGGCCTTGCCGGTCCCTCCAGCCATGCCCGCGGCCTGGCGGCTGCGGGCAAAGTGGACATCACTCCCGCGCTGGATACCCATCAGGTGTACTTGGCCGGCTTTGGAGCCAGGGGGCGCAGGCCCGAAGGCGTCCACGATCCGCTCTACGCGAGGATCGTCGTCTTCTCGGACGGGAAGAAGACCGTGGCGATCGCGGTCCTCGACTTCCTCGGGCTCTACCGCAACGACGTCCAAGACCTCCGCAGGATGACCCGCTTCGACAAGGAGGGGAGATACCTCTTCGTCGTGGCGGCGCATCAGCACTCAGCGCCCGACACCCTGGGCATGTGGGGGCCGGTCCCGGGCGTCTCCGGCGTGGACCACGGCTACATGCGGGGCGTCAAGGAGAAGGTGGCGGCCAAGGTCCTGGAGGTCAACGACAAGCTCAAGCCCGCGCGCCTGCGCGCGGTGGTGTCCCGCGTGGACCCGAGGGGCCTGTGCAAGGACATCCGCGACCCCGCGGTCATCGACCCGGACCTGGGCGTCCTGGCCGTGGACACGCCGGATGGCGAGCCGGTCGCCACCGTGGTGAACTGGTCCTGCCACGCCGAGGTGCTCGACGCCTCCAACCGCCTCATCACCGCGGACTATCCCGGGGCGCTGTGCTCGGCCGTCGAGGAGCGCCGGGGCGGGACCTGCGTGTTCCTGCCCGGGTCGGTGGGCGGGCTCATGACGCCGGACGTCAAGTCCAGGGACTTCGGCGAGGCCCGCCGCATCGGCTCCGAGCTGGGGGGGCTCGCGCTCAAGGCCCTGGCGGACGCAGGACCCCCGACCGTCTTCTCGGTCGGGTACAAGTCCGAGACGGTGCTCGTCCCGATCGAGAACTCGCGCCACCTCATGTTCCTTCCTTCCATGGTCTTCGGCCACAAGCTCCGAAACTCCTCCGGCATTCCCTTGCCGCCGTCCTCGGCCTACTCCCTGCCCGCCCTCCATGTCCTGCGGAGGCTCAAGAAGCATGAGATCCCGTGGATCGAGACCGAGGTGAGCCGCCTCGACCTCGGCCCCGCCTGCGTGCTCGGGATCCCCGGCGAGGTCTTCCCCGAACTCTCGATGGGCGGCTACCAGGGCCAGTTCCGTGCCGGGCAGGCCCTCACGTCGCCTGCCAACCCGGACCCTCCCGACCTCTCCAGGGCCCCTGCCGGGCCGTACCTCAAGGACCTCATGCCCTGCAAGGCCAAGTTCGTGGTCGGGCTGGCCAACGACGAGCTCGGCTACCTCGTGCCCGACTACGACTTCAAGGTCCCTGACTCCCTGACGCTCCTGCCGCGCAGACCGGGGCACCACTACGAGGAGACCAATTCCATCGGCAGATCGGCCACCCGGATCGTGCTCGATTCCGCGAGGAGGCTGCTCCAGTGAACTTTCGACCCGAACGCATCGAGGCGTGCCAAGAGCTGCTGGAGCAAGGCAGGCCCGCGCAGGCCTTGAAGCTCCTGCCGAAGGGCCTCCCCGCCGGGTTCGCCGCGGAGGTCGCGCATCTGAGAGCCGAGGCCCTCCGCGCCATGGGCGACCTCGGAGGATGCCGCCGCTGGTACGAGACGTCGCTGGCCCGCACCGAGCCCGCCGCCGACCTCGCGCTCTGGCTCGATTCCTGCCTCGGGCTGGTCGCGGCCTTGAGGAGCCTCGGGTTGTGCGCTCAGGCGCGCCGGCGGTTGGCCGAGGGGCTCGCCCTGGCGGCCGGGAGACGCCCGAGCATGGCTTCCCACCTGGAGCGCCTGCGCCTCGAGGAGGTCCTGCTGGACAGGGCCGAGGGGCTCTACGGCAAGAGCATCCGGGGGCTCAAGGCCTTCCAGAGGACGTTCCGGCGCAGGAGGGACTGGGCCGGCGAGGGCTTCGTGCTCTGGGCCCTGGGAGGCGCCAGGCGCTTCAGCGGGGACCTGGCCGGCTCCACGGAGGATTTCCTGCGGTCGCGGTCCCGCTTCCGCAAGGCGGGCGACGGCATCGGGGAAGGCTACGCCCTGCTGGGGTTGGGCGGCGTGGAGCGCATCAGGGGGAACCTGGCCGAGGCTTCGCGCCGGTACCTGGCCGCCAGGAGGGTCTTCGCCAAGACCCAGGACCTCTTCGCCCGGGCCTACGCCGAGTGCGGGCTCGGCAACTGCCTCCGCCAGCGGGGCCTGCTGTCCCAGGCGAAAATGCGCTACCGCAAGGCGCACGCGCTCTACTCCCGCATCTCGGACCCAGCGGACCTGGCCTACGTGGATTGGGGGCTCGGCAAGATCGCCCTGCAGGAAGGGGATCTTCGGGAGGCCGGGCGAAGGCTCTCCCTGGCGCTCTCGGGTTTCGAGAGATTCGGCGAGGCCAGGGGAGTCGTGCTCTCCCTGACGGCGCTCGCCGCCTGCCTCCACGCCCAGGGGCGCACCCGCGAGGCGGAGAGCATCTTCGACCGGGGGCTGCGCCTGGCCCGCAGGTCCGGCCTGCACGCGCACCTCGAGGTCTTTACCTGACCGTCGGCCTCCTGAGCTCGGCCGATCGCTTGGAGTCAGAACGGCCTCCAGCGGCCTGACGCGCATGCTATGCTGTCCCCTCCGTCGGCGCTATAATGTGTCAATATAATAGAAATAATTTACTATTGACATTATTGTATATACAGCGTATACTATAAATAGAAGCCACGTGAACCCCATAATCCCACCCTGGCACAATCCACCCATCTTTGAATGGGACGATGAAAACGAACAGCATCTGGCCCGCCATGGAGTCATGCCTGTCGAGGTTGAGGAATGTTTTGATGGTCCACACCAAGTCATACCACACAAGAAAGCCGCAATCGACCAGAGGTATTCGGATCGCTTTGCTGTTGTCGGCTTCACCTGCTTGGGACGGAAATTGATGATCATAGTTCGACATCTGGGCGGCGACATGATTCGCCCGATTACATCCTGGGAGATATGATTATGGAAGAGCGAATTGATCGGACCAACGACATCGACAGCGAACTAATTTCCAAGGGCAAAGCAGCCGCCGAGGACTTTGACGCCGCGGCCGCCGTGACCGTCACCCCCGAGCCAGCGCCCAACAAGATGATTGCAATCCGGCTTCCCGTAAGGATGATTCAACAACTTAAGCTCGTGGCCGCACAGAAGGGCGTCCTCAGCTACCAGCAATTGATCAAGACTTACATAGCGGCTGGCCTATCCAACGATCAGAAGTCCTGCGCCGCAACCTTCAATGTGATTTACGCATGGGTTGCGGGGCCATCGCCTACAACGGGATCCCCTGCCGGCGAGTTTTGGGAACCCGAAGTCGCAGCTCATCTGCCGCTAAGAGAGTCGAGCGCTGAGATTCCTTTGGACAAGTAATCAAGAGAGGACAATCCCCATGGAAATCGATTTTGCCTTTCTAGCAGACTGCGCCGAGGTCAACCAGGGCAAGATGTCCGTTCTCGGCGGAGCCTTTGACACCATTTGGGTCGAGAAGCTCCCCGCAATTCATCCGCGACTTTCTTTTGTGTTGCGTCTCGTTCTAAGCCCCAGTGAAATGGGGCGCAAGCATAGTCTTGAAATCAATATCGTCGATGAGGACGGAAAGCGCATTGCAACGGTGGGAGGCGAACTTTCGGTTGGGTCACGAAGCCCGGACTTGCCCGCTGGCTGGAGGCAGGGCTTCTTGTCCGTCATGAATTTTCAGCATTTGACGTTTACTAAGTTTGGAAATTATTGCTTCGAGATTGTCGCGAACAATTCCAGCCTCAAAAGCGTGGCGTTGCGGGTTGCACAACGGGTCCCCTTACAGCGGGCGCAGCAATAACAACGATTCCCCCCTGCGGTATCGCACATCTTGAGCACTGCCTAACAAGCGCTTCAGCCGACCGCGCCTTACGCGGTCGGCATGCGGGGTCACGCGGCGGCTTAGGGATTGATTGGGCCCTTGGGTCTAGGCCCTTTTCCTTCTCTTGTTGGGTCCTAGGACCCTGGAATCTGCTCGTCGCGTCTTCCATAATTGGTTGATGGCGCTATTCATCCGCTCCCTGGCCGTCCTCGTCCTGTCGTCCAGCCTCGGCTGGTCCCAGACCGTCAGGACGGCCCCCGTGAAGGTCCCGGCAGTGCCGGTCTCGGTCCAGGCCGTGCAGGTCTTGCCGGCCCAAGGCGTCTCCTTCCAGCAGGACCGCCTCTCCATCGCGGCGCCGGGCATCAGCCTTCCATCCGCCGGCATCGAGATCTCGCTCCCCTTGCCCGAGATCCGGACCGCGCTCCCGGTCGCCGAGACCCCTGGACTTTCGGTCCAGGCGCCGGAGGCGCCTGCGCCGAAGGCGCAGGCCTCCGAGGTCGGCCTCCAGATACGCCAGCTCAACGAAGTCATCGCCGGCTCGCTCAAGACCGCCTCCGACGAGCGGGCGTCCCCGGACCAGAGCCGCCGAGCCGGGCAGGACATCGAGAAAGTCCTGACCGGAGAGAGCAAGGTCCCGGTCCAAGAGGACCTGCCGCCCGCCGGGCCCGCCACCGGCTTGGACAGCGGGCAGGTCGCCTGGCTGCAGGCAGAGGTCGTGTCAGGCCCCAGCCCGCTCCTGACCATGCCCGGATTCCTCGCCTTCGTGACGGGAGACGCCAAGTCCATGGCCGAGGTCCTCCCCTGGCTGCGCAACGAGCGCCAAGCCCTGGCCCTGTCGCTCAACTCCATGATCGGCTGCCTGCGCCGGGTGGCGGAGAGCGGCCTGCCCCCGGCGGAGCGCAGCATCCTGGCCCAGCGCTTGAACGACCGGTTCGCCCAGACCGTGGCGACGCTGAGCGTGGACCCGGCCTTGAAGCCCAAGCAGCGCCAGGTCCTCAAGGAGGTCCTTCGTCGCTTCCTCGCCAACCGCGCCGCCCTCTTCGAGGTGACCCACTACCTCCAGACCGTGCGCACCCTCCAGAAGCTTGACGGCCGGGTCTCGCAGCTCCTGGCCCCGGCTCCCAAGCCCGCGCAGGACGGCTCAGGCGCGGGGGGCTCCGACCAGGCGCAAGCCGGCCAGGGGCCGGTCGAGCACCCCTGGCGCATCAAGCCGCCGCTCCCGAAGGAACAACGCGGCCAGTCCCAGGACGGCGAGGTCTCGCTCGTCAACAAGACCGCGGATTGGGCCGCCACCATCAAGGAATGGCGGTTCCTGGTGGAGAAGCACCTGGCGCGCTATCGGATCGCCATGCGGCCCGGCCGCTTCTCCCAACGCATCAAGGAGTTCGCGGCCCAAAGACTGGTTTCCCTGCTTGAGGACTACAAAGGCAAAGCCGGGATACTGTTTACCGGAGTGGAACGTATCGCCTCCTACTCGCTGGTCAACAGCTTCATCAACCCTGCGGCCGTCTCGGGCCGGCCGCGCCATGTGGTCTGGCTCCCGAGCAACAAGAACCTCCGGCTCGTCGCCGAGCCGGGGGGCTACGTCGTGAAGGCCGATTTCGAGACCGACATCCAGAACGACGAGGTCCTGCGGGCCTTCAAGGCTTCGGTGGAGGAGTACTGGAAAGGCGGCTTCGAGTTCAAGGGACAGGACATCGGCTTCAGGACGGAAGTCTCGATCCGCAAGCTCGCGCCCGGAACAGCGTTCTCGCCAGGGGCGCTCACCATCCGCGACAACGACAAGTGGCTCTCCCTAGCGGCCCCCGACGTGATCCTGCTCGGGCACGACCTGCACTATGCCACGCCGGCGCACGAGTTCGGCCACACCATGGGCCTGGCCGACGAGTACCGCAACGGCTACGACCCGGAGCGCCGGGCCTCGGTGGAGCTGCAGAACCCCGCCAGCATCATGAGCTCGCTGGCAGGCTCGGTCCTGCCGCGCCACCTCAAGCTCGCCTTCCTCCTGCTCAAGCGCCGCAGCCTAGCGCCTTCTTGACGGTCTCGAGCATCTCCTTGGCGTCGAAGGGCTTGACGACGTACTCGTCCCCGCCGATCTCCCGGGCGCTGTTGATGTCGCTCGCGTAGGACTTGGCGGAGACGAACATGATCTTGGTCCCCTTGAGGGTTTCCTCGGCCCGAAGCCTGCGGCACAGCTCGAACCCGTGCATCCTGGGCATGTTGACGTCGAGGATGGCCAAGGCCGGGACGGTCCGCTTGATGAGGTCGAGGCCCTCCTCCCCGTCGCCGGCGAACGCCACCTCGAAGTCATCGGACAGGATGGCCCCGAAGAGGTCCCGCATGATGGGGTCGTCATCGACCACGACGATCCTGGCCTTGGGGCTCTGATGGAGGGGTCGCTCGGTCATATCTTGAAGTCCTCGCCGAGGTAGAGGGCGCGGGCCTTCGGGTCCTCCAGGAGGCTCTTGGAAGCCCCCTCGAAGAGGATCCTGCCGTCGTAGATGAGATAGGCCCGGTCCAGGATGGGGAGGGTCTCCCGCACGTTGTGGTCGGTGATGAGCAGGCCGATGCCCTGGGCCTTGAGGGCCAGGATCATCTTCTTGAGCTCGCCGACCGTGATGGGGTCGATGCCCACGAAGGGCTCGTCGAGGAGGAGCAGCTTCGGGGCGTGGATCATCGCCCGTGCGACCTCGAGGCGCCTCTTCTCCCCGCCGGAGAGGCTCGAAGCCTTCTGCCTCCTGAGCTCCCAAAGGCCGAACTCCTCGAGGAGCTCCTTGACCTTCCTCATCTGGTCGAGCCGGCTCCTGATGGTCCGCTCCAGGATGGCCCGCAGGTTCTGCTCCACGGTCAGGCCCGCGAAGACGGTGGGCTCCTGCGCCAGGTACCCCATGCCCCGCCGGGCGCGGGCGTACATCGGCAGGCCGGTCACGTCCTCGTCGTCGAGCAGGATGGCCCCGCCCTCGGGCCGGATGAAGCCCACCAGGCTGTAGAAGGTCGTGGTCTTGCCGGCGCCGTTGGGACCGAGCAGCCCCGCGATCTCGCCGGACCTGACCTCCAGGCCTAGGCCCTTGACGACCTCCCGGTCGCCGTAGCGCTTGCGCAGGTCGACCGCCGCGAGTCTCATGGCTCGAGGTCCGCGCCCGCGTACTTCCTGAACTCGATCCAGCCCCGCACCCGCCCCTGGGCTCTGAGATGGCGGGACTGCGCGGCCGCGTCCAGCGCCGTGACCGTGTCGGCCTTGACGGCCGCGGTCCAGTCCCCGAATTTCTTGTGAAGCACGGGCCTGCCTCCCGAAAGGGTCAAGGCCGCCTTCTCCCAATCATAATCGGCGCGGTCGGCCCAGGCATCCACGCGCTCCCCCCAGAGACGGACCCCGTCCAGGAGGGAAGCGCTGCGGTCGAGCTCCCACGCCAGGCGGCCGGCGCGGCCGAAGTCCTTGAAACCATCGGCGCTGGTCAAGACGACGTCCACGTACCCCCTCTTCCCGGTCAGGGAGCCCTTGCGGCGCTTCTGGTCGAAGACCGCCCTCTCTCCGAAGACCTCGAAGACGCCCCGGCCCCTCGGCAGGGTATGCTCCCCGCGGATGTTCCCGCGGGCCTCCCAGGTCTCGTCGTCGTGCCGGTACAGGGCCCAATCCGCGCGCACGAACCTGGAGTAGGTCCAGTAGCGCACCTCGCCCGTGAACTCCTCCTCCTTGACCGGGGAGCGGCGCATCTTCCATTCCTTGCTGCTCACGAACGACGCGGCCAACGGCGCGGTCGAGGCGGCCTGGGCCTCCGGCGCGGGGCGCAGGATGAACGCCGTGAGAAGAGCCAGGGAGGCCCGGGTCATTTCTTGTCGCCGGACCGGGGCGCGGCCTGGATGACGGATCGTTGATTGAAGATGCGGACCTCGGAGAGGTCCGAGCCGGCTATGCAGCCCGTCCCGCGGACGACCGCGCCCGGCCTGCGAAGAATGACCTCCCTGTCGGTCTTGAACTGGTTGGCCTGGGGATCGAACATGAGCTCCTCCGTCTCCAGGACCGAGTCCTCCTGGACGAAGTCGAGCTTCGCGGCCCCGGACAGGAGGACGTCGCGCTTCTCGATGTGCGCCGTGCCCTTGCGTCCCCGCGCCCTCAGCATGGGGCGGCCCTTGTCCCGGACCTCCAGCCTCGGCTCGGTGAGGAAGGCGGTCTTCGAGTCCTCCCGCAGGATGGCGACGCGCGCCTTGAGCTCCCAGATCTCGGAGCCGTCCTTCGAACGGGTCATCGTGAAGTCCTCGAGGCTCTGCTGAGGGGCCGGGACGTCCGTCTTGGCGCTCAGGCAGGAGCACGCCAGAAGGGCCAAGCCCGCCAGCGCCGGGGCAAGCCTCACTTTGGCCGAGGCCCCTGGGAAGAGGGCTCGGGCGTGGACGGGGGCTTGAGGCCCTCCTCGGGGACATGCTTGAGTATCCCGGGCCGCTTGAGCCAAGGGGTGAGCTCCGGCGCGATCTCCCGTATGTGGTAGGGCTTCGGGAGCTTGCGCAGGAGGAAGCTGACCCCGAAGTAGAAGACGACCAGGACCGCGTAGATGATGCCCAGGGTCCTCAGGTGCCATCTCGCATCCGGGAACCACGCCGGCGGGGTGGCCAGGTCGCGGCCGCACTTCCTGCAGACCTTGGCGGAATCCCTGTTGTCCTGCCCGCAGTTTGAGCATTTCATGTGTCACTTCCCTCCCCCACGGGGAGGGAAGTAGCCGTGGGGGACGATTGCCGTTTCATGCAGCCCTCCCTTCACGCTTCGCGTGAAGGAACTTCTTGACGACCCCGTCGATCTCCCTCACCTGCCTCACGAACTCCGCCACCTGGCCCAACGGCAGGGAGTTGGGCCCGTCCGACAGGGCGCGATCGGGGCGGGGGTGCGTCTCCACGAAGACCGCGGCCACTCCGGCCGCCACGGCGGCGCGAGAGAGCCCCCAGATGTGGCGCCGGTCGCCGCCCGAGGATGGTCCCTGCGAGGCCGGGAACTGCACGGAATGGGTGGCGTCGAAGACCACCGGATGACCCAGGCCCCGCAGGACGGCCAGCGAGCGCATGTCCACGACGAGGTCGCCGTAGCCGAAGAACGTGCCCCGTTCCGTCAGCAGGATGCGGTCGTTCCCCGTGGACTCGATCTTCTCCACGGCGCGGGCCATCTCCAGCGGCGAGAGGAACTGGCCCTTCTTGACGTTGACGGGGAGCATCGTCCGGCCGCAGGCGACCAGGAGGTCCGTCTGCCGGCACAGGAAGGCCGGCACCTGGAGGGCGTCCACGTACTCGGCGGCGAGCTCCGCCTGCCAGGGCTCGTGCACGTCCGTGAGGACCGGGACCCCGGACTCGGAGGCGACCTTCTTGAGGAGGCTCAGGCCAAGCCTGGCCCCAGGCCCGCGGAAAGAGCGCAGCGAGGTCCGATTCGCCTTGTCGAAAGAGCATTTCAAAATGAAAGGCGCGGCCTCGCGGGCGAAGACCTCCTTCAAGCCCCGCGCGACGGTGCGGAGCATCCTCTCGGACTCCAGGACGCAGAGCCCCGCGATGAAGGCCAATGGGGCCTCGTTGCCCACCAGGACGCCCCCGACCCGGACGGTCGCAGCACTACCCGCCATGGTCCTCCGGCAGGACGCGGCCAAAGCCTTTGACGCCCGCGCGCGCGCGGGCGAGCGCCGCGGCCACGAAGTCGCAAAAAAGCGGGTGCGGCTTCTCCGGACGGCTCTTGAATTCGGGATGGAACTGGGCCGCCAGGAACCAGGGATGGTCGCGCAGCTCCACGATCTCGGCCAGGTTCTTGGGGACGTAGGCGCCGGTGACCTGCAGGCCCGCGTCCTCGAAGAGCTTGCGGAACTTGTTGTTCACCTCGTAGCGGTGGCGGTGCCGCTCGCAGACCGAAGGCGCCCCGTACGCCTTGTGGGCGAGGCTCCCCTTCTTCAAGGCGCACTCGTAGGTGCCGAGGCGCATCGTGGCGCCCTTGGCCGACACGCCCTTCTGCTCCGGCAGGAGGTCGATGACGGGGTAGCGGGTCTTGGGATCGAACTCGGTGGAATGGGCGCCCGCGAGCTTGAGCACGCTGCGGCCAAATTCAATGACCGCGATCTGCAGGCCCAGGCACAACCCGAAGAAGGGGATGCGTTCCTCGCGGGCAAGCGTAGCCGCCCTGATCTTGCCCTCGATGCCCCGGTCGCCGAACCCGCCGGGCACCAGGATGCCGTGCACCCCCTTGAGCTCGTCGAGGATCCCCGGATCGGCCGTGTCGAGGTACCGGACCGTGATCCTGCAGTCGTTGGCGATGCCCCCGTGGACCAGGGCCTCGTGCACGGACTTGTAGGCGTCCTTGTAGTCGGTGTACTTGCCAGCGAGCGCGATCTGGACCTCGTGCTTGGGGTTCTTGAGGCGCTGGACCACCGTGCTCCACTCCTGGAGGTCCTTGGAGTGGGTGCGCAGGCGCAGGAGCATGACGACCTGGTCGTCCAAGCCCTGGCGATGGAAGACCAAAGGGACCTCGTAGATGCTCTCGACGTCCGGGGCGTCCACCACGGACTCCTTGGGCACGCTGCAGAACATGCTGATCTTGGCCTTGATCTCGCTCGAGAGGGGCTTCTCGCTGCGGCAGACGATGATGTCCGGGCTGATGCCGAGCTCCCGGAGCTTGGCCA
>JACQWX010000065.1 GCA_016209035.1 Elusimicrobiota bacterium | reverse complement strand
TCTACAAAGACACTTTACGACGGAGGCAGGCTCTATTTCAAGCCCCTGCCAAAAATCCCCTCTCCGTTACCTTCTTCTTTCTTTTGGGGCACCATCTCCTTCCTTCCCCATCCCCAAACAGCGGGATGGGGAAGTTCTGCTGCAAGGTTCAAGTCCTGGCGCCTGGACCTCTCAGTTTGCTAAAATCACGTTCTTGTGGGTCCGTTAGGATTTCTTCTGGCCGCGGCCCTGGCGCCGGCGCGACTAGCTTGGGCGGCGCCGGAAGGCTACGGAGCCAAGGGCATCTTCCCGGTCTACGACGTCTCCGGGGAGTGGGTCGTCTACGACAAGAAGAGCGCAGGCCGGGCCTCGGGCGACCCCCGGCTTAGAGTCGGGAACCGGTTCCTGGTGGTCGGGAGCCTCGGGGCCTCGGTCTTCGCCGTGACAGGCTCGACGGCCGGCTACGGCGGAGCCTGCAAGGGGCATCAGCCCTTGAGGCTCAGGGCCGCCGTGCTCGATGGGCCGCGCAAGGAGGTCGGCATCCCGGTCATCGCGATCCAGGCGCCGCCGAAGTTCAATCTGAGGAGGCCGCAGGCGAAGTTCCGCATGCTGCGCAACCAGGTGGGGGAACAGACGTACCAGAGGCTGCTTGGGGCCCTCAAGGCGCGCCTCAAGGACGAAGTCTCCTCGGGCGAGTTCCGCCTCAAGGCGGACGATGAGCCCGCCGACAGCGCGGAGGATGGGTCGCGCAAGCCCGAGGCGGACGCCCTCGCCTCGGCCGCGGCCAAGATCGATTTCGGGGCCGTGGTGTCCGTGGCGGGGCTCTCCGACCCGTTCGTCCTGGTGGAAGGGACCCAGGTCAAGGCGAGCTACCGCCGGTGCCTGCGGCTGGCCAACGGCGGCGTGCTGGTGGGGAGCTGCGCGGTCATGCGCCACGAGCTGATGGCGGAGACTTCCCGGCTCGAGTTCGTGTCGTACGACCCCTCGGGCCAGGGCAAGCCCTTCGTCCTTGCCTACACGCCCTCCGAGCCGTTGTGGGGGCACGAGCGATGGGGCTTCGCTCTGAGGAAATCCGGCCCCAGACTGTTCTTGGGCGATTCGATGGACATCCGCTGCAGGGAGGGTTTCTGATGCGCCCTACGCACATCCTGGGGATTTCAGCGTACTACCATGACAGCGCCGCGGCCCTGGTGCGCGACGGGGAGATCGTGGCCGCGGCTCAGGAGGAGAGGTTCACCAGGATCAAGCACGACCGGAACTTCCCGACGCACGCCGTGAACTACTGCTTGAAGGAGGCCGGCCTTTCGGCCGACCAACTCGACCTTGTCGCGTACTACGACAAGCCGCTCCTGACCTTCGAGCGCCTGCTCGAGACCTACCTAGCCTTCGCCCCGATGGGCTTGAAGAGCTTCCGCCAGGCCCTGCCCGTGTGGCTGCACGAGAAGCTGCACCTGCCTAGAGAGATCGACCGGGCCCTGGGCGGCGCCTATCCCGGGAAGATCCTCTTCGACCTCCACCACGTCTCCCACGCGGCCTCGGCCTTCTATCCCTCGCCCTTCGAGAGCGCGGCCATCATCACGGTGGACGGCGTGGGCGAATGGAGCACCGCGACCCTCGGCAAGGGCAAGGGCAGCGAGGTGAAGCTCCTCAAGGAGATCCGCTTCCCGCACTCGCTGGGCCTCTTGTACTCCGCCTTCACCTACTATCTCGGGTTCAAGGTCAACTCCGGCGAGTACAAGGTCATGGGGCTGGCCCCCTACGGCGTCCCGCGCTACTACGACCTCATCAAGGACAACCTCATCGACGTCAAGGACGACGGGTCCTTCCACATGGACATGAGGTACTTCGACTACTGCGCGGGCCTGACCATGACCAGCCAGGCATTCCACGACCTCTTCGGCGGCGGGCCGCGCCCGCCCGAGTCGCCGACGGACCAGCGCATCATGGACATCGCGGCCTCCATCCAGAAGGTCACCAACGAGATCATGCTTAAAATGGCCCGCCACGTCCGCGAGGAGACCGGGGAGGAGAACCTCTGCATGGCCGGCGGTGTGGCCTTGAACTGCGTGGCCAACGGCCTGATCCTGGCCGAGGGCATCTTCAAGGACATGTGGATCCAGCCCGCGTCGGGCGACGCGGGGGGGGCCCTGGGCTGCGCGCTCCACGCCTACCACGGCTACCTGGGCAAGCCCCGCGCGCCGGTCAAGCCGGACGCCATGAAGGGCGCCTACCTCGGCCCCGTCTACTCGAACGAGGAGGCGGCTGCGGCCCTCAAAGCCTTGGATCTCAAGTACAAGGAGATGAACGACTCGGAACTTCTCCAGGCGATCTGCGATTGCCTGGAGAAGGGCTGGATCGTGGGGCTGTGCCGCGGCAGGATGGAGTACGGCCCCAGGGCCCTGGGCAACAGGACCATCCTGGGCGACCCCAGGCTCCCGGAGATGCAGAGCCGCATGAACCTGAAGATCAAGTTCCGCGAGGGCTTCCGGCCGTTTGCGCCGGCGGTGCTCTTCGAGCGAGTCTCGGACTACTTCGAGATGGACGTCCGCAGCCCCTACATGCTGCTGGTCGCTCCCGTCAAGGAGAGCCGGCGCAGGCCTTTGCCCGAGGGCTGGGAGCACCTGCGCGGCATGGCGCTCCTCAAGGCGCACCGGTCCGAGATCCCGGCCGTCACCCACGTGGACTACTCCGCCCGCATCCAGACCGTGCACCGGGAGACCAACCCCTTCTTCCACGACCTCCTGCAGGCGTACGACAAGCGCCATGGCTGCGGGGTGCTGGTCAACACCAGCTTCAACGTGCGCGGCGAGCCCATCGTAGCCGCCCCGAGGGACGCGGCGCGCTGCTTCATCAACACCGAGATGGACGCCCTGGCGGTGGGCAACTGCCTGGCCCTCAAGTCGGAACAGAAGGTCAAGGCCGGGCTGGAGGAATACCTCAAGGAGTTCGCGCTGGATTAATCCATGAGCCTAGTCAAGATTGATTGGCATCCTGACTCCAAAACGCTGAGGCGTTTTGGAGTCAGGGTAGTTGTCTTTGCCTTCCTTCTGGGAGCCTATTCCTTCTGGAAGGGATGGAACGTCTTGAAGATCACGGCGTACCTCCTCGCGGGAGCGGGAGCGCTGACATCAGCGCTCCCGAACATGGGCAAGCCCCTCTACAAAGGCTGGATGGGCGTGGCCTTCGTCATCGCCACGGTCGTCTCCAACGCGGTCATCGCCCTCATCTTCTACGGGCTCATCACGCCCATGGCCCTGGTCTTCAAGGTCCTGGGCCGAGATTGCCTCCGCCTGAAGCGCGGCGAAGGCTCCCACTGGGTCCCCGTGACCATGCCGGCCGACGCCGAGCGCTACGAGAGGACCTTCTGATGGCCAAACGCAGGCCCCTGCCGCTCGAGTTCTGGGACTTCCTGATGACCAACAAGAAGTGGTGGCTCCTGCCGCTGGTCCTGGCCATGCTGGCCCTGGCGGGCCTCGTGTTCCTGGCCGGGACGCCCGTCGCGCCGTTCGTGTACACCCTTTTCTAGAACCCGATGTAGCCGGATATCTTCAGCGCGTTCTGGGAACGCATCACTCCCTCGATGGTGATGCCCCCGCGCTCGAAGGGGAAGGTGACCCCGATCGCGGCGCCGATGGGGATCTTGGGCCTGAGGGTGTAGGTCAACTCCTCGATGACCGTGGTCCCGCTGGTCACGACGCCGGCCGGGTAGGAATACCAGGTGCTGGAGGTGACTTTCCGCTGCACGACCCTGAGCCTGCCCTCCATGTAGTCCAGGCCCAGGAAGGGGACGAAATGCTCGAACTTGAGCGCCGCGGTCAGGGACAGGCCGTAGCGCAGATGGCTGATGTCATAGGTGCCTTCGCCCGTGTGCTGGCTCAGGACGAGACCCGTGGTGATGGTGGAGTACTGGATGCCCACGGCCTTGTAGGCGTCGACCGTGTTGAAGGCGTGGTCGAAGCGGAGCGCCGCCATGACGCTGAAATTCTCCGTGTCGTAGGGCTGGCCCTTCAGCTCGAACCCGTACGCGAAGCCCTTGTCGAACGTCACCTCCATCCCTTCGAACACCGCGCCTGACGCCCGGCCCAGGTAGGCGGCGTTCTGGGTGTTGGTGGAGGCGAAGAACTCGGCCTCTTTCCTGCTGAGGGCCTTGCTGGCGGCTCCGATCTTGGCCGACCCCTCGATGAACTCGCTCGAATACCCGAGCTTCAGCATGACATAGTGGCCGCTCCAGTCCATGTTGTCCCATCCGCGGCTGTAGGTGACGGTCGTGCCCGCCGGGAAGTAATCGTAGATGTTGCGGTTCCGGTGGTTGTAGGAGACGACGGTGTCCGCGGGGAAATAATCGACCATGCTGAAGTAGTTCATGCTCCTGAAGGTCGTCACCTGGGTGATGTTGTTGGTCTCGATGCGGGTGAGGACCGGGGCGGCGTTGAGCTTCATGTCCTGATTGAAGACCGAGTTGGCCTCGATGCCCAGGGAAAGGCCGCCGGCCAGGGCCTGAGCCGGCAGCCAGAGAGCCGCGAGGCACGCAGGGACGCGGAGCTTTGCTCTCACCGGCCTCATTGTAGCCGGAGGTTGTTATATAAATATATCAGGACCTCAAGGCCGGCCGGCGGCGCCGGCCGGGAGAGGCGGGTTGGGATTGAGCACGATCTTGTCGCGGAAGGCGCGGAACTGCGGATGGAACTTCTCGAAGTGGGCTTTCTCCGCGCGATAGTGCAGGAAGAAGACGCCCTCCGGCTCGGGGACCAACAGCGTCTCGGTGAGGTAGACCTTGACGAGGCTCCCCACCAGCGTCCCCTCGGGATAGAAGTAGGTGGTGTACCTGGCCTCGTAGCCGGTGCGCGAGCAGAACACGACCTCACTCACCTTGTGGTCGTCCTCGGGGCTGCCGGCGGACCGCAGCGCGGCCAGGTGCTCCGCCGGCGACTTGTACTCCCTCATGTCCTGGGTGAACCAGACGAGCGCGATGCGCGCCCGGCCCTGGGGCTGCCGCCATTCCAGGCCTCCCCGGATCCGGACCGGGGAGCCCCAGCCCAGCATGTCGACGTAGGTGTACTTGCCCTTGGATTGGCGAGGCACGACCTTGCCCTTCTCCGTCACGGCCGCCTCGGAAGGGCCCAGGGACTCCCGACGGCGCGCGACCATGTCCCTCCAGAGGGTCCCGTCAAGGTCCTTGAGCGCGCAGTCCATGGCGGCGATCTCGGCCTCCTTGTTGAGGTCGGCGCCGAGGAATTCCGACCTCTTCCCCGCCCTCCCTTTGACCGCGACGGTCAAGCGGCCCGCGAAGACCGCCGAACCCGGGCGCACCCCCACCGCCAGGTCCTTAAGGGCCTTCTCGGGGAACCCGATGTCGTAGGAGTTGTTCTGGCGCATGTAGCGCACGGAGACCGGCACGTAGCGCCCGGGGACCGCGTCGAGCAGGTAGACGTCGCGCCCGGACTTGAAATTGGTGACGAAGACGGCCTCGTCGGGCCGGCCATCGGCCTTAAGCCTGTGGAAGGTCATCGAGTAGGGGGAGCGGGTCCCGAACCAGCCGGCGTTCAGCACGACCCTCGCGACGATCGCGCCGTTGGTGGGCGAGGTGGGCTCGGGAGGACGCGACCGAGGGCTCATGGTGGAGCAGCCGAAAAGGGCCGCGGCAAGGACAGCGGGCACGGCAGTCATCCTCACAATCCAATGATAGAAAAAAGGGGAGCGCGGAAAGGAACGCTTCCCGCGCTGAAGATGTATAATCCGGGCATGCGGGAGGACACGGTCCCGGAGGGGCAGTACGACTTCGAGCCCTTGTCAAGGGAGATCGTCGTCAACCGCCTGCGGGACGCCGACGACCCCTGCCGCGCCGCGGCCAAGACCGCGCGCGACATCATCCTCCCCGCGCTCAAGGCGACGCTGCCTGCCCAGGAGCCCCGGATCACCGCCTACCAGGTCTGCCGCGGCGTCACGACCGGCATCCTCGCCATCAGCAAGGACGTCCCCGAGACCGCGCTGGCCATCCTCGAGATGACGGCCGAGATCGCGGCCGAGGGGAGCCTCGAGCCGGCCGACCTCATGACCTGGGCCATGGAAGGCATCGCCTCGGTCATGTATCTTGCCGGGCCCGAGATCCGTTCGGCCGTCCATTCCGCGATCGAAGGCAGGTTCATGGGCGCGGGGGCCATCTTCAGCGACCTCTGCCGCAAGCACGCGCACTAACGCGGTCCGGCGATCTCGGCCAGGTCGGCGACGGACTTGAAGCAGCGCACCATCCTGGCAAGGAGCGCCAGGCGCGAGCGCCGCACGACCGGATCGTCGGCCATGACGAGCACGTCCTCGAAGAAGCGGTCCAACGGGGCCTTCATGGACGCCAGGACCCGCAGCGCCGCCAAATAGTCATGCTCCGAGGTCGCGGCAGCGACATCGGCCTCGATACGTTCGAGCGCGTCCAGGAGCGCGATCTCCGCCGGTTCCTTGAGGGCCCCGCGCAAGGCAACGGCTGAAAGACGATCCGATCCTCCAAGTCCTCCATCCTGGTCGGGCTTGGAGGATCGGAGAATGTTGGACGCCCTCTTGAAGGCCTGGCACAGGTCCGCGAACCGGGGGTCCGACCGCATCTCCTCGACGGCCTTGAGACGTTCCATCGCCGACGGGATGCTCCGGAGAGCGGAGTCCCGCACGGAACGTACCGCGTCCGGTCCGAATCCCGCCTCCTCGAAGAAGGAAGCGGCCCGGCCCATGACGAACTCCTTGAGAGCCGCGAGCGCCTGGGCGCGGTCGAGGGCGGAGCCCGAGCGTCCCCTGCCGCCGTCAGGAAAGATGTTGGCGGCAGGGGGCCGGTCCCCAGGGGGCGCCGCGGGCACGAGGGACATGGCGAATCCGAGGGCCGACGTCAGGTCGAGCCGGAGGCCCTTCTCGGCCAGGATGCGCAGGACCCCGAGCGCAGACCGCCGCAGGGCATAGGGGTCGGCGGCCGCGGTCGGGATGTTCCCGATCGCGAAATGGCACGCCAGGTTGTCGAGCTTGCCCGCCATCGCGGCGAGGGCGCCCTCGAGCGCGCAAGGCACGGGAGCGCTGGGACCGAGCGGCTGGTAGAACTCGGCGATGCCGGAGGCGACCCGCTCATCCAGTCCGTTCCGACGGGCATAGAACCCGCCCATGGCGCCCTGGAGCTCGGGGAACTCGCGGATGACCTCGCAGGCCAGGTCCGCGTAGGCCAGCCGGGCGATCGCCTCGGCGATCCCCTGGTCCAAGGCGACCGGAGCGGCGCCGCCCGAGAGCTGGGAGCAGATCCACAGCGTCACCTCCCGGACCCGGGCCGCCTTGTCGGCCATGGACCCGAGGCCCTTCTGGAACGAGACGCGGCCCAGCGCCGGGAGCTTGTCCTCGAGCCGGGTCTTGAGGTCCCGGGACAGGTAGAAGGCGGCGTCATCAAGCCTTGCCTCCAGCACTCCCTCGAAGCCCTCGCGGACCTCCTTCTGCCCTTCGGAGGCGCCGTCGCGCACAGCGACGAAGGCCGGGCAGAGCCCGGCCTTCGTCGTCAGAGGGAATGCGTAGAGCTGACCCTTCAGCACCGTCTTGATGAGCCCTTCCGGCAACTCAAGGAACTCCTTTCTGAACTGCCCCGCCACCGGCACCGGGTGCTCCGTCATGAAGACGGTCTCTTCGAGGAGGGCTTCGTCGGAGTCGAGAATTCCGCCCGCGCCCTTGGCGCAGGCGTTCATCCGTTTCATCAAGAGGCTCCTTCTTTCTTCAGGATCCACGACGACCGCCATGTTCCTGAGCGCGGACAGGTAGCGTCCCGCGTCCGCGATCCGGACGGGCTTGGCGCGGCTCCCGGGAGCCGCCAGGACCGCTCGGCCGGACTTGACGCCCGCCAGCTCGAAGCCGACGACCTTCGACCCATGGAGGGCGAGGAGCCCGCGGATCGGCCGCCCGAAGGAGAACCGCGTGCGCTCCCACTCCATGGCCTTGGCGAACTTCAGCCCCCCGATCAAGGCGGGCAGTTCCCGGCCGAGGATCGCCAGGGCGGACAGGCCTTCCTCGGTCACGCGGGCCGCCAGGAACTCGCCCTTGGGGGTAGGCACGGTCAAGAGCTCCGAAGGCCGCACGCCGTGCTTGCGAGCGAAGCCCTCGGCCTGGGGGGTGAAGCGTCCCTCGGCGTCCTTGAGGAGCCTGGCCGGAGGGCCCTGGACCTCCCGGGCCAGGGACTCGGTCCGGTCCGCGAGCTCGTCGAGGATGAGGACGAGCCGGCGCATGGTCCCGAGCACGCGGACCGCGGCGCAATCGAGCCTCGCGCCCTTGAGCATGGCGGTCGAGCCCTCGGCCAGAGCCTCCAGGGCCGGGCGCACGAAGCGAGCCGGGAGCGGTTCGACTCCGATCTCGAGGACGAAGTCCTTGCGCTTCATGCGGCCACCCCGCCCTCGAGGTACAGGTTGATCACCTTCTTGGCCAGACCCCGGACCCGGCCGATGAGCTTGGCGCGCTCGTCCACGGAGATGGCGCCGCGGGCGTCGAGGACATTGAAGAGGTGCGACACGCGCACGACGCAGTCGTAGGCGGGCAGGGTCAGGCCCTTGGCCGCCAGGCGCTCCCCCTCGGCCTCGAACTCCTTGAAATGGCGCGCCAGAAGTTCGATGTCGGCCTCCTCGAAATGATACCGGGAGAACTGCCGTTCCCCGGGCAGGTGGAGGTCGCCGTAGGTGACCCGGTCGGAGTAGTCCAAGTCGAAGACGCTCTTCTTCTTCTGCAGATACAGGGCGATGCGCTCCAGGCCGTAGGTGATCTCGACCGGGATGGGGTTTAAGGGCATCGAGCCCATGATCTGGAAATAGGTGAACTGGGTGATCTCCATGCCGTCGAACCTTACCTCCCAGCCGAGACCCGAGGCGCCCAGCGTGGGCGACTCCCAGTCGTCCTCGATCCACCGCAGGTCGTGCGACCGGCCGTCCAGGCCCAGGCATCCGAGGGAACGCAGGTACTTGGCGATGATGTCGCAAGGGGCCGGCTTGATCAGCACCTGGAACTGGTAGTACTTGCCGAGGCGGTTGGGGTTCTCGCCGTAGCGGCCGTCGGTCGGCCGGCGGCAGGGCTCCACGTAGGCCACGGCCGTGGGCTCGGGAGAGAGCGCCCCGAAGAAGGTGGCGGGGTTGAACGTGCCGGCGCCCTTCTCCATGTCGTAGGGTTGGATGATCAGGCAACCCTCCCGCGCCCAGAACCGGGACAGCTCGAGGATGATCTCTTGGAAGTTCATAGCGATAGCTAGGCGCCAGGCTTGGCCGCGAAAGCTTTGCCGAACTCGAAGCCCGGCGCCTGGGCCAAGAAGGTCAACGCCCGGATCTCCCGCCCGGCCTGGGCCTCGAAGGCCTCATGCATGAGCGTGAGCACCCGGCCGGCGGCCGCCGTCTCGAACGGCAAGCCGCCCAACCGCTCCCATGGCCTGGCATGGAGAGCCTCCCAGAGCGGCGGGTCCACGCCCGGCACGACGGCCTTACTCAAGCCCACCCCGGCCAGCCCCAGGAGCCTGAGACCGAACGCCGCCACGACCCAGGGGGTTGGCGCGGCCTCCAGGGTCTCGAGCGCCGAAACGATCAGCCGGTATTCGTCCTCGTTCGGGCTCATGTCCGGGGTGAGGCTCATGAGCATCTCGGCCAAAGCCAGCCCCTCCAGCGTGCGCCGCAGGTCCCCGCGCACCCCGGGGAAGCTCTCGATGATCCTGCCTCCGATGGCCTTGGCATGCCCCGACCGGCCGCCCAGGTGGATGCGCAGCTCCACCCGGTTGAGAGGCTCACAGAGGCACCTGAGCTTGGCGCGGGGCCGGTTGACGCCCACGAAGCGGACCGGGACCCTCCCGTGGAGTTCCGTATAGAGCGTCGCCAGCCGGTCCGCCTCGCCCCAATCCGTTCGGGACAGGACGACGCCCTCGGCGTTGACGATGGCGCGAGAGTCCATGGCAACGCTGATTATATTCTATTGACGCGGCTTTGTTAAGGAAGCCGCGTGAAACAGGGCCTTAGATATGCTATTTTCTTGTGCCGCGCCGATTTATTGGGAGGCTTACCATGCTACCGACTTACCGCCCGCACAAGAGGAAACGCAGGAGAAAGATGGGTTTCTTGGCCCGGATGAGCACCCCGGGAGGCCGCGCCACCATCAGGCGCCGCCGCGCCAAAGGAAGACACACGCTGATCCCGTAAGACATGAGCCTCGGGATCCACTCCCTTGGCCCAGAAGCGCGCCTCCGGTCCCGGAAGGATTTCGACCGCGTCTTCAAGCTGGGATGCAAAGCCGCGGGAAGGAACATGATCCTGTGGCACGGCAGGACGGTCCCCGGCCGGCGTCCGCGCTTGGGCCTCGCCATCAGCGCCAAGGTGGGATGCGCCGCCAAACGCAACCGGCTGAAAAGGCTCGTCCGGGAAGCCTTCCGCCTGAACCGCCCGAGACTCAGGCAAGGGACGGATCTCGTCGTCTACATCCGGCCCGGCTGCCGCTGGAAGGGCCTGGCCGGCGCGGTCGAGGACTTGCTGCGCCTAGCCGCCCAGGAAGGGCTGCTGGCATGAAGACGGCGGCCCTCGCCATCCTCGACCTCTATCGCGCCCTGGTGCGGCCCCTCTTGCCGCCCGCGTGCCGCTTCCATCCGAGCTGCTCCGACTATGCCCGGCAGGCGGTCGCCGCCCACGGCTGTGCGAGGGGCGCCTTCTTGGCCGGCGGACGGCTGCTGCGCTGTCATCCCTTCAGCCCGGGCGGATCCGACCCGGTGCCCTCATGAACAAGAACCTCGTCCTCGCCGTCACGCTCTCGCTGCTGGTCTATCTTGCGTGGTACGGGTTGGTGGAGAAGCGTCTTGAGCCCCAGCCACCCGCGCGCAGACCGTCAGCGTCGGGCCCGGCCGCGCCGGGCGCGGGAACGCCGGCGCCGGGGCAGACCCAGGAACGCGGGCAGGCCCCTCGGCCGGAGCCCGCCCAAGGCGCCGATGCTCCTCAGAAGACCCCGGACCGCGCCGCGCTCGAACGCGAATCCGACAAGCTCACCCTCGGAGGCGCGGATATCCTCGTCCATCCGCAGGGCGCCTCCGTGGTGAGCTGCAAGTACAAGGGGCCTCTGGGCCTCGTTGAGCTCGTGCAGCACCCGGCGCCTGGATTCTTCGCCACCTGGCCGGAGCTCTCCTTCGCCAGGCAGCCCGCTCCCGTGGACACGGCGCGCTGGTCGGCCGTCCGGCCCGACGGGCTGAAGGTGACCAAGGATTTCGTCTGGAAGGGGGAAGGGAGCCTTCCGCGCATCGTCATCCGCATCTCCAACCCCGCCATGCAGCCCAAGCCCAGCGGCTCCTGGGCCATGTCCATCGGCCCCGGCCTGGGCACGGTGGCCAGCGAGCTGGAGGAGAACCCCAAGGTGTGGCGGGCCATCGGGCTGACGCCGGAGGGCAAGGGGACCCGGGGGAGGGTCGTGGCCTTCAAGGACGGCTCCCAGGAGAGCGCCTTCCGCTGGGTCGCGGTCGACAACCGCTACTTCCTGGCCTCCGTGACCGCGCCGCAGACATTCACGCGGATCGACGTGAGCCACCCGCCCGCGATCTGGCTCGTCGCGGCCAGCGTCGAGCTCAAGCCCGGGGAGGAGCAAGCCTGGGAAGCGCCGTTCTACCTGGGGCCCAAGGCCCACGAGAAGCTGGCTTCCTTCGGGCAGGGACTGGAGCGCGCCATCGACTACGGGTGGTTCTCGGCCATCGGCCGGCTCATCATGAGGCTCCTCGCGGCCCTGTACCGGATGACTGGCAACTGGGGATGGGCGATCATCCTGCTGACCGTCGTGGTCCAGATCGTGCTGTTCCCGCTGGCCTACAAGACGCTCAAGTCCGCGGCGGCCATGAAGAAGGTCCAGCCTCAGATGCAGCGGCTCCAGCAGCAATACGCCAAGGACCCTCAGAGGCTCAACGCCGAGATGCTGGAACTCTACAAGCGCACGGGCGCCAACCCTCTCGGAGGCTGCCTGCCGCTCCTGGTGCAGATGCCCGTCTTCATCGCCCTCTACAACACCCTGCGCAACTCCTGGGAGCTCCACGGCGCGTCCTGGATCTTCTGGGTCCGGGACCTGTCGGCCAAGGACCCCTTCTACGTCCTGCCCATCGTCATGGGAGGGCTCATGTTCCTGCAGAACAAGTTCAGCCCTTCGGCACCCACGGACCCGATGCAGGCCAAGATGATGACCTGGATGCCCGTCATCTTCACCTTCATGTTCCTCAACTTCCCGTCCGGGCTGGTGCTCTACTGGCTGACGAACTCGGTCATCACCATCGTGGAACAGCTCGCCCTCAAGGGCCATTTCGAGGCTGAGGGCTAGCGCCGCGAACGCCACACTAGGATTTCGGAGGTCAACCATCCCATGGAACAGATAGAATGCGAAGGCAACACGGTAGCGGAAGCCGTCGAGAGCGCGCTCAAGGCGCTGGGCTTGAGGCGCGACCAGGTCGAGGTCCAGATCATCCAGGAGGGCTCGTCCGGCATCCTCGGATTCGGCAGGAAGCCCGCCAAGGTCAGGGTCATCGAGAAACGATGGGGGACTCAAACACCGGAATCCCCCGGCACGCAGTCCCATCACCCCGAGGGGCATCGCAAGCCCCCGCAGGAAGGGCGCGGTCGAGGGCGGAGCCCGAGCGTCCCGCCCGCCCTTGGGGATGGCGTTGGCGGGCAGGAGCGCGACCGGGGGCATCGCCCCCCGCGACCTCACGACCAGGGGCGCAGGCACGGGACCCATGACCGGCCCAGGCAGTCCCCGATCCCTGCGCCTGCGCCAGGGGCGCAGGGGGCGCAGGCGCCGAAGGCCCGTGGGCCCGAGGCCCACGGGCCGGGCCCGGCTCCGCGGGAATCTCCGGAGACGCCGCTCACCGCGGCCGAGGCGGAGACGGCATGCGCTCGCGCGGCCGAGATCCTCAAGAGGGTCTTGTCCCTCATGGGCTTCGAGCCCCCTCGGGTCACCACCCGCTGGGACGCGGACCAGGAGCGCGTCATGGCCGTCGTCGACGGGCCCAGCGTCGAGATCCTCGTCGGCAATGACGGCAGGACCTTGGAATCCCTGCAGTTCCTGGTGACGGTGATCACGACCCGCGACATGAAGAGACCCGTGGCAGTCTGGGTGGACGCCATGAACTTCCTGGAGAAGCGCGAGGCCGCGGTGCTCCGGGAAGCCCGCAGGGGGGTCGAGAACGTCAAGCAGACCAAGAAGCCCTTCCGGCTCGCCCCCATGGACCCTGCGATGCGCCGCTTGGTGCATCGCAGCCTGGCCAATGACCCGGACGTGACGACCGCGTCGGAAGGCGAAGGACCGTGGCGGAAGGTGGTCATCAGGCCGAGATGACCATCGCGGCCATCGCGACCCCGCCCGGCGCGAGCGCGCTGGGGGTGCTCCGCTTGAGCGGCCCCGCCGCCCTTGAGGTGGCGGGCCGCTTCCTCCAGACCGCGGGGTCGGGCCTCGCGCCAAGGTTAGCGACGTTGGGCCGCGCGTCGTTCAAGGGCGCCGTCCTCGACCAGGTGATCGCCGTCTATTACCCGGCGCCCCGCAGCCCCACGGGCGAGGACCTCGTGGAGATCACCGGCCACGGTTCGCCCTACGTGCTGGGCAGGCTCCTCGAGGCGGCGCTTGACTCCGGCGCCAGGGCGGCCCTGCCGGGGGAGTTCACCCAGCGGGCGTTCCTCAACGGGCGGCTCGACCTTGCGCAGGCCGAGGCGGTCTGCGACCTGATCCGCGCCGGCACCGGTCTAGCCCACCGGGCCGCTCTGGAGCAGCTGGAGGGGGGGCTCTCCCGGGCGGTCGAGGCCGCGGAGGCGCCCATCATGGACCTCCTCGTACGCGTCGAGGCGACGCTGGACCATCCGGAGGAGGACGTCCCCAGGGTGGAGGCGGGCAAGGCCTGCGCCGCGATGCTCTCGGCCCGCGGCCGCGTCCTCGAGCTGGCCCGCACCTTCGGGAGCGGGAGGCTCCTGACCGAGGGGGCGCGGGTGTGCATCGCGGGGCCGCCCAACGCCGGGAAGTCGAGCCTCCTCAACGCCCTCCTCGGCACGGAACGCGCCATCGTCTGCCCGACGCCGGGCACCACGCGCGACACCCTCGAGGAGGCCTGCGACCTGGGAGGCATCCCCGCGGTCCTCATCGACACCGCCGGCCTCACGGACCGGCCCGAAGGCTTGGCCGAAGCCCAGGGGCAGGGTCGCGCCAACCGGGCGCTGGAGCGCTGCGACCTTGCCCTGCTCGTCCTGGACGGTTCTCGCCCGCAGGACGAAGAGGACAAGGCCGCCTCAAGGCTGGTCCTGGACAAGGCCCGTTCCAATGGCCGGCCGGTGATCAGAGTGCTCAACAAGGCCGACCTCCCCCGCGCCCGAGGCCTGCCCAGATGCGACCTCGACGTCTCCGCGAAGGAACGCACCGGGATCGACGCGCTCGTGCTCCGGGCGGCGGGAAGCCTCGCGGGAGAACCCGCGCAGGACGCCGGGGCGACTGTCACCTCGGCGCGCCATCACGCGGCGCTCCAGGCCGCGGCCTCGGAGCTCGCCTCAGCCGCCCGCGCGACCGAGGAACGTCCCGGGGCCTGGGAGGAACTCGCGGCGAGCGGCCTTCGAGCCGCGCTCCGGGCCCTGGACGGGATCACGGGGAAGGCCGTCGAAGAGGAGGTCCTCAGCGGGATCTTCTCGAGATTCTGCGTCGGAAAATGATTCGACCGGGAGTGATGTCATGACCTTGAAACGAAAATCCCGCGGCCCTGCGCCCAAGCGCCGGCCGCCAACGCCTTCCCCGAAGGACGGCCGGCACGCTCGGCCTCCGGCCTCGACCGCGCGCCGGCCGTCGAAGAGAGCCTCGGGCAAGACTCGGGCGGCCAAGACGCGGCCTGGGCGCCAAGCCCGGCCGAGGAAGGCCCCGGCTCCCGGCGCCTCCGGGCTTCCCGAACGCCCTGCGGCACCGGGCGAGCGGAGGACGCCCGCGCCCGGCGTCTCGCCCGTTTCCCGCATCACCCCGGAACAGCAGATCGTGGGAGCCGTGTTCCTGGGCAAGGTCATGAACTACTACTCCCATCTAGGCGTCGCCACCGTGGTCCTGGAGGCGCCCGCGGCGGTCGGCGACATGATCCGGATCAAGGGCCACACCACCGACCTGACGCAGAGGATAGACTCCCTGCAGGTGAAGCACGAGAGCGTCCAGACCGCTTCCGCCGGCGAAGGGGTCGGCATCAGGGTGGCGGACAAGGTGCGGGCCGGGGACGCGGTGTTCAAGGTCTAGGTGCCAGGCTTGGCCTCAGAATCAGCCCTTGACTCGAAGCCTGGCACCTGGGCCGAGTCCGGCGCCTCCGCAGCGTGGATGGTCCTGGCCGCGATGGTCGCCCTCAACGGCGTCAAGTACGTTCACCGCCAGGCCCCCTACGCCCTCCTTCCATTCATCCAGAAAGACATGGCCTTAACCGACTTCCAATCGGGGATGCTCGCGTCGGCGTTCATGCTGGCCTACATCGCGGCGGCCCTGCCCTTCGGCTGGCTCGCTTCCCTCGGCGCCAGGCAGGGCTGGATCGCGTGGCCGTCCGCCATCTGGAGCCTGGCGGTGACCGGGACAGGGCTCTGCCCAGGCCTCGGAAGCCTGCTCGCGGCCCGCGCCGCGACCGGAGCCGCGCAGGCGGGCTTCGGCTCGGCTGCGCCTTCCTTCGTAGCCGAGCACCACCCCGGCGAGCGTAAGGCGCTCGCGCTCGCCCTTTACAGCGCGGCCGTGCCCCTCGGCAGCGCTCTCGGCTACGTGCTCTCGGGCAGGCTCGGGGCGCTCTGGGGCTGGCGGGCCGCCCTCGTCGTCATCGGCCTGCCTGGGCTCCTCTTTGCCGCCGCGGCAAGGTTCCTGCCCGATTCGCCCCCCGGATGTTCCCCTAGGGACGGGAAGCGGGACGCAGGCCTGCGCCCCTGGGCGGCCTACTGGGCGCTCAGCCGCATCAGGAGCTTCACGGCGTGCACCTTCGCCATGGCGTTGACGACCTTCGCGCTCGGCGGTTTCGCGGTGTGGATGCCGACCTTTTTCGTCCGCTACCGCGGGTTCGAGGTGGCCAAGGCAGGCTACCTGTTCGGGGGGGTCACGGCCGCTGCGGGGCTCTTGGGCATCGTCTTGGGGGGGGTCCTTTCCGAGAGGCTCGCCAAGCGCTCCGGCAAGCCGCTCTTCCTGCTGTCCGGCTGGGGCATGCTGGCTGCCCTGCCGCTGGGCATGGGGGCCCTGGCGGCCCCTGACCTGCGGGCCGCGACAGCGCTCCTGTTCGCCGCGCAGATGCTCGTCTTCCTTTATATGGGGCCGTTGAACGCGGTCGTGGCATCGGTCGTGGGGCCGGAGGCCAGGCCGCTGGCGTTCGCGGCCAATGTCTTCGTCTTGCATTCTTTCGGCGACGCGGTGTCGCCCTCGCTCATCGGCGCCGCGTCCGACGCGTGGGGACTCCGGTGCGCCCTCGGGCTCGCGCTTCTCCTGCTGGCGCCGGCCGCGGGGCTCTGTTTCTGGGGCGCGAAGCACTATGACCAAGACACGCAAGCAGCTTGAGATCAGGCTCTCCCCGGGGAAGCTGGGCTGGAAGATCCTGGTCTCGCCCAGGGCCGCCTCCCAGGATTGCCTCAAGGGGGCGAGCCTGGCCGCTTCCTTGTGGATCTACGCCGCCTTCCTGGCCGCCTTCGCGGTCTTCACCCTGCTCAAGCCCCCGGGATTCCCCTCGGGACAGGCCGCGACGCCCGAGTCCCTCGGGATCGGCAGCGTCGTGCAAGCGACCCTCTGGAACCTGCCCGTGGAGGCCGCCTGGATCGTCTTCCTGATGGGGCTGGTGAGATTCTTCCAAACGGGCGCCTTGCCGGTACGCTTGGCCTTAGGCACGGCCTGGGCGGCAACCCCGCTCATCCTTGTCGCCCTCTACCTCCATGTACACGCCATGGGCCGCGGCGCCTTCCTGGCCGGCGCAGCGGTATGGCTCGGCCTCTTCTACCCCTTGCTGCGGCGGACCGGCGCCTCCGATTGGCTCAAGCTCACGAGCTTCATGCTGGCGTTGAACGCCATCGCCATCGCGTTCCTGCCTTTCTTGACCGCGACCGCCTTGGCCCGGCACGAGAACGCCTTCATCGCGGTCCAGGTCGTCATGGGGCTGTGGCTCCTCGGGGCCGGCGCATCGGGATTGCGGGAGCTCTGGGGCCTGCGGCTGGCCCGCGCTTTCATGGCGATCCTCCTTTCCGTGGCCTTCCAGGCGGCTTTCTGCCTGACGCTCTACTCCGCGGGGCTCGTGCCCCTCGAGATCCTCAAGGTCATGCTCTTCGGATGATCGTCCATCCCGAGACTTACGACGTCATCGTGGTGGGGGCCGGCCACGCCGGCGCCGAGGCGGCGCTCGCGGCCTCCCGCATGGGGCGCCGCGTGCTCAACCTCGCGATGAACCTCGACTCGGTCGGCCAGATGTCGTGCAACCCGTCCATCGGCGGGATCGCCAAGGGGCAGCTCGTCCGGGAGATCGACGCCCTGGGCGGGGAGATGGCCAGGAACACGGACCGCTCCGGGCTCCATTTCAAGACGCTCAACGAGAGCCGGGGTCCCGCGGTGCGCTCGCCCCGCGTGCAGTGCGACAAGAAGCTCTATCAGCTCGGCTTGAAGGACGCGCTCGAGCGCCAGGAGGGGCTGGAGCTCAGACAAGACGAGGCCGCGCGTCTCTGGGTGGAAGGGAGCCGCCTGGCCGGGGTGGAATCGCGCCGCGGCACGCGCTACCGAGGCCGGTGCGTGGTGGTGTGCGCGGGGACCTTCCTGAACGGCCTCATCCACATCGGACTCGAGTCCTTCCCCGGCGGCCGGGCGGGAGACGCGGCCTCATGCTCGCTGACGGCAAGCCTGAGCGACCTGGGCATCGAGGTCGGCAGGATGAAGACGGGGACGCCCATGCGGCTCGACGGCCGCTCGATCGACTTCTCGGGCCTGGAGATCCAGCCTTCGGACGACCCGGCCCCGGCCCTCTCCCACTTCAACGAAAGCCTCCCCAACCGGCTCCTGCCCTGCTTCATCACCTACACCAACTGCCTGACCCATCGGATCATCCGTGACAACCTCGACCGCTCGCCCCTCTACTCCGGCCGGATCAGATCGGTCGGCCCCCGGTACTGCCCCTCGATCGAGGACAAGGTGATGAAGTTCCCGGAGAAGCCCCGTCATCAGATATTCCTCGAGCCCGAGGGATACCGGACCCTCGAGATCTACGCCAACGGGCTCTTCACGAGCATGCCCGAGGACGTCCAGCTCGAGATGGTGCGGTCCATCAAAGGGCTCGAGCGCGCCCGCATCGCGCGCCCCGGCTACGCCGTCGAGTACGACTACTGCCCTCCCACCCAACTCCAGCCCTCCTTGGAGGCGAAGGGGGTGGACGGGCTCTACCTGGCCGGCCAGATCAACGGCACCACGGGCTACGAGGAAGCAGCTGCCCTGGGCTTCGTCGCCGGGGTGAACGCGGCCCTCCGGGTCCGCGGGGAGGAGCCCATGGTCCTGCGCCGGGACCAGGCCTACATCGGCGTCCTCATCGACGACCTGGTCACCAAGGGGGTCGACGAGCCCTACCGGATGTTCACGGCGCGCGCCGAGTTCCGCCTTATGCTGCGCGCCGACAACGCGGACCTGCGGCTCCTGGACCTGGGCCGGAGCCTCGGCCTGGTCTCGGCCTTCCACCACGAGCGCTTCGACCGCTACCGGAGGCTGGTCGAAGGTTCAGGCCCGTCCTGGCGCGACGAAGAGCTCTTCCCCTGGAGCCGCGCGGCGGCCGAAAGGGAGCGCCGCATCCAGTCCGACTACGCGGGCTACATCGCCCGGGAGCTGCGCGCCGCCGAGAAGCTGCGGCGCTGGGAGGACATCCCGCTGCCTCCCGGGCTGGATTGGGCCTCCATCCCGTCGCTCCTGACGGAATCCAGGCTGAGGCTCGGCAAGGTCAGGCCCGCCACGCTCGCCCAGGCATCGCGCATCCCCGGGGTCACGCCCGCCGACGTGCGGATCCTCTGGGTCCATGCCGAAAAGCTCCGCCGCGGGGTCAAGGCATGACGACCGACCCGTTCTCCGTCCTTTGCGAGGCCGCGCAAGGATGGGGCGTCGCCATGGGCGCCGAGCAGCTGGGCCTGCTCCGCCGTTACGTCTCCCAGGTGATCGCTTTCAACGAAAGGACCAACATCACCGCGGACGGCGACCTCGACACCGTCGTCTTGAGGCACGTCGCCGACGGCCTGGCCTGCATCCCGGTCCTCAGGGACCTGGCCCTCCAAAATAATGGAAGGCCGGGGTCGACGTCCTCGCCCGAGCTGCTGGACGCCGGGTCCGGGGCCGGCTTCATCGGGATCTCCGTCAAGATCGCCTGGCCCCATGCGAGGGTGACCCTGATGGAGCCGAGGCTCCGGAGGTTCGCCTTCCTGAGCGCCGTCGCCGCTGAACTCGCGCTGAAGGACATCCGGCTCCTGCGCAAAAGCGCGCAGGACTTGGGCCCCCGCGGCCCGCGCTTCGACTTCGTCCTCTCAAGGGCCCTGGCGCCAATCCCCAAGGCCCTGGCTTGGACCTTGCCGCTGGCGAAGGCAGGGGGGCATGTCGTCGTCTACCAATCCGGCGCTCCGGACCCGGCTACGCCCGCCTTGCGCAGAGTCCTGTCCCGCGCCGGCGCCGCCTGGCTCGGCGCACGGCGGTATCGCAGGCCCGCCGAAGAAACCGACCGATTCCTGGCCGTCTTCTCGGTCAACCCCGCCCCTGGCGTAGGGGAGATCGGCGCCAGGGGCCGTGCGAAAGGATGTTCTCCTCATCGCACGGCCTCCGCCGAGGGGGACCCGCATTAGGAGGAACCGTCATGCAGATGCTCAACTACTACTTCGCGCCGTTCGCGCTCTTCCTCGTACTCTCCGCGGTCTATTTCCGCGGCTCGGACGCGCCCGGGCAGCTCCCGCCGGAGGTCAAGCACTCTCTGTGGATCCTGGGCGTCTCGGTGGTCGTGAACTGGTGGCTGTCGGCCAACACCTACCGTTTCGTGGGCTGGACGAGGTTCATGCGCACGCTCCAGGTCTGGATGAACTTCATCTGGGCCGTTCCCCTCTTCTACCTGCTGGGCGCCTTCTGGGGCCCCATGTGGCTGCTGTTCGTCATGGCCCCGGTCACGGCCGCCCTCACGATGAGCCGGTGGGCCACGCTCATCATTTCGGTGGTCTCGGCCGGCACCATGATGGGCATCTACACCCTCCGGGGGCTCTCCCCCGAGATGCCGGAGGCGTTCGGGATGGCGCTCGTGCACGCGACCTTCATCGTCGTGGTCTCGATGTTCGTGCATGCCCTCGCCGAGACGGCCATGAGGCTCGTCGCCACAAAGTAGGTGCCAGGCTTGACCCCGACACCATCCCCCAGCTCGAAGCCTGGCGCCTGGGCTTGATATGGACATCATCCTTAGGCTCAGGGTCCTCATCTGGGTGGTGATCATCAGCCTCTGGGGCGTCATGGTCTACCAGTACCTCGGCGAGGAAGAGCCCTTGCCTAGGCAAGCCATGTCCCCAGTCCCGAACCCCTACAAGGCCCTGCCCGCGCAGTCGCCGGTGAAGATGCCCGAATCGGCGATCGCGCTGCCCGATGCCGCGCCGGTCCTGCCCGAAGCGGTCGCGGTCCTCCCGGCCTCGACCTCGCCCCCTCCAAGCCTTCCCAAGACGGAGTTGCCGGTCCGCGTCAAGCTGCCCTCCCCGGTCCCCGACCTCCCGGTCCCCGCCAGGTACGCCAAGGCCGAGACCAGGCACTTCGTCATCTTCGCCGAGGGGACGGAGGTGCCCTCCGAGACGGTGTCGCTCCTGGAGAACCTGCACGGCAACCTCATGCTGGACCTCGCCGCCTTCTCTCCCTGGGCCACGGACGAGAGGGTCGCCATCTACCTGTTCAAGCATCAGGAGACCTATCGCCGCGAGACCGGCCGCCCGGCCTGGTCCGGCGGAGCGACCTCCATCAGGAAGAGGAAGATATACCTCTACGAGAGCCCGGAACTGCCGGGCATCCTCGCGCACGAGCTCTGCCACATCTACTACGACAGCTTCTTCCTCGCGGGCAAGCCCGACCCGCTGTGGCTCAGCGAGGGCATGGCGACCCTCGTCCAGACCGAGCGGGGCCTCGCGGCGCCGGCGTGGCTGCGCGAGAACCTTCAGATTCTCAGGAACGGCGGCGGCTACGCCCTCGGCGACCTCATGCGCGTCAGCGCCACCGCCGGCGCGCACGACGCCAAAGTGCGTCTGTGGTACACGCAGTCCTACAGCCTCGTGCGGTTCCTCCTGCGCCTGCGCCAGCGCTCGGCCTTCTACCACTTCTCCCGTCATCTGCGCGACGGCAAGCCGGTCCCCGAGGCGCTCTACCGCGCTTACGGCGCCCCCTACACGAGCCTCACCGCCCTCGAGCACGCCTGGCGCTACGACACCACCACGGCGCGATGACCACGCTCCACGGGACGACGCCCCGCGCGGTCGCTTTCCTATAAGTCGCGCGCGGCCGCGCGCATTCCATAGAGCGGCCGCGCGTACTCCCCGCCGGTCCACTTTTGGGTCTCCTTGGGCCTTGACAAAGCACGGCTCATCCTCTATACTCTAATCCCTTTGAAGGTTTCTGGGAAAAAGGGGAGAAAGTTGGGGGGGATTGGGACAAGGGTGTGGCGCTGCTGATCGGCCGCTACGAGTACGCGCTGGATGCCACGAACCGGCTGAGCATCCCGCCGAAGTTCCGCGAGACGCTCACAAAGGAGAGCGGTCTGCAGTTCTACCTCACGAGCGGCCGCGAGGGCTGCCTCTACCTCTTCCTGCCGAGCCAGTTCGAGAAGCTGGCCAACGACCTGCAGAACTTCGTCACGCGCGACAAGGAGGCCGAGCGCGCGACGACGCGCAAGTTCTTCTCCGAGGCGATGCAGGTCGAGCCCGACTCCGCGGGGCGCATCCTCATCCCCGAGTACTTGAGAAGGCACGCCGGCCTTGGCGCCCGCGTGCTGGTGCAGGGCGCCGGTCACCGCGCCGAGATATGGGATTGGAGGCGATGGAATTCCTACACGAAATCGAAGGTCGAGCCGGCCTATCGGTCGGTCTCGAAGACCCTGCCGATTTGAGCGCGCAGCCCCGGCACGTCCCGGTCCTGCTCGGCGAGGTGCTCCGGCATTTGGTGACCGACTCCGACGGGCTTTACCTCGACGCGACGCTCGGCCTGGGAGGGCATGCCGAGGGCATCCTGACCAAGCTCTCCGCCCAAGGCCGGCTGCTGGGGCTGGACATGGATCCCGAGGCCATCCAGGAGGCGAACCTTCGTTTGAGCGTCTTCGTCGGTCGTCTGCGCATCATCCGCGCCAATTTCAGGACCCTCGGCCAGATTCTCGATGCCGAGAAGTTCTTCCCGCTCTCCGCCGCCCTCTTCGACCTCGGCGTCTCCTCGCTCCATTTCGACAAGGCCGAGCGGGGCTTCAGCTTCCAGTTGGAGGGTCCGCTCGACATGCGCATGTCGCCCGAGAGCCCGCTGACCGCCGAAGCGATCGTCAACCGCTGGCCCGTGGAGCAGCTCGCCATGCTCATCAAGGAGTTCGGCGAGGAACCGCAAGCCTTGCGCATCGCCAGGGCCATCGCGCGCCGCCGGGCCGAGCGGCCCTTCGAGACCACGACCGAGCTCGCGTCCGTCATCGAGAAGGCGGCACCGCGCCTGGCCTTGAGGCCCCTGGGCCAAGGGCCCAGGGGCGTGCATCCGGCGACCAGGACCTTCATGGCCCTGCGCATCGCGGTCAACGCCGAACTCGAGAACCTCACAAGGGGCCTCGAGACCGTGCTCCCCTATGTGAAGGCCGGCGGGAGGGTCGGCGTCATCAGTTTCCATTCGTTGGAGGACCGGATCGTCAAGAACGTCTTCTCGTCGTTCGTAAGCCTTGGCTGGTGCCGCTGGATCAGCGTCGAAGGCCGGATCGCGCGCGGGAGTCCTTTCACGCCCTCGCGTTCGGAGGTCGTCGACAACCCCCGCGCGCGCAGCGCCAAGCTGCGGATCGTGGAGAAGACGCCCCGTCCCGGCGCCAGCGCCGGGACGGGACAGTGCCTTCCTGTGAATGATGGGAATGGGACGGGGCCGTGAAGATGGTCATGACGTCCCAAACATCGAAGAGTCGTAGGTTTGGGACGTCCCGAACCTACGCCGTCTGGAAGTTCGGGACGGATGCACTGGGAGGGGGAACGACATGAAGTCTCATGGGGCGATCAACGGATCGAGCGCAGGCCTTGCCGCGGTGTTCCATCTCGAGAACTCCGTCGGCTTCCTGGCCAACAGGCAGCGGGTCATCCATTTGGTTCCCATCTCCCCGGACGCCAACGCCGGCTACGTCTGGAGGCGGGTCTTCCTGAGGGCACGGGACGCCCTGTAGCCGAGTCACGCAGAGAGGAGAGGACATGGATCTGGCGGGCGCTTTCTCGGCGGGGCGCCCGCGCCTTTGGCGGGCGCCTTCTCGGCGGGGCGCCCGCACCCTTTGGCGGGCGCCCTCTCGGCGGGGCGCCCGCACCTTTTTGGGCGGACCTGCCCCATGATCCAGCAGCGAGCGCGCGGACGCACGGGCATCATCATGGCCGCCGCCGTATCAGCCGCCTTCCTCGTCTGGCAGCGCGTCCAGGCGACCAGGTTCGGGTACGATGTCGAGGAGGCCCGCACCCAGGTCCGCAGATTGCAGGGGCAGCTCCTGTCCAAAGGCATGCAATGGGAGAAGGCCGTCGCGCCGGCCCAGCTGGCCCATCACGCCAGGAGCCGGCTCGGGATGCAGCAGGGCCTCCCCGAATCCGTCCGCATCCTCCAGCGTGACGGGCCGTCCGGCGTACCGGTCTTGAGGTCATGGGCGCTGCCGCAGGGGCTCGCTCGCGCGGTCCGACAGACCCTCTCGGCGCTCCGAAGGGCGACCTAAGCGCCCGCGGCCCACGCATGGACCTCCGAGCTCGCCTCGCCTGGGCCGCGGCCATGTCCTTGACGCCGCTGCTGCCGCTCTCCGCGCGTCTCGTCTACCTACAGGTCCTGCAGCATCAAGACCTCCTGACCAGGGTCTCCGACGAGGTCGAGAGGACCTCCCGCGAAGCCCCCCAGAGGGGAGACATCCTCGACCGCGGCGGACGCGTGCTCGCGCAATCCGTCCCCGCGTGGTCCTGCTACGTCGACAAGCCGGTTGTGCGCGAGCCGCAGCTGCTGGCCCGCCGGCTTGAGCGCGAACTCGGCATCCCGGCGGAACACATCCTCCAAGGCCTCAAGGGACCGGGCCGATTCCTGCGGCTCACGGACGACCTTGCCATCGAGGACGCCGACCGGGTCGCCGAGGCCCGCCTGCAGGGCGTCGGCATCGCGGCCGGGTACAAGCGCGTCTATCCCAACGACGGACTCGGCCGCGGCGTCATCGGGACGGTCTCCCGGGACGGCCGCGGCCTCTCTGGGATCGAGCTCGCCTTCGACCGGGAGCTCACCCGGGATCCCGCCCCCCGCGAGATCCTGCGCGACGGGACGGGCCGGCGGATCTACCGAGCAGGCGTAGTCGACTCGGCCAGGCCAGCGCCTCTGAGGCTCACCCTCGACCGCAACTATCAATTCTACGCCGAGGAGGCCCTGGCGGAGGCCGTCGGCAAGTACTCCGCCGCCAACGGACTCGTCCTGGTGCAGGATCCGGCCGACGGGGAACTCCTGGCCATCGCCGCCTACCCTCCCACGGCGCTGCGCAACGCGGCCGTCCAGGACGCCTACGAGCCGGGCTCCACCTTCAAGATCGTCGCCGCCGCGGCGGCGGTCGGCGAATCCGTGGTGTCGGCCGACGAGACCTTCTTCTGCGAGAACGGGTCGTGGGAGCTCGCCCCCGGCGTGACCATCAAGGACCACGAGCCGGCCGGCCATCTCAACCTCGCCGGCATCATCGAGCACTCCTCCAACATCGGCACGGCCAAGGTCGCGGAGCGCGTGGGCGCGCTGCGCTTCTATCGCTACTGCCAGGCCTTCGGGTTCCTCAACAGGACCGGGATCGGCCTGCCGGGCGAGACCGCGGGCGTCTTCAAACCCCTCTCCGACATGACGCGCGTCTCGCTCCTGTCGGCCTCGTACGGCTACGGCGTCGCCGTGAGCCCGCTGCAGCTCATCGGCGCCTACGGCGCCGTCGCCAACGGCGGCACCCTCTACGAACCCTCGATCGTGCTCTCGGGGAGGGACCCCGTCCGCGTCCGGCGCGTCGCGTCGCAAGAGTCGGTGCGGAAGCTCACCGCCTTCCTGGAAGGGGTCGTGGAGCGCGGGACGGGCGTCACCGCGCAGATCCAGGGCTACCGCGTGGCGGGGAAGACCGGCACGGCGCGCAAGCTCGATCCCGTCACCAAGCGCTATTCCGCCGTCAAGTTCGTCGCCTCGTTCGTCGGATTCGTCCCGGTCTCCCGTCCCCGGTTCGCCATCCTGGTGCTGCTCGACGACCCCAAAGGGAGCGCCTACTACGGCTCCCAGGTGGCGGCGCCCGTCTTCGCTAAGCTGGCGCGCGGCCTCCTGACCCTCGAGGGAATCCCGCCGGACCGGCCGGGCGCGGTCGAGGCCGTTCTCCGCTCGCCCGGCGCCGGCGCGCTCAAGGAAGGCGCGCGGGCGCCGCGAGAGGCCGCCAGGTTGGCCAGGGCCTTCTGATGAGGCTCTCCGACCTCCTCCGGAGCACCCCGCCCTTGGCGGTCTGCGGCCGGACCGACACCGAGGTCGCGGGGCTCTCCCATGACTCCCGGACGGTCGGTCCTGGGGAGGTCTTCTTCGCGGTGCCGGGCTCCAAGACGGACGCCAACCGCTACGTCAAGGCCGCGTGCCAGCGGGGCGCGACCGTCGTCATCAGCGAGCTGCGCCCACCTCCCGCGCCCGTGAGCCTCGCCGCCACCTGGATCCAGGTCCAGGACGTGCACGCGGCCATGGGGAGGGTGGCTGACCTCTTCTTCGGCAGGCCGTCGTCGTCCCTTGCCGTGGTGGGCGTGACCGGGACCAACGGGAAGACCACCACGACCTACTTCATCGAATCCGTGGTCACGGCGTGCGGGGGAAGGCCTGCGGTCATCGGGACGGTCAACTACCGGTTCCAGGGGAGAGAGGTGGAGGCCGTCAACACCACCCCCATCTCCCTCGAACTGCTGAGGCTGATGAGGCGCTTCAAGGACGGCGGAGCGACGCACGTCGCCATGGAGGTCTCCTCCCACGCCCTCGCGCTCAAGCGCGCCGACGAGATCGAGTTCGACGCGGCCGTCTTCACCAACTTGGGCCGCGACCACCTCGACTTCCACAAGACGACCGAGGAGTACTTCAAGGCCAAGTCGAGGCTCTTCGAGCTCCTCTGCCGCGCGTCGTCGTCGAAGAAACGGCGGGTCGCGGCGGTCAATGCCGACGACCCCCGCTCCGCCGCTCTCCTGAGAGCGGCGGACGGGGCCGTCGGGTGGACATACGGGCTCAAGAGCAAGGCCCGGCTGCGGGCCACCCGTTTGGCGCTCTCCGCGGACGGGACCGAATTCGACCTCGCGTACGAGGGCCGCAAGAGGAAGGTCAGGCTGAAGCTCGTCGGCATCCACAACGTCTACAACGCGATGGCGGCGGCGGCCGCCGCCGCGGGCTTGGGACTCGACGGGGCCGGCATCGCCGCGGGCCTCCAAAGCCTAGGTAGCGTCCCCGGCAGGCTCGAGCCGGTAGACGCCGGACAGGACTTCCGCGTCTTCGTGGACTACGCGCACACCGACTCGGCTCTGGAGACGGTCCTCGGCTACCTCAAGGAGCTCCCGCACGGCAGGCTCATCACGGTCTTCGGCTGCGGAGGCGACCGGGACCGGACGAAACGAGGGCCCATGGGCCTCTCCGCCTGCCGCGCGAGCGACCTGGCGATCGTCACGAGCGACAACCCGCGCGGCGAGGACCCCCTCGCCATCATCGCGGAGATTTCGGAGGGCATCAAGGCGGGGGGCTTGGCGAACTTCACGGTCGTCCCTGACCGACGGGACGCCATCCGGGAGGCGGTCGGCGCGGCCCGCCCGGGCGACATCGTGCTCATCGCCGGCAAAGGCCACGAGGACCGCCAGATCCTGAGGGGGCGCACCATCCCCTTCGACGACCGCGAGGCCGCGAGGGACGCGATCGCCGCCCTGAAAGGGAGGGAGCCATCAACCTCGACCTGACCTTCGAGGAGCTCGCCCGCGCCTCGGGCGGAAGACTCCTGCCCCCGGCCCGACCTGTCCCCTGGACAGGCACCCCGCAGGCCCCCTCCGGGCGGGTCGTCTCGATATCGACGGATTCCCGGACCCTGGCCCAGGGCCAGGTCTTCTGGGCGCTCAAAGGGGCGCGCTTCGACGCCCACGACTTCCTGACGGCCGAGATCGCCTCAAGGTCCTCGGGCTGGGTCGTCGCGGCCGGGCGCCTGAAGAGCGGGCCCAGGCCGGCCAACGTCATCGAGGTCTCGGACACGCTCAAGGCCCTCCTGAGCCTCGCCGCCCATCATCGGCGGCGCTTCGACCTGCCCGTCGTGGGCATCACGGGCTCCAACGGCAAGACCACCACCAAGGAGATGGTGCGGTGCATCTGCCTGAGGGTCGGCGCGACCTGCGCGAGCGTCGGCAACCTGAACAACCAGGTCGGCCTGCCCCTTTCGGTCCTCGAGCTGACCGGCCAGCACCGCTACGGCGTCTTCGAGATGGGCGCCTCCCGCCCCGGCGACATCGCGGAACTGGGCGCCGTGACCCAGCCGACGGTGGGCGTCCTGCTGAACATCGGACCCGCGCACCTCGAGTTCTTCGGCAGCCTCGAAGGCGCCTTCAAGGCCAAGTCCGAGCTGATCGCGGCCGTGCCGGCCGACGGCAAGGTCGTCGTCAATACCGACGACCCATGGCTCGCGCCGCTCGAAACGGGCCTGGGACGCAGGGCGGTCACCTTCGGCTTGGCGCCCCGCTCCCGGGTCAGGATCGTCCCGCCCGACGGGCTCGTCATCGACCGGCGCAAGGTGCGCGTGCGCCTGGACTCCTTCGGCGACTTCAACCTGGCCAACGCGGCCGCGGCCGCGGCCGCGGCCTGGGCGGCGGGCATCGACGCGACCGCCATCGTCAAGGGCCTCGAGGACTTCCGTCCAGCCCCGATGCGCCTGGAGCGCATGAAGCACCCCTCGGGCTGCGAGGTCGTGCTCGACGCGTACAACGCCAACCCCGCCTCCATGAAAGCCGCCATCCTTGCCTTCTGCCGGGAGTTCTCCTCCAAGGCCAAGGTCTTGGTGTTGGGCGACATGAAGGAGCTGGGCCCCGAATCGCCGCGCCTGCACGAGGAACTGGGCGTGTGGCTGGCCGGCCTGCCACTGCGGTCCGTCTATCTGGCGGGGCCGGAGATGGCCAACGCCTTCAAGCCCCTGGCCGCCGCAGGCGTAACGTTTCGGGTCCGCCACGCCAACGAGCCCCAGTCCTGGCTGGAGGAGCTGCGCTGCGAGTTCGCGCCGGACGCGGCCCTGTTCCTCAAGGCTTCCCGGGCGATGCGGTTCGAGGACATACTCGACCGGTTCGGGAGGGCCTAAAATGCTCTACTATCTCAGCAGCCTGCACGGCCTCTGGAGCCCGTTGAACGTCTTCCAGTACATCACCTTCCGGGCTGGAGGCGCGGCGCTCACCGCCCTGGCCGTCTCGCTCATCCTGGGTCCCGTGCTCATTTCGGCTCTCCGCCGGCGCAAGATCGGCCAGATTCAAAGGGCCGATGGGCCGCAGAGCCACCTGGGCAAGCAAGGCACGCCGACCATGGGGGGGATGCTCCTGTTCCTCGCGCTGGCGTCGAGCTGCCTGCTCTGGATGCGGCCGGACAACCGCTTCACCTGGCTGATGCTCGCCGTCTCCGCCGTCCTGGCGGGGCTGGGCGCCTGGGATGACTGGTCCAAACTGGTCCGTCGGGACGCGGGCGGCATCCCGTCCAAGGCCAAGCTGACGGCGCAGGTGGCGCTGGCGGTCCTCGCGGTCGGCTACCTTGCGGTCGCCCCGCCCAACAGCGCCTTCCCCACCACCCTCAACGTCCCCTACGCCAAGGAGCTCTTCGTCGAGCTCGGGGTCCTCTACTTCGTGCTCGCCGTGCTCATGATCGTGGGCTCCTCCAACGCGGTGAACCTCACGGACGGGCTCGACGGGTTGGCCGCCGGGTCCATCATCTTCTGCGCCATCGCCTACGGCGTCTTCGCCTATGTCGCGGGCCACGCGAAGATCTCGGCCTACTTGCGCATCATCCCGGTCTTCGGGGCCGGCGAGATCGCCGTCTACATGGCGGCCACGGTCGGCGCCTGCCTGGGGTTCTTGTGGTTCAACGCCTACCCGGCCGAGGTCTTCATGGGCGACACGGGCTCCCTCTTCCTGGGCGGCGCCGTCGCCGTCGGGGCCCTGTGCGTCAAGCAGGAGCTGCTCCTCCCCATCGTCGGGGGGGTCTTCGTCATCGAGACCCTCTCCGTCATCCTCCAGATGTCGTCGTACAAGCTGCGCAGGGGCAAGCGCCTCTTCCGCATGGCGCCCATCCACCATCATTTCGAGCTGGGCGGCATCGCGGAGCCGAAGGTGACCGTCCGGTTCTGGATCGTAGGCATCGTCATGATGCTCGCGGCCATGGCCTCCCTCAAACTCAGATGACCGAGCATAAGCGAGGAAATGGTCGCGTCCATCGCCTTGGGAAGCGACCATGACCGGATTCGAGCCGTCGAAGCGCAAGGGCCAGCGGGCCTGCGTCCTGGGGCTGGGGAGATCGGGGCTGGCGGCCGCGAGGCTCCTCCTGCGCAGGGGCTTCTCGGTCTTCGGGAGCGACACGCGGCCGGCCGCCGAGGTCAAGGCCTCGGCCAGGCTCCCGGCGGGCCTCGTGTGGGAAGGGTCCGGGCACGGCGACCGCGTGCTCAAATGCGGCTTCGTCGTCAAGAGCCCCGGCATCGCGCGCAGCGCCCCCATCATCGCCAGGATCGAGGCCGCGGGCATCCCGATCTTCAGCGAGGTGGAGACGGCGCTGGCATTCTCCCGCGCCAAGAAGCTCGTCGCGATCACGGGGACCAACGGCAAGACGACGACCGCCTCCCTGACCGCCGCCGTCTTCTCCAAGGGCTTCCCGGGCGGGGGCAAGACGCACCTGGCCGGGAACGTCGGCATCCCGGCCTCCGAAGTCGCCGTCCGAACGGGGCCCAAGGACGCCCTCGTCCTAGAGGCATCGAGCTACCAGCTCGAAGACAGCCGCCGCTTCCGGCCGGACGCCGCGGCCATCCTGAACATCACCGCCGACCACATCGAACACCACGGCGCCATGGCCGGCTACATCGAGGCGAAAGCCAGGATATTCCGCGAGCAGGGCCCGGACCACTGGTGCGTCTTCAACGCCTTCGACCCGCTCACCATGAAGCTCTCCCGGCGATGCCCTTCGAGGAGGCTCTTCTTCGGCCCCAAGGCCCTGGGCGTCCACGCGTGGATGGAGGGAGGGAGAATCCGCGCGCGGCTGCCCGGCGAAGCCGAGGCCTCCTTCCCCCCGCCCGCCATCCCCGGCGAGCACAACCTCCACAACGCCATGGCCGCGGTCCTCCTGGCGCTCTGCCAAGGAGTCAAGCCCGCCGCCGCGCGCGCGGGGCTGGCCTCCTTCAAGGGCGTGGAGCACCGGCTGGAGGAGTGCGGAACCGCGGGCGGCATCCGCTGCGTCAACGATTCCAAGGCGACGAACGTGGATTCCACCATGGTCGCGCTCAAGTCCATGCCCGAGAGCGGCCGGGTCATGCTCATACTCGGCGGCCTGCACAAGGGAAGCCCCTACACCCCCTTGAGGTCCCTCATCCCCGGCCGCGTCAAGTGCATCCTCACCATCGGGAGCGCCGCGGCCAAGGTCGAGGAAGACCTCGCCGGGACCGTCCACATCTTCCCCTGCAAGGAACTCGCCGTCGCCGCGGACACGGCCTTCAAGGTGGGCGCGCCCGGCGACATCCTGCTCCTCTCCCCGGCAGCCGCCTCGTTCGACCAATTCAAGGACTTCGAGGACAGGGGGAGGCAGTTCAAGGAATTGATGCGACAACGGCAAGAGAAGCGCCTGCGGCGGACGCCCCCCACGACTGCGCGCCTCCCCCGCGGGGGGAGGCTTGCGACACGGGGGAGGCTCGCGACACGAGGCAAGTAGCATGACCAGCCGCCGTTCCCGGCTCGACTACGTCATGCTCGCGCTGGCGACGGCGCTCCTGGCCGTGGGCCTGATCATGGTCTACTCGGCGAGCGCCATCTGGGCAGACCAGAAGCAGCTCGGCCCCTTCCATTTTCTGAAGAGGCAGGCCCTCTGGGGGGCGCTGGGGCTCTGGGCCATGGCAGCCTTAAGCCGATTCGACTACAACCGCTTCAAGGAGTGGATCTGGCCCATCTTCAGCGTCACGGTCGCGGGCCTGATCCTCGCGCTCTTCTGCGACCCGGTGGTCAAGGTCCACCGATGGGTCCGCGTCGGCCCGATCGGATTCCAGCCGTCCGAGTTTGCCAAGATCGCCTCGGTCATCTTCCTGGCCTACTACCTCGACCGCAAGGCGAGCAAGCTGGAAAGTCCCTGGATGGGGTTCATCGTCCCCACGGTCATCGTCGCCGTCCTGCTCGTCCTCATCGGGCTTGAACCGGACCTCGGGACGCCGGTGCTCATGTTCGCGGTGATGCTGCTGGTCCTTTTCGTCGCGGGCAGCCGGACCAAGCACCTCCTGGCAGCCTCGGCCCTGGCATCACCGGTCATCGCCTACGAGATCTGGCGCAAGCCTTACCGCGTCGAGCGTCTGCTGAACTTCCTGGCGGGCGGCGTCGACGGCCCGGGGCAAGGCTACCAGATGGCGCAGGCCCTGCTGGCGGTGGGGTCGGGCGGATGGGTCGGCAAAGGCCTCGGCGCCTCGAAACTGAAGCTCATGTATCTGCCGACGCCGCACACGGACTTCATCTTCCCGGTGCTGTGCGAGGAACTCGGGCTCTTGGGCGCCCTGGGCTGCCTCGCCTTGTTCGCGGGGCTCCTCGTCCGCGGCCTGCGCGCGGCGCGGCTCGCCCCCAACCTCTTCGGCGCCCTCCTGGCGACGGGCCTGACTCTCAACATCTGCCTCCAGGCCTTCATCAACATGTCCATGTCCGTGGGGCTCCTGCCCACCAAGGGGCTGACCCTGCCCTTCATCTCGTTCGGCGGCTCGTCGCTCCTGGCGACCCTGGTCGCCCTCGGCATCCTTCTCAACATCTCCCGGCAGGCCCAGATCGTTCCGGACGCCCGGGCGAGGCCCGATTGACCGCGGACCCAAGGGCCATCGTCGCGGCCGGAGGCACCGGGGGGCACTTCTACCCGGGATTGGTCCTGGCCCAGACCCTGACGGCCCGCGGCTGGCAGGTCCTGATCCTCACGCGCCGGGCCGACCCGAACCTAGGGACCCTCGAAGCCGAGGGCATCGCCTATGCCGAGCTCGATCTGGCGGGTTTCCCCCGGATGCCTTCCTTCGAATGGCTGCGGGTCCTGCGCCAAACGGCGGCATCCGTGGGCCTGGCCACCAGGATCATGCGCAGCTTTCGCCCGGCCGTGGTGATCGGCATGGGCGGCTACCTCACTTTCCCGGCCGTCGCCGCTGCGGCGCGGCTGGGCGTGCCGCGGGCGGTGCACGACTCCAATTCGGTCCTGGGGCTGGCCAACCGCGCGGCAGTCGGGCTTGGCGCGGAGCTCTTCTGGGGCCTGCCTCCCTGGAACGACCGGCATGGGACCGTGACGGGCACGCCCATCCGGCCCCGGCTCTGGGCGCCGGGCGAGCGCGGCCCCGCCCGCGCCAAGCTGGGGTTGAGCTCCTCGGCCACGACCCTCCTCGTCTTCGGAGGCAGCCAAGGCGCCGGCAGTCTCAACCGGTGCCTCCCGCAAGCCCTGGCCCGGACGCTGGAACGGGGAGGGAGCGTCCAGGTCGCCCACCTCGCCGGCCGCAGGGAGGCGGCGCAGGTCCGCAGCGCCTATGCCGCCTCAGGGGTGACGGCGGCGGTCTTCGAGTACGTCTCGGACATGGAGACCGTCTACGCCGCGGCCGACCTCGTCGTGTCCCGGGCGGGCGCGAGCACCCTGGCGGAACTCGCCGCTTGCGCCAAGCCCGCCATCCTCGTGCCCTACCCGCACGCAAGCCTGGGCCACCAGACGCAGAACGCCCTCGTGTTCTCCAGAGCTGGCGCCGCGGTCATGGTGCCCGACGAGGCGCTGGAGGAACGGCTCCCGGGACTCCTGCGGGACCTCCTCCTCTCGGCCCCCAGCGGCGAGATCCTCGAGCGCATGTCCGGAGCCTACGCCAAGCTCGGCCTCCCGGGGCCCGAGGAGACCGCCCGCAGGCTCGCCGACGCGGTCGTGGTGGTGTCAGGCATTGCGAAACTTGCGCAATCTTCCCTCGGTTGACACCGTCGCCATGAGCCAAGTTTCGCAATGCCTGACACACCACCTACTCGACCTCACCCAGTTTTTGACGGGCCCGTCTGGGGGCAAGCGTCCCGGCCTCTATCCGTCGGGGACGCGCTCGCCTAGAGGCGGCGCTCGGCTCTCGGCCTCCTGCATGCCCAAGTCGGCCTGCGAGACGCCCCGTCG
>JACQWX010000064.1 GCA_016209035.1 Elusimicrobiota bacterium | reverse complement strand
GCGAGCGTCCGCCAGTCAATCCCGATGCACGACGAGCGAGCAGAGGCCGATGGGCCCCACCGGCGGCAGGACCCCGAGCATGATTTGAATCGGGCAGGCTGGCCCGTCAGCCCTCAGGGAAAAGTGGGTGAGGTCGAGAAGCGGACCATCAGTCAGCTGGGCTCCCGATGCAGTTTGTCCTTGAGGAACTTCAGGTTCACCCCGGCGGCCAGATTCCGGTTGAGGTCCAGCCATTCCTCGAAGGACGCCTGGCCAGCCGCCTTCTCCGGGCTCTGAGCCCAGAGGTTCAGGAGGCGCTGTTCCTCCTTGGTGATCGCCCACCATGCGGCCGGGCGGACGCCCTCCAGCGACGGCCTCGGCGCCGCGGGAGGCCCCGACAGGGACGACGCAGGCGGCTCCGGCGCGGCAGGAGCGAACGGAGCACGCACCGCGACCCCTGGCGGCTCGACGGGACCGATCGGCGGGCGCGGCACGGACGGCGCGGGGCCCGAACCCGCCGGCGCCTGGGCCGCAGGCCCAGGGGTCGGACGGAACATGGACGGCGCCGGGCCTTCGCCCGAGAAGGCCGAAGAGGCCCCGGCCGGGGCCTCGGGAGCGGCGCCTGCCCCGCCCAAAGCCTGATAAGAAAGGCGCCGAGCGGCCAGGCCGATGCCCAACGCCACGGTCAGTCCCACGGCCGCGAACGCCAGGACCGCGAATCCCCCGGTCCCATCGGCCCTTCCGGGGCCGCCTGAAACGGCCCCCGCGGATGGAGCCGCGACCGCGGCCTCGGGTCCCGGCAACGGCCGCGCCGAAGGGGACGACGCCGGCCCCTGGGCCTTCGGCCCAGGACCCGCCGCCGCGCCGCCGGCGGCGCCGGGGCCCGTCAAACCGATCCGTTTTCCTTCAGGGCCCTTCGCGGGCTGGAAAGCGACTTCCATCGCAAGGAGCTGCGAACCTTCCACGAACCGCTTGAACTCGTCCGGAGCCCGGATCTGCTGGGAGACCTGGCTCACCCCGGAGATCCTGGAGTCCAGATTCACATGCGACCCCAGCAGCTTCACGAGGGTCTCGCGGTCGGAGTTCCCCTCCTTCAACATCCTCACAAAGGCCTCGCCCTGGAGGATCCTTTCGGCGCGCTCCTCCTTGGAGAGCCTCTTCCAGGTCTCCTCGGTATCGAACGCCTTGGGCAGGTCCTGCGCGCCGCGCCCATCTTGGACCAGCCTGGCCATCCACCGCTGGAATTCGAAGAACTCCCGATGTCCGGGGTCGCCCCAACGGACGCCTTCGAGATGCTGGGCAGGGGGCTGCGCTTGCGTGTCCTTCGCCTGAGCGGACGGCAGCGGCCCCAAGAAGGGCAGCCAAGCCAACCCGAGGAGTATGGTGGGTAGGGTCCGACTCATTGAGCGGCCTCCGCAATCTGAAGTGTAGACCCGGAACCGCGGATTGTCAAGTGTTTGATATAATGGCCCTCCATCATGAAAGGACCCGCCATCCTCAGCGAACCCGTTTCCTATCAGCGTCTCCGGGTCATGGCGCGGGAGGAGTCCTGCGGGATCGTCGAGAGGGTCGAGAAGGCGGCGTCGGCAAGGGATTTCCACTACAAGGGCCGCTGGGCGCACCCCATGGGCCTGGCGCCCATGGTCTCGGCCAAGGGGCTGGTCCTTGCCATCGAGTCCCTGACGAGGGTCTTGTTCCGGTTCCAGATGCGCGCCCCGGACCTGTGCCGGACGGACTACCGGGGCTTCGCCGGCCTCATCCGGCTCGAGAAGGGCACGCGAAGGTGGTTCGACGTCACGGTCGGGGTCGTCCCGAGGCCCTGGCCCTTGCTGACAAGGCCAGACTACGCCCTGGGCATCCGCGACGGGGTCCTGCGGCCGGCGCTCTTCGAGCTCAATTCCCTCATGCTCGGGGGCCTCTACATCCAATCCGTGGCCCTGGAGCTGATGAACGGGCTCGTCCTGCCCGGAATCTCCCGGACCCCGAAGAGGCTCGGCATCACCCCGATGGTAGACCTCATCGCCTATTTCCAGCGGTGGATCGCGGCCTGCCGGCGCCGCGCCGGCGCCGGAGCAGGATGCCTCGCGCTCCTGGAAAGCCTGCCGCCAGGAGGAGGCTTCAGCGAGCTTCCCCGCATCGCTTCCCGGCTGCGCCGGGCCGGCTTGCGGGTGGAGCACGGGGACCCCAAGAGCCTCGAGGTCCGCCGCGGCCGCGTCTTCCTCAACGGCATGCCGGTGGCCTACGCCTACCGCGACTTCTCGTTCGAGGACGTGAGCGGCCCGGCCAGCCCGAGCATGCGGGGCTTCGCGACGCTCTGGCGCGAGGGCCGCGCGGCCCCCGGATTCCCGGCGGATTTCGACCAGAAAGGCATCCTCGAATGCCTCAGCTCGGAGGAGTTCGCGCCCCTCTTCACCCGGGCCGAAGCCCGGGCCCTGGCCCGGCACGTGCCGTGGACCAGGGTGCTCTCGGAGCGCCGGACCCTGTCGCAGGAAGGCCGCGGCGTGGACCTGCCGGCCCATGTCCTGCGCCGGCAGGAGGGCCTGGTCATCAAGCCCTCCTGGAGCGCGGGCGGCGAAGGCATCCTCATCGGCCGTCACACCGCGGCGGCGAAGTGGCGCAAAGCCGTGGAAGGCGCGCTCCAGGACCCCGGCGCCTACGCGGTCCAATCCTATGTGGACAACCCGGCGGTCGCTTGCGCGTATCTCAGGGAAGGCAAGGTACACTTCAAGGACTGCCGCTACACCCTGGGCGCTTTCTTCGACGGCTCGCGCTTCGGCTTCCACCTGCGCGTGAGCCCCGGGCACATCGTCAACGTCGCGCAAGGCGGGGCTCTCGCTCCTCTCTACCTCCCTCGATGAGAAGCCACGCGGACCCCTCGACGCCGGGGCTCGCCGTCGCCAATCTCTGGGGGAGTCATCGCGAGCGCGGCCGGCAGATGGGCGAGCTCTTCGGCGACTGCGTGCGCTCGAGCGGCATCGTGGATTTCTACCACGACTACTGCGCCAAGCACCTCCCCCGCCGCCCGCTGATCGCCGGCGTGGGGAGCAGGCTGCTGCTCTCTCTCGTGGCCCTCAGGTTCTCGGCCGGCGCGCGGCAGCTCATGAAAGGATTCTGCGATGCCGCGAGGCTCGACGAAGGCCGGGTCGGCCGGGGCTTCGCCATGCCCGACGTGCTCAACTACCTCGTGGGCTTCTCCGGCCGGCTCTCCGGGCTCCCCACCCTCGGCTGCACCTCGGCCGTCGCGTGGGGCGACTACACGCGGGGAAGGGCTCTCCTGTTCGGCCGCAACCTCGACTTCCCCGGCATGGGCTACTTCGACCGCCATCCCGTGGTCTGCCGGCACAAACCCGACCACGGCATCCCTTATGTGTCGGTCGGGACGGCCGGGCTCGTGGTCGACGGCATCACCGGGATCAACGCCGAGGGGATCATCCTCGCGCTCCACCAGCACATCTCCCGGGACGCCGCCATCCTGACGGGCGGCAGGCCCATCCTGGACCTCGGCCGCCAGATCCTCGAGACCTGCCGGACCCTCGACGAAGCGGTCGGGGCCGTCGCCGGCTGGAGCACCACCAGCGCCTGGACCGTGCTCCTGGCCAGTTCCAAGGAGCGCAAGGCCTCCGCGGCGGAGCGCACGCCCAAGGACTGCGCGCCCGTCTGGGCCGACTCAGGCAAGCTGGCCCGGGCCAACGACTTCGCGACGCCCTCCCTCCACAGCCGGGAGATCGACTACCGCCCCTGGCGCGAGTCGAGCCGCCTGCGGCTATCGCGCGCCGACGACCTCCTAGAGTCCCGCAAGGGACGCATCGACCCCGCGTTCATGGCCTCGCTCCTCAGCGACCGCTTCGACCCGGAGCGCGGGACCTTGCGGTCCTTCGCCCAATCCATCGGCCAGGTCCACAACATGACCAGCGTGGTCTTCGAGCCGGACAGGGGCCTCCTGTGGGTCTCGGAAGGCAGGGCGCCGGCCCACCAGGGGCCCTACCGTCGCCTCGCGCTCTGGGACGAAAGCCCCTTGGGCGAGCCCCTCGAAGGAGTCGTCCCAGGCCTGCCGGCCGACCGCACCGAGGCCCTGGCCGCCTACGTGCGGGCCTGCCTGGACTGGACGGAGCGGCACAACCCCGCCGAGATGGTGGAGAGCCTCCACGACGCCGTCGAGGTCGACCCCGACGAGCCCGTGTACCGCTACCTGCTCGGGTTCTTCGCCTTGAAGGCCGGACACCTCGAGACCGCGCTGGAGAGCTTCGAGGCCGGAACGGCCATGACCGACATCCCCCAGCGCCAATGCGCCCAGAGGCTCTGGCAGGCCAGGACCCTGGACCTGCTCGGCCGCAGGGAAGAAGCCGTCCCCATCTACGGCGAGCTGTCCGTGACCGACGGGCTCTGGCAGGTCCTGCGCCGCGCCGCCCTCAAGGGCGCGACCCGCGCCTTCACCCGCCGCGCCCTGGACCGCTGCTGTCCCGACTTCTTCTACGGCGACGTCTACCCCTACTGACCTGCCGTTGAGGCCGGCCACGACAGGTGCATGACCCATCGACCAGGGCCAAACGCGCGGGTTGATAAAAGCCTCGACGAGAATCCCGCAGAATCGCCCTGCCCCCTCCTAGGCCCTCTCCTGGGGATTCCTCCCCGCGCTTTTCGAAGTCTCCATCGGAGGTTATGTCGCAAGCGCCCTAACCAAGGGTCTTTTTCATCTCTTGATCGCCTGCAGGGTCGTCATCCTGGCCGGATTTCAGCGAGCAGGTTCCGGCGCAGACCCCACGTGTCCCCCCACGACGCATGCGCGACCCAGCCCGCCGCGCACGCCTTGAAGCGCCCGGCCGCGAGCAACCCGGCCCGCCACTGGGCGATGTTGCGCCTCAGCTTCCTTCGGAAGTGGAAGAAACTGGTCTTGCGGATGAGCCGGTGCGTCCTGAACACCCTGAACCCCAGGAAGGGGACGCCCCGCGCCACCGGGAAGACCTGGGTCTTCCCAGGATGGAGCTTGAGCCCCAGCGTGGCGAGATGCGCCTCCATCGCGGCCCTGGCCTCGTGAAGCCGGGCTTTGTCATCATGCAAGAGCACGAAATCATCGACATAGCGGAGATAGCGCCTTACGCCGAGGCGCTCCTTCACGAAATGGTCGAACTCGTCGAGGTAGATGTTGGCGAAGAGCTGGCTGGTGAGGTTGCCGATGGGGATGCCCCTGCCGGAAGGGCGGCCTTGCTCCAGCCCGATGATCTTCGACAAGAGCCCAAGCGTGCTTGCGTCCGCTATCCTGCGGCCGAGGAGTCCCAGGAGAATCTCCCTGTCCACGCTCTCGAAGTACTTGACGACGTCGCACTTCAATGCGTAGTCGGCTCCGCGGCAGAAATGCGTCAGCCTCGCCAATGCCTTGTGCGTGCCCTTGCCCTTCCGGTTGGCGTAGGAATCGTGGATGAAGCCCCTCTCAAAAACGGGCTCGATCACATTGCATATGGCGTGGTGCACGACCCGGTCCCGGTATGGGACCGCGGAGATCAGCCGCTTCTTGGACTCGCAGACCTCGAAAACCCGCGACGGACCCGGCTCGTAGCGTCCATCCAGAAGCTCCCGTTGGAGCGTCAAGACCTCCCGCTCCACCTGGAACTCGAATCCCGCGACGTCGGGCCTCGAACGCTTTCCCCTGCGGGCCTTGCGCGCCTCTTCCGCGATCCTGGCCGCATGCTCCGCTGCCTCCTTGGCCGCGATCTCCTTCAAGGCCTGCTCCTGCTTGCTGATGACTTGCCGCATGGATGCGATCATGGTCGCGAACTGACGCACCAGGCGGCAGAGTTTCTCGATCATGCCGCCCTCGGTCCTGAATTCGGACCACAAATCCGCCACCGCGGTCTCCTTCTCGGTGCCGTCTTGATAGCGCACATGCAGCAAGGCGGTCTTGGAGATGAACTCCTCCCTGGGCACCCAGATGTTCGCCAGCTCGATGATGTTGCCGGGCTTGCTGAAGTCGTAGGCCGACAAAGAAGGGATGGTCTTGAGCTTGGGCCAGCTCGTGCCTGCGAGGATGACCTTGTTCGCCCCGACCTTCACCCCTCCTCTTTCCACCCCTTCGAGCTTCTTCAGCGCCTTGAGGACAGTGACGCCGGAGGCGTCCTGCGCCGCGATGTTGATCTCCGCCCCGGCGTCATGTGCTTTCACGATGGCCTTGGAGATCTCCTTCTCCATCCCCTCCTCGCTCACCTTGGAGAACCCGTCGTGCACCCAGGTCACGGCCGACTGCTCTCCCTGGAAGGACTCGGCGAACACGGTCAGGCTGGTCTCAGCGGGTTTGCCGGCGAACACGCTGTGGCCGAGCCATTCCATGGTCCTCTGCCACTGGGTGGGGTCGGGAGGCTCGACGAAGGGGTCCTGGCCGGAGCGGGCGTCCGAGAGCACGAAGGTGATCGCCCGCTGAGAGGCGGGCACCCTCCTGGCCTCCCAATCCGCGACCTTGTCGTCCACCTGGCCGGTCAGGACCCCGATGTCGCGGCCGGAGAGGACATGGACGCGCCAGAAGCCCATGACGGCGATGACGGCCAGCAAGCCCGCCATCGTGATGGGGACGCCGTGCCTAAGCATGGTTCAATAAGCGGACAACCCCCGGCCCGCCATGTCCTCGCGTATGTCCCAGACCGGGTAGTCCTTCCGAACGGCGTGAATCATCTCCTGAAGCTCGACCAGGCAGGCAATCTTGTCCTCGATGGGCAGCCTCGCGAGCTTGCGCCGCAGGCGCTTCTTGCGTCGCAGGAACGCTTTCAGCGCGCCGGATCCCCGCATCACGCCGCCCCCCTGCGGAAGGCATCCCATTTTCTGACGAGGCCGTGGCGCTTCAGCAGGCGCGAAAGAAGGCCCCTGTCGATCTTCGCCATCTCCAGGAGCGCCTCAATCCTGGCGTAGTCCTTGTGCCGGCCCACGGCGAGGGCCATGATCACCAGATGCTCGGCGCGCACGACCTTGGCGCGCTCTCCCCATGCCTCGACCTCGACAGCCTGCTTCAGCGCGTCCTTGGCTATCGGATCATGCGCATCGAGAAAGTCCACCGGCACTCCACCGAGGACGAAGTGCTGGCCGCACATCGAGCACCCCTTCTTCCTCAGGTACTCGTGGATGGGCGCCAGCGAGGCAAGCCCTCCCGGCGTCTCGGGCAGCGTCACAAGGACGTCCAGGTCCTTGGTCGACACCGGCTCGGCGTAAATGATGCCGGCGACCGCTCCCGCGATTGCGTACTCCCCGATGACCCCGACCCCGACCATCTCGTTGAGGACCTGAATGGCTCGTTTCATGTGACGGACCCGCCCGAGTTGCGCCTGCCCTCCGATTCTAACAAATGGCCCGCGGAATGTCCCGGCTGCGCCAGGCTCAGAAGCCACTTCCACAGAGGCACGAGACGGACGACGCCTGCTTCGACCCGTTCCTCGGCCTCCTCGTCCTCGGTGATGAGGAGCGCCTCCTTCATTTCGAACTCCACCATCGCCTTGACCAGGCCCCGGAGCTCCCTTTGCCGGGTCCCTGCCTCCTCCGCGTCCCAGCAGACCTGCACCAGGGAGGAGACCTTGAGGCCCTCCTTGACGACGAAATCCACCTCGCGGCCGCGTTCGTCCTTCCAGTAGAACGCCTCGAAGCAGGGATCGGCGAGACGCCTTCGAAGCAATTCCAGGAAGACGGCGTTCTCGGCGAGCCTGCCCAGATTCCCGCTGAACCTGAATCCCGCGGCGTTGCACAGCCCCGTGTCCACGCAGTAGGCCTTCCGAGGGTTTTTCTCCTGCTCCCTCACCTTGTACGAGAACCGCTTCAAGAGAGAGACTGCGTAGACCTGCTCCAAGTGCCCGGAGAACCGCTCGATGCTGTCGGGCGAGACTCCGAAGGACTTTCCCAGCGCCGCGAACGTGACATGCGCCGCGGGGTTGCTGAGGTAGTGCTTGACCAGCGCCTTGAGCCCCTCGGCCTTGCGTATCCGAAAACGCCGTATGACGTCCTTCTGCACGATGTCCTCGAGGTAACCGAGGAGGATCTCCCTCTTGGGCGCGGCGAGCGCTACTTGGGGGAACGCCCCCTCCTCAAGATACCTCCTCAAGAAGCCCTTCAGCTCGACCGCCCTCGCCGAGACGTCCAACCGGTCCGCGGGAGCCGCCTCGTTGAAGGCGAGGAATTCCGCGAAGGAGAGCGTGGAAACCCTCAGGTCCAGATGCCTGCCCGTCAGCAGGGTGCCCAACTCGCGGCTCAGGAGCCGGGCGTTGGAGCCGGAGACGACGAGCCTGGCCTTGCCCAGCTCGTGCATCGCCCCCACCCATCTTTCCCAGCCGGCGACCTCCTGCACCTCGTCCAGGAAGACGAAAGGGACTCCCTTGGGCGCCAGGAACTCCCGATAAGTCTCGAAGATCCGGTCCAGGGTCTTCACGTCCAGATCGATGAGCCGGGGGTCTTCCAGATTCACCAGCAGGATGTCCTCGGGGGGCGTACCCTCCGCGACCAGGCTGCGCGCCGCTTGGCGCATGACATAAGACTTGCCGGCCCGCCTGGGACCCGTTACCGTCACGATCTGGTTCGCCTTCAGGAACTCCCGGAGCTTCGCCACGTAGACCGGCCGGCTGATTCCCGCTCCCGGCGGTTTCTGCCACAGATTCCAGTCCTGGAGCACTGCCATGATCTCATTCTTGGTCATTGTCTTTTTGTAAGCGGCAATAATATACATCTTTGCCGCACAGTAACTATATTATTATGCAATAACTACCCATTGTCAAGGCCCTCAGGTTTCCCAATCAGCATGCCGTCTTCCCTTCCGGCGGGCGCGCAACATTAGGTATAATCCTTGCACCGGAGGAAAAGGATGACCACGACGACCATGGAGAAGACCACCACGAAGAAGGACTACAAGGTAGCGGATCTGGGCCTCGCGAAATGGGGCCGCAAGGAGATCGAGATCGCGGAGAAGGAGATGCCGGGATTGATGGCCCTGCGCAAGGAGTTCAAGGACAAGAAGCCCCTGGCGGGCGCGCGCATCGCCGGGTGCCTCCACATGACGACCGACACCGCGGTCCTCATCGAGACTCTGACCGAGCTGGGCGCCTCGGTGCGGTGGTCCTCCTGCAACATCTACTCGACCCAGGACGAGGCCGCGGCCGCCATCGCGGCCTCCGGCGTCCCCGTCTTCGCCTGGAAGGGCGAGACCTTGTCGGAGTACGACTGGTGCATCGAGTCCACCCTGCGCTGGCCGGACGGCAAGACCCTGAACCTCATTCTGGACGACGGCGGCGACCTGACGAACGTCGTCCTTGACAAGCACCCCGAGCTCGTCAAGGGCATCGTGGGCTTGAGCGAGGAGACCACCACCGGCGTGCACCGGCTCTACCAGCGCCAGCAGAAGGGCGCCTTGGGCGTGCCGGCCATCAACGTCAACGACTCAACCACCAAGTCCAAGTTCGACAACCTCTACGGCTGCCGCGAGTCCCTGCTCGACGGCATCAAGCGCGCGACCGGCGTGATGGTCGCGGGCAAGATCGCCGTGGTAGCCGGCTACGGCGACGTGGGCAAAGGCTGCGCCCAGTCCCTGGCTGGACAGGGCGCCCGGGTCCTCATCACCGAGATCGACCCCATCATCGCGCTCCAGGCTACGATGGAAGGCTACCAGGTGGTCACCATGGAGGAGGCCGCCCCGCTAGGCGACATCTTCGTCACGGCCACCGGATGCAAGGACGTCGTCACCCGCAAGCACATGGACGCCATGAAGGACACCGCCATCCTGTGCAACATCGGTCACTTCGACCTGGAAATCGACGTCGCCTCCATCATGAACGACAGGAAGATCAAGCGGACCACGGTGAAGCCCCTCGTGGACCAGTTCACCTGGCCCAACGGCAAGACCGTGACCCTCCTGGCCGAGGGCCGGCTCGTGAACCTCGGCTGCGCCACGGGGCATCCCAGCTTCGTGATGAGCATCTCCTTCACCAACCAGACCCTCGCTCAGATCGAGCTGTGGACCAACCGCGACACCAAGAAATACACGAACAAGGTCTACACCCTGCCGAAGCTCCTGGACGAGCGGGTCGCTAGATTCCACCTCCCCAAGCTCGGGGCCAGGCTCACGACGCTGACCAAGGACCAGGCCGACTACCTCGGCATCCCGGTGGAGGGGCCGTACAAGATGGACAACTACCGGTACTGAGCCGGCCTGGGCGCTTCGAGCTTGCGCAGACGCTCCTCCGCCAGCTTCCCGAGGCCTTCCGCGAGCCTCGCGGCCTCCCTCTCCCCGGCCTCCCGGCTGGCGTGCCTGCGGGGATCGCGGCCGTGGATGCCCGCCTTCGCCTGGCCTTCCTGGGTCGAGAGGTCCTCGTCCTTGATCCTGCTCATGGACACGAGGTCCGGCTTGAAGACCATCATCAGGGAGGTCTCGTAGGCGGCCGCGTGGTCGGACCAGGGATCGCCGGGCATGAACTCGTAGGTCGCGGCCCCGTAGGTCGAGCCCTCCACGGTCACCGCTTGCGCCGCTTTCTGCAAGGGGGCGAGCTCTTCAGGCACGTCGTGTCCGGCCACGCCCACGATGACCTTGAACCCCAGGGACGCCAGGGATCGGAACACGCTGATGAAGACCTGCTCCATCGCCGCGGCCGGGGCCCCCTGGTAGGAGCCGTACATCGCGGGCCCGGGCGGGTTCCAGTAGGTCGCCGGCAGCACCACGCCGCCGAACTTCTCCGCCGCCCTGACGCACAGCGCGTGCGCCTTGAACGCGTCTACCCCGTAGGGCAGGTGCTTCCCGTGCCATTCCAGGGAGCCGTAGGGGACATAGGCGACCGGCCGCTCCTTGATCGCCGCCGAGAGCTCATGCGGCAGCATCTCCTCGTAGCGGACCTTCCGCTGGCGGCCCTCGGCGTGGGCCCACCCGGCGGCCATCATGAGAAACGGGACTAGTGCTGCGACCGCTTTTTTCATCTCCCCTATCGCGCCGCCGAGCGCGCCGCCGCGCCTGAGAACTCGTCGAGCTTGGCCTCCGCCTTCCTGAGGATCTCGGAGTAGGCCTCGCCGGTCAGGATCTCGATGCCCTCGCCGACGTGCTTGACCGCGTAGATCTTGAAGCGGCCCTCGGCCACGGCCTTCACGACACCTTCGTCGAGCTGGAGGTCCTTGACGTTCGTGGCCGGGATGAGCACCCCGTTCATGCCGGACTGGTATGCTTTGTTGACCATGCCGCTCGCCACGCTGAAGAAGCCCTCGATCTTCTCGTTGGCCCCTCCGATGGGCTGGACGTTGCCGAACTGGTCGGCCGACCCGGTCACCGCGAACCTCTGCTGGATCGGTACCCCCGAGAGGCTCGAGAGGATGGCGTATATCTCGGTCGAGGTCGCGGAATCTCCGTCGATGCCGCCGTAGTTCTGCTCGAAGGAGACCCGCAGGTGCGCCGAGACCGGGCGCTTGCGCCCGAAGACGTGCTCCAAGAAGCCCTGGATGATGCCGAGGGACTTGTTGAAGCTCGGGCCCGTCTGCCCGGAATCCCGGTCCACGGAGACCACGCCGGCGCGGCCGGGAGAGCTCACCACCGTGATCCTCGCGGGCACGCCGAAGTCGCCCATGACCGCCAGGCCGTTGATCTGCCCGACGGCCGAGCCCTGGACGTCCACCCGGAACACGCCCTTCTTGAAGACCTCGTGGATCCTCTCCTTGACCCCGCCATCGCGGTCGTCCCTGGCCTTGAGCGCGGCCCGGACGTCGTCGCGGGTGACCTTCTCGCGGCCCGACTCCTTCGCCCAGAATGACGCCTCGCGCATCAAGCCGAGGACCTCGCTGAACTGCGCCGTGATCTTCTCGTTGGAATCCGCCAGCCTGGCCGCGTACTCCAGGACCGCGCTGATGGCGTCCTTGGTCATGTCGAGCGCCTGGCCGGCGCCGTCGACGACCAGCCTCTTGATGAAGGAGAGGACCCCTGAGATGGTCTCGCCGGTGATGTCCATGACGGACCGGAACTCAACCGTTGTGTTGAAGTTGCCGGCGTAGTCCTCGTCGTGGGCCCGGAGCAGCATCCGGATCAAGGGAGACCCGATGAGCGCCACCTTGACCTTGGAGGGCATCGCGTAGGCCTCGCCGGCCATGCCCATCATCCGGGCAGCGGGGCCGCCTTCCACGATGGCCGCCTTGCCGTCCCGGATGGCCCTCATGAGCCCTTCCCAAGCGCCGGGGGAGCGCAAAACGTCGAGCGCGCTCATGACCAGGAAGCCGCCGTTGGCCCTCTGGAAGGAACCGGACTTGAGGGTCGGCCCGCCGGGGCTCTTACTCTTGACCACGCCCACGCCGGGGACCACCATGCTCTGGGTCTCCACGCCGCCGAAGAGGTTCTCGTAAGACGGCGCCTTCTCGAAGATGACGGGAGCGCCCGAACCGGACTTGTTCGAAGCGATGACGCTGACCTTGTAGTTCTCGGCCGGGTCCGCAGCCGCAGGCGCGCCGCCGCCCAGCATGGCCATGAGGCCTCCGCCGGACTGCTTCGGCGCGAAGTCCTCGTAGTGCATGGCCGCGTTGTTGATGAGCGACTCGACATAGAACGAAGCCCCGACGTCCTCGCTGCTCTCCGGCGTCCGTTTGGCCGCCGAGGCCGCCTCGAACTCCTTGGAGTACTTCTGGAAGATGGCCTGGAGCTTCTCGAAGTAGGGCGTGACGACGGCCTTGATCCCGGCCTGGGCCGCCTTGATCTCGTCCATGGGGATGCCCTTGGACTCGACGAGTTCAGCCGTGAGGGGCTCGCCGTTGAGGGTGAGCCCGATCCCGATCTTGAGGTTGCCGTCGGGAGTGGGCATGGCCTGAAGGATTACGCCGAACCGTCCCACCTTGAGTTGAGCGACCTCCTTCTGCAGCTCGGCCTGCTCGGCATCCATCCGGGCCTTGATCTCGGCGAGCGCCTTCTGGTCGACCACGGAGCCGCCGAGGACGGCCGCGCGCACGGATTCGCCGAGTTGGTCCGCGACTTGGGCCGCGGCTTTCCCGAGGAGCTTGCCGAGCATGGCCTCGGCCTTGGCCGCGTCCTCGTTGTTCTCCTTCATCATGGCCTGGAACTTCTCGACGAACGGGCCCGCCGTTTCCTCGAGCTTGGACTGGACCTCGTCCCACTCGGCCTGGGTGATCCGGCCGGAGGCAATCTTCTCCTTGACCTCGTCGGGCGTCAAGGCCTTGCCGTCGAGGGTCGGGGCGACCATCAGGGAGTAGCCGCGCTCGGTTTCCTGTAAGGAGAGGGACAGCCCGAACTTGCCGAGCTTGACCTGCGCGATCTCATCGTCCAGGGCCTTCTTGCGCTCGGCCGCCGCGGCCTTGAGCTTGGCCTCGATCATCTTCTTGGCCTGGCCGAGCTGCTCGGACTGCGCGAGTTGGGGCACGATCATTTTGAACTTCTGGATGAACTCAGCCACCGCGGCCTGGAAGCCGGGGGCCGCGCCCGCGGGCAGGCTCAGAAGCGCCGGAGCGTCGGGGTTCTCGAAGTTCGTCGCCGCGACCAGGTCCCTGGGCGTCGGCATGGTCGGCGCGAGCTTCGAGAGGGCGTCCTTCACCGCGGTCTCGCGGCCCGAGCCCTCGAGCCCGGAGACGAAGATGTTGTAGCGGTCTCCCGGCATCCTCAGGCCGAACGAGAGGGCCTTCAAGGCCCGGTCCTGTCCCACGATCCGCGCCGCTCCGGCCGGGATGTCCTTGGTGCTCTCGGGCAGGAGGTCCGCGGAGGGGACCCACCGGAGCTGGTCCACCGGGACCTCGAACTTGGCCGGATCCTGGGGCTGGGCCTTCAAGCGGCCCTTCTCGGCCCGCTCGGCGAAGCTCTTGCGCAGGGACCGCGGCAGGAGCCGCACTTTCGAGAGCGTGTTCCAGATGCCGCCCGTCTGCGCCATGACCGGCGCGTCTTGGCCCGAAGCAGCGGAATTGTCGTAGGCCTTGTCGAGCCCGGCCGCGACCTCGCCCTTCGGGGCCGAGATGGCCTTGGCCAGCAGCACCAGGTCGTCCCGGGTCTTGCCGGCCGGGAGGGTCTCCGCGGCCGCGATGAGCTTGGCCGCGTCGGCCTGGGTCCCGCCGCCCTGGAGGTTGACGCCAGCTGCCTCGAGCTTGTTGAGCACGTCGAACACCGGCTGCGATTGGAGCCCGGGGACTTGGGCCGGCAGGACGACCTCGGGAGAGACCACGGGCGCCACCGTGGGCTTGAGCGTCACGGAGGGGGTGTTGAGCGCCCCCCCTTGGAGCGAGAGGTTGGGGAGTTCGACGTGATAGAGACGGGCGCCCGCAAGGGCGCCCGCGCCGGTCACGGGCATGGGGGCGACGCGCACGGCCGCCACGGTCCCTGCCGCGAACAGCGGCCCGCTGAAGGCGAGAACGAGCGCCAGAGCGGTGGAGATGATTCGTCCCGCGACGCGGCTTGCCATTGTCTTAGACATGACCCAACTCCCTATCCATGGCGTGTTGCTTCCCCAGCGCATAGATTATAGGAAGCGGCCGGGATTTCTCTATGGGTCGAAGGGGGCGACAGGGCCTTGGAAAATGGCCTACCCAGCGGGGGACCATTGGTCCATGATGGTGTCAGGCATTGCGCAATGCCTGACACCAGAACCCTAATTGCTGCTGAAGATCACCGACGGGTTGGAGGGAGAATGCTCGACGGAGGCGTAGGCGCTCAGTTCGGAGGTCGCGGACTCGACCGTCGGCGTGATGTAGAGCCCGCGCTGGGCCCCGAGGCGCAGGGCGCCATCCCGCAGGATCACGTGGAACACCAGGTTCGGGATGCCGACGTCCAAGGGGTCGAGGTCCACGGCCTTGGCGAACTCGCGCTCCGGAATCCGGCACTCGACCACCACGGAGACCGCCTCTCCCGGGATGCCGTTGACGTTGGCGGCAAGGGCGTCGCGGCCCTTGGCGCGGCAGGAGTGCTCCCAGACGTCCCCGTCGCGCTTCAGGATCCTGACGCTGAGCCGGGAATCCTTGGTGAGGGAGCGGCCGCCGCTCTCCAGCCCGAACTCGAACCGGACACGGTAGCTCTGCCAGCCGTAGCGGTCATGGAACTCCACCCGCTGGCCGGTCGGGAAGAAGCCCCCCTCGTCTTCGATGGCGTACGGCGCGGCCTGCGCCTTCGCCGCAGGGGCGGCAAGCCCAGGCGCGACCACCGACGCGAACGACAGGACGAATAGGAGGACTGCCTTCATGGGATTCCCTCCGGTCAGGGAGCTCGGCGCTTCCATATCAATAGTATAGCCCCCTCTCCCGCGGAAGTGTTTTCAGCCGTGTTACGGCGCGTCCGGCCGGAGGTTCAGCGCCCCTTCTTGCCGGCCGCGGGCTTGTAGCCGGCGGGAGGCGCGAAGTCCTCGGCAGGGATCTCATCCATGGAGCTGAAGGCGTCGAGTTCCGTGTTGATCTGGTAGAAGGGCACGGGAATCTGCCCGGGCCCGTCGCTGGACGGGCCGCTCTTGGCGCCGTCGGCCTTGGCCTTGGCGCCCGAGCGCAGGCCCTTCCGGGGCGGATCCTTGGTGAGCTTGCCGGCCAAGGTCCCCGCCACCTTCTCGGCCATCTCCTTCTGGAAGGCCGGGTACTCCGGGTAGCGCCTCCTCGACGGGTACTCCGGATGGCGCCCCTTCGAAAGAAGCCCCCTGCGCTCGTCCTCCCGCTCAGAGCCAGTCATGCGCTCGATGAGCCGCCAGGACCCGCCGAAGTCGATGGGCCGGAAGCGCGACCTGATGGGGTAGAAGCTCGGGATGGGAGCGAGCCGCCGCCTGGGCTCCGGCGGCGCGGACGGCGCGGGAGCGATGACCTGGGCCTCCTTCCACCAGGAGATGGAGCTCGCCAAGGGATACCCGGGAACCTCCGCGAAAGCGTCGCGGACATCGGCCAGGAGGCCCTTCACCTCGCTCTCGGGGACCCCGAGATAGGAAGCCACCTCCCTCATCTGATAGGTCCAGAAATCGAGAGGGGTGAACCTGCTTCCCGTGGCCTTGCGGTAGTCGGTCTCGAAAGCCGCCAGGTCCAACAGGCCTTCCTGGAGGTCTCCCGTGAGCGGCGCGAGCCATAGGTCCTGCTCCATCCGGGCCAGGCGCTCGAACCCCTTGCCCTCGTCGAGGCGCACCTTGACTCCGACGCGGTAGTGCCCCCACCGGACCTCGCCGACGTCGCGGTCGAGCTTTCCCCTCTCGACCTCGATCTGGCTCGAGCCGATGTGGGAGCGGGGCCTGGGCCGCGGTCCCAGGTCCGAGGCCCCGCCGCCGGAGCCGGCGTAGCGCACGTCGGTCAAGGGCCGGGTCTCGAAGGTCTTGGCCGCCGGGTCGAGAGCGACCACCGAGCCCTTGTCCAGGTCGATGATCTGGATGAGGCGGACCGGCCCTTCATGTCCCTTCCGGCCCGGCTTGAGCTTGCGCGCATAGCCCGAGACCAGGCGCATCTTGCGGCCGGACACCTGGATCCAGGTCTTTCCGAAGAGCCCCTCATCCCCCCCGCTGGTCTGGGACTGGACGATCTGCACGAGCGAAAGGTCCGCGGCCGCGGGCGCGGCCAGGAGCAGTCCCGCCAGAAGGAGGATGATCCCCAAGCGCCGCTACTGGTCCCGCGTGGCCTTCTTCCCTTCGCTGCGGGAGGGCTTGCCTTCTTCGTCCGGCAAGGCCGCCTCGTCCCCGGTCTTGACCTCGTCGGACAGGGAGGCGATGTCCCCGGAGTACCTCTTGATCTTCTCCTTCATCTCGGCCTTGAAGTCCGCGCCGCCGCCCCTGATCTTCTCCCCCTCGCGGTCGAGGTCGTCGAAGGCCTTCTCGGCCCGCTGATAGACGTTCTCCTCGATCTCGGCCTTGAGCTCGACCGCCTTCTCGTACATGCCTTCTAGCTTCTCGTACTTCCTATTGAACTCGGCGAGGGTGAGGTGCCCCTTGTTGTGCATGTCGCATAGGACCTTGTACCGGCTGATGAGCTCCTGGCTCATGGAGTTCCACCGGATCCCGGTCTCCCTGCCCCAGGTGACCTCGGGGCCGACCTTGGCCGCGAACGCCACGCTCATCTTGAAGCCGAGCGTAAGGGACTTCTTCTTGTTGTCGTGTACCCTGCAGTCGAGCTTCTGCCTCTTGATCTTCTGGGTATGGGTGTCGTCGGTGTACATCGTGACCTTCGCCGCCCAGGCCGGAGAGGAGTTCAACGCCAGCGTCAGCATCGCGATCCAGTACATGTCGTCCTCCTATGCGATCCGGGTCACTTCTGCGGCTTGCCGCAGGACGGACAGAACTTCGCGCCCGGCGCCACCTCGGCCTTGCAAAGAGGGCAGGCCGCCGCGGCCAGGCCCTTCCCGCAGGACGGGCAGAACCGCGAGCCGGCCTGGACCTCGGCCTTGCAGGACGGGCAAGCCGTCTTCGCGGCCACAGCCCCCATGGCCTGGCCCACCAGAGACCCCATGCCCGCTCCCGCGCCGACCCCCATCCCCAGCCCCATGCCGGCCCCCATGGCGCCGCCTTCCGCGCCGGCCGCCTTCTCCATCGTGTCGAAGGTGCGCTTGGTCTTGTAGCCCTCGCCCAGGATGTCCATCTCGGCCTTGTCGGCCATGGCCTTCTTGAGACGGACGACGCTCTCGTCCGACTCCGGCGCGTCGATCGAGTTCACGAAGAAGTTCATGATTTGGACGCCGAACTTGGCGAAGTCGTTCTCGACCTTCTTCTGCATGGTCTCGGAGATCTCCTCCAGGTAGGCGTTGATCTCCAGGATGGTCACCTTCTGCTTGATGATGGTCTCCGCCAGGTAGTCCTTGATGCGGGTCAGCAAGAGGCCCCGGAACTGGCTGCTGAGCGTTTCCACGGTGAACTCGTTCATGGTGCCGGAGAGCTGGACCACGAGCTTCTTGGAGTCCGCCACCCGGACGCCGAACTGCCCGAACGCCCGGACCGGGAGCATGACGTTGAACTTGGGGTCCTGGAGCTGGATCGGGGTGGTGGTGCCCCACTTGACGTCGAGGTTGGCGGCCTTGTTGACGAAGTAGATTTCGGCCGCGAACGGGGTCTTGTTGCCGAAGGGGAGCTTGATGAGCGCCCGCAGCAGAGGGATGTTGGAGGTCTCCAGCGTGTGGGTGCCTGGGCCGAGGACGTCGAGGAGTTGCCCCCCCTTGAAGAAGAGGGCCTCCTGGGACTGGTTGACGATCACCTGCGTCCCCCAGGTCAGGTCGTCCGGAGGGTGCCTCCAGATGAGCACCGTGCCTGGACCGTCGTATTTGACTCGATCTATGATAGCCATGGTGTTTCTAGCCTAGCATATCCCCCGGATCTCTTCCAGCGCCCGCTGGAAGTCAGACCTTGACCGAGTTGAGGTATCTCGCGCTTTCCTCGGGAAGGGTGGTGTTGATGAACATCCCAGACCCCAGCTCGAAACCCGCGGTCTTGTTGAGCCGCACCACCAGGCTCAGGTACCAGTGAAAGGCCTCGGTCGTGCCGCGGTCCATGGGCGCGGACTGGATGATGTAGTTGTAGTCCGGGTTGTCCAGGCCCTTGTCGAGCTTCTTGAGGACCCCCTGCAGTACCGCCGCGAAATCGTCGGCCTCATGGTCCGTGATGTCGCCGAAGCTCGGCGTATGCCTCTTGGGGAGGATCCAGATGTGGAAGGGCGAGAGGGCCGCGAACAAGACGAAAGCGGCGAAATGCTCGGTCTCGGAGAGAATCCTCGCGCCCTGCCTGCACTCCTCCTCGATCATCCGGCAGAACACGCACCGGGAGTTGCGCTCGAAGTACTTCTCGGCCTCGTCCATCCGGTGCCGGATGCCGGAAGGCACCACGCTGGAACCCACCAGCTGGGTGTGGGGATGTTCGAGCGAGGTGCCGGCCGCCTCCCCGTGGTTCTTGAAGATGAGGGTGAGCGACACCTTGTCCCTCTTGGCGGATTCCTTGAACCGCTCCCGGTACGCCTCGACGAGGTCCTCCATCTCCCGGCGGGAGAGGAGCGCGGGATGCTTGCAGTGGGACGGGGAGTCGATGATGACCTCGTGGATGCCTTCCCCGGACAGCAGGCGGTAGAGCCCCCCCTGGGTCTTGGGCTGGGCCGCTCCCTCGACCAGCGCCGGGAACCTGTTTTTGACGGCGCGGACCTTCCACTTGGCCTGGCCCCTGGAGGCCGGGTCGCCGGAGGGCAGCCGTCCTCCTTTCCCGGAGGTGGCCTGGTCCCCGGCCAGGTAGACGGTCTCCGACATCCTCTCATTCCCCGCGCAGAAGGGGCACTGCTGGGAATGCTCGACGCGGGAGCCGCGGCCGCGGCTCTCCGAGCGGAACTCCTCCGGGCGATGGGCGCGCTCGGTCGCGATGATCACCCACTCCTTCGTGGCGAGATTCTGTCTGAGCTCGGGCATGTCCCCTCCTAAGTAGCCTGTCGGAGCACCGGCATTCTAGCAGCTGAGAAGCGGCCCGTCCATGTCATGGGGCCCGGACGACCGCGGCGTCCCGCGGCCGGCCGGGCAGGGCCACGACCCCGACGACCGATCCCTCTCGGGCGTCGCTGAAAGTCCGGTAGCTGACCTTGCGCAAGACCTCGAACTCGCCGCCCTCGAAGGAGAAGCGGACCGAGAGTTCCACCTCTCCCCAGGGGCCCGAGGCCAGGCCCTTGACGCCCGTCACCGTGCCCGAGACCAAGCGGGCCTCCTTGCGCCTGCGCGACCTCCCCCGCGCCAGGAGGAACAGGAGCCCTGCGACGCTCAGCGCGGCAAGGAGGAACAGCCCCGCCTCCCCGGCCCGGACCGGCAGCTTCCTCATCGAACCCAGTGCCAGCCCCGCCGCCGCGGCGAGCGCGCCGCCGACGGCGACCACGACGGCGAGCGCCGCCGTGACGTCGACCCCGAAGACGGATGCGGTCTCCATCTCGGTGAGCGCCCGGCCCCCGGAGGCCGGCGCCAGGCGCGCGATCTCAGCCTGGAGCTTCTCGACCTCGCCCGCGTCTAGCCAGGTGCCCCCGCAGCCCGGGCAGGCCTCGATCATGAGGTCCGCGACGTCGAGCTTGGCGCTGAGCAGCATCTTGCCGCACCTGGGGCAGGAGTGATCGGAAGGGTGGACCGACCGGTACGCCTTCGAGAGCTCCTGGTAGAGCCGATGAGGCTGCTTCACGAAGCGGTAGATCTCGGCCTTGTCCAGCCAGACCCCTGCGCAGGAAGGGCACAGGTCCACGGCGAGCCCCGAGCCGGCCTGGACCTCTCGGAGGGACGACTCCCTACACTTGGGGCAATTCACGGGCCCATTATATGATGATTACGGCCGGCAAGTCACGGTCCTGTCCAAGAAGCGCAGGTTCCCGGCGTCGTCGGAGACGGCGAACTGGATCGTGTTGCGCCCCAGGTTCAACGGCACGGAGACGGAGAAAAAGCCCTCGGCGTCCGGATGGGCGGGCAGGCCGTTCACCATCACCTTGAGGTTCGGGGCGATCTTCCCTCTGACGCGGTAGGTGCGCGTCCCGATGAGATCTCCCTCGTCGGGCCTGATGATGGTGAGCCGCGACTCCAGGCTGCCCGCCGCGGGAGGGGCCCCCGTCCCATAGAGCCGCGTCTCGGAGAATTTTCCTCGGACCCCCAGCAGGTCGATCTCGGCGATCCGGCACCAGTACGTTCCCCGGCGCAGCTTCAGGGCCCTGGGCGTGATGGGCGATTCGGCGTCGAAGGTCTTCCTCGCGAGAGGCCGGGCGAGGTCGCGGCTCTCGCCGCACTCCACCCGATAGCCGGAGACCGCGTCGCCGAAACCCGACCCGGCGAGGGCGCCTCTGAGGCCCCTGATGTCGGGGATCGGCACGCCGCCGGTCAGGCCCCCGGCCGCGGGCTTGGCGGAGGGCGAGTCGGGCTGCGCGACGCCCCGCCGGTCGGCCTCGACCTCCGCCTGGGGGTCGCTCTTGAGGAGCCGCGCCGGCAGGCGCAGGGTCATCGCCGGCAGGATGGCCGTCGGATCGGATGAAGGAAGGGAGTTGTACTTCAGGATCTCATGCCAAGCCGAGGGATCCTTGAGATGCCTTTCGGCGACGAGGAGGATGTCGTCGCCGCTCTCGACGGTGATGGTCTGGTATTCCGCCGAGTCACCGGCGCGGGAGACGGCTGCCCCGCAGCAGAGCGCGACGACGGCCACCGCCTTCCAGGCTGGCGCGTTCATACCCGCCCCGGTAGTATACCCTTTTTGATAACATGGTGGCTGGAGCCTCCCATCGAGTCACCCATGACGCCCATCCACGCCGAGCAGCCCCGCGGAGCCGTCCGGATCGGATGCTGCGGGTTCCCGGTCTCCCGGCAGCGGTACTACGAGGCCTTCCGGGTCGTGGAGGTCGACTCGAGCTTCTACCAGCCCCCCAGGCAGGCCACGGCCGAGCGCTGGAGACGGGAGGCGCCGACGGGCTTCCAGTTCACGGTCAAAGCCTGGCAGCTCGTAACTCACCCCCCGACGAGCCCGACCTACCGCAAGCTCGGGGCCGACCGGCCCGAGCGCCTCGACCGGTGCGGGCACTTCAAGCGGAGCCCCGAGGTCCGGCTGGCGTGGGAACGCACCAGGCGCCTCGCCCGGACGCTCCGGGCACAGATCGTGCTCTTCCAGACGCCGATGTCCTTGCGCCCGGACGCGGACAAGCTCCGCGACCTCTACGCCTTCTTCGAGACCGTGGAACGCGGCGAGTTCCTCCTGGCCTGGGAGCCGCGCGGCCCGGCCTGGACGGAGAAGCTCGTCGCCCGGGTCCTCGCCGACCTCGACCTGGTCCACGCCGCGGACCCCCTGGCCCTCCAATATCCTGGAAGGCCAGGGCCTCCGGCCTCGACCGCGCCCCCTGCCGCCCACACCTTTCCTGAGGGCGCAGGGGACGCTCGGCCTCCGGCCTCGACCGCGCCCCCTGCCGCCCACACCTTTCCTGAGGGCGCAGGGGACGCTCGGCCTCCGGCCTCGACCGCGCCCCTGGCCGTCGCCCCCTCGGGGAGGATGGGGTACTTCAGGCTCCACGGGACCTACCGGGAGGGACGCCGGGTCTACCGGCACCGCTATTCCGACGAGGAACTCAAGATTCTCGCGCGCCTTTGCCGGTTCCGGCCCACCTTCGTCTTCTTCAACAACTCGGAGATGTTCGACGACGCCCGGCGCTTCGCCGAGACCGTCGCCTGAGCGGCCCGGGCCGCCCGAGGCCCCTTATGGGATGCTCGGCACCCGCCGCATCTCGTCGAGCATCTTCTTGGCCGCGGTGTTGCCGGGGTCGGATCGGAGGACCCCCTTCAAGACCGCCCGCGCTTCGTCGATCTCGTAGGTGATCATGAGCTCGCTGGCGAGCGCGATCCTCGCGTTGACCGCCCCGTCGCCTTGGACGAGCCCGCGCAGCAGGCGGATGTCGTCGGCGTAGCGGTACATCAGGTGCAGGAAGATCCCCAGCCCCATGGCGCGCTCAAGGCTCGGCTCCAGGGCCTGGGCGCGCGCCATCAAGAGGGCGGCCCGCTCGTAGGCTCCCCGCATGAAGTGCATCCTGGCGGCAGCCTCGAACGCCGCCGCCTGCAGCCCTTTCGCGAAGGCCAGGGCCCAGAAGGGAAGCGTGCCCGTCAGGTACCGCGTCCACGGATCGAGGCGCGCCAAGAAGAGAGCCAGCGGCGGCAGGACCAGATAGCAGGCCATCAGCAGGCCGGCGAGGCGCCCGACCCCCCGGCGGCGCAGGCAGAACAGGATGCCAAGAGATGCCGCCAGGAGGTAGCCGCCCGCGAATGCGCCCGGGCTCCCAAGCACCCGCAAGTAATTCGTCGCCACGGCGGCGGCGCTCTGGAAGGACCAGCTGTTCGCCGCCGTGAAGACGGCGGCCGTCTGCCCGATAGACCCCTGGTGCGGAAGATAGGCCGCGTATGTGAGCGCCAGCCCGGCTGCCATGGCCAAGAACAGCGGCCAGCCCGCGTTCCAGGCGGCCGCGGGGAGGCCCCGGCGCAGCCATAGGACGACCGCCGCCCATGCCGCAAGGGCGAGCGTGTGGAAGAGGTTGAGCAGGATGGCGTAGTGCGCCGCCGCCAAAGTGAAGGGCAGGAACCAGAGCAGCCGCGCCCTGCGGCGCAGCAGGACCTGGATGACGATCCAGAGATTGAGAAGGTTCAGGAACGCCGAGAGGCTGTATCCCCGCAGCATGTGGCCGTACACCAGGCTCCAGAACGAGACCCCGAGGGCGGCGACGGCGAGCACCGCCACAGCGGGCGTCGTCAACTCGGCGGCCACGGCGTAGAGCAGGCCCAGCGAGGCGATGGACGCCGCGAGGGAAGGCAGCTGCAGCGCCCGGATGTCGGCCAGGGTGTCGAGGAGATCGGTGGGCGACACGGCGTTGATCGAACGCAGGACGAGGGCAAGGAGGGGATGGGTATTGTATCGGACCCTCTCCGACACCATGTACCCCTCATCCGGCGTGAGCGGCGCCCCCCACTGGGCGAAGCGCAGAACGCCCGCGACCGCGACGACGACGGTCAGGAAGACCCTACGGCGCCTGGAGAGCATCCCTAGGGGATCCAGAAGTCCCGCGGATAGAGCCTTTGACCGCCTCGAGCGCGCCGGCGCCCCGGGCGGGGACCCCTCTCTTGCCGGAAGCGGCCCAGGCGGGCAGGACGACGGCGAGACCGGCGAGCATCGCGATGGAGAGGAAGAGGAGGGATCTCTATGGAGTAGACGCTCCGACGCCCGAGGGCATGATCGGCAAGGTCATCCTGAAGAGCGTCCCCCGACCTGGAGCGCTCTCGAACTCGACGGCGCCGCCGTGACGGGTCGCGATCTCGTAGACGAGGGCGAGTCCCAGGCCCGTCCCTTGGCCGACCTCCTTCGTGGTGAAGAAGGGCTCGAATACCCACTGCTGAATCTCCAGCGGGATGCCGACTCCGGTGTCCTCCACCTCGACGACCGCGCTGCGGCCGTCCGCGGACGGCCGCGTGCGCACCGTGATCCGGCCGCCCCCTGCGCTGGAAGCGGTTGTGGCGTCGATGGAGTTGTTGCAGAGGTTGACGACCGCCTGCTGGACCTGTCCCCGATGCCCGCGCAGTTCCCCGCCGAATCCCGGCTCGAACCCGAGCTCCACGCCCTTCAACCGCGCCTGAGTCTCCACCATGGCGAGGGCCGCCTTCAATGAGTCGTCCAGGCGGAAAGACTCGGTGACCGACTCGCCGCGCCGCGAGAAGGCCAGCAGGTCCGAGACCAGTCTCTTGGCGCGCAGGGCCTCCTCGGCGATGGCCCTCAACGGCTCCGAAAGAGGGTCGGCGGCGGGCACCTTCTCGCCGGCGGCCTGGGCGTAGACGAGGATGCTCCCCAAAGGGTTGTTGATCTCATGGGCGATCCCCGCCGCGAGCCTTCCCAGCGCGGAGAGCTTCTCCGATTGGAGGAGCATGCGGTCCTTCCTCGACAGCTCCTCCTCGCGTCTGATGATCATGCTCATGAGGATCCAGTAGACGGCCAGGGCCGCCCCGACCGCGGCCGCGGCGAAGACGAAGAAGCTCTTGAGGACCCTGGCCTCCGTGGCCGCGACCTCTTCGAGGGAGAATCCCAGGATCAACAGACCCCGCCGCGATTGAGCCCCGGACTCGGCCGCCGCGGGGATCACCAACTCCAGGTAGCGCCGGCCTCCGGACGCGACCTCGCGCGAGAAGAGCCGGTCCATCCGTTCCGGCAGGCCGCTCAGGCGCTCCCCATCGGGGACGATGGGAGCCCTCTCGGGCTCCCTCGCCGCCACCCGCCCCTCGGCGTCGGCCGCCGCGGCATACTCCGCCGCGAAGCCGGACAGGCATCCCTTGAGGTACTCCCGCAGGGGTTTGCGGTCGCGCGAGGCCAGGCCGACGGCGGTCGACCGGGCGGCGTGGACGGCCCCGGCCCGCGCGGGAGCCGAGATGTTCCGGACCATGGCCTCGTGCACGGCCCTGAGCGAGTGACGTTCCAAGAGGTAGCCCAAAGGTAGGATCACCGCGAGGGACAGGAGGAATATCTTGTGGCCGAGCCTCATGGCCGTGGGGCGGCGTGGACGCTCAAGCGGGCTTGGTCCGCCGCTTGAGGGCTTGTTCGAGGACGGCGAGGAGGTCCTTGAACTCGTAGGGCTTGGCCAGGTAGTTGACGGCGCCCAGCTTCATGGATTTGAGGGCCGTCTCGGCGGTCGCGTAGCCCGTGGCCATGACGACCTGCAGCCCCGGCTGGAGCTCCCGGAGGCGCTTCAAGGTCTCGACGCCGCCCAGGCCCGGCATCATGATGTCGCAGATGGCCAGGTCGAACCTTCCCGCCTCGGCCTCCTGGACAGCCCGCTCCCCCGATTCGACCGCGACGATCTGATAGCCGCGGTCCCTCAGGGCGAAGGCCAGCATGTTCCGCTGGTTCTTGTCGTCGTCGATCACCAGGACCTTGACCTTCTCGTTCTCGGGGACGTCCATGGGAGCCATTGGCAAGAGTATAGCCAGCGGGCCCGACCCCCGTCAATGGGTCGAGCCCCTAGCCGAGCTTGAGGCCCGTCAGGATGAACTGCACGCCGAGCGCGGCCAGGAGGATGCCCATGAGCCGTTCCATGATGTTCATGAAGGTGGGGCTCAAGCGCCGGGCGCCGGCCGCGGACGCATAGAGGATGCCGTAGCTCAGCGCCATGATGACCGCGAGGCACACGAAGAACATGGCCCCGCGGCCGGGCGTGCCGGCCTTGTGGAACAGGACCATAGCGGTCGTGATGGCGCCCGGCCCGGAGAGCATGGGGATGCCCAGAGGCGTGACCGCGATGTCGTCCTTGACCACGCCTTCCTCCTTCTCCTCGGCCGTCTCCTTGAGCGGGCTCCTCTTGGCGCGCAGCATGTCCAGGGCCGCCAGGAGCAGGATGAGCCCGCCCGCGATCTGGAGCGCGGGGAGGGTGATGCCGAAGACCTTGAAGATGAGGTTGCCTAAGGCCGCGAAGGCCGCCATGACGAAGCCCGCGACCAGGGTCGCGGTCAAGGCCATGCGCTGGCGCTGGGCCGCGGTGTTGTGCGGCGTCATGGCCAGGAAGGCCGGGATGGCGCCGATGGGGTCCACCATGGCGAAGAGCGCGCCGAAGGTCAGCACCGCGTATTCAATCATGGCTTCGGGGGCATATTGTACCAATGATCTTCTCGAACCTGTCGATCCTGGCTTCCACCAGGCCCAGGCTCGACCGCCAGAACTCCGGCCTGGACAAGTCGGCGTCGAAGTGCTTCCTCACGAGTTCTTCCACGGTCATCCGGCCGAAATCGCTCAAGAAGTCCACGTAGGCGCGGTAGAAGCGGTCTCCCAACCGGTCTTTCTGGGCGAGCATCCCCACTGCCAGCAGAGTCCCAAAGGTGTACACCATGGACCAGAAGCATTCATTGGCGTCATATGATATCTCGTCCATCCAGAAGGTCTCGCTCTTCGCTGACAGGATATCCCCGTACCAATCGTCCCAGACCCTGGCCTCGGCATCTTTGAGCAAAGAGGCCGTGAGCAGGCCTTTCTGCCTGAGCTCATGAACCGCCGTCTCGAGCTCGAAGAGAGCCGGCTGGTGCAGCAAATCCATCACCACGGTCACCATGTCGAGCCACGCGGTCCTTAGCCTGTCCGCCGGCTCCGGCATGGAGGAAAACATGGCGTCCCTGACAGCCAGTTCCGCGAGGCCGCTGGGCATTTCCGCGACAGCCGCGCATCCGCTCCAGGCGCCGAAGGGAAGGCCTTTCCCGCCGTAGAACTGGAGGCTGAAGGCATGCCCGATCTCATGAGCGAGCCCGTTGACGTCGTAAATGGTTCCGGACGGATTGTAGAACACCCTCGGAGTCCGCGATTTCATGAACAGCCAACAGTAGTTGCCCGCAGCCCTGCGCTCCCCATTCCGGCAGTCGATCCATCGCCGGTCCGCCATCAGGCGCACGAAAGCCCCCATCTCGGGATGGATGCTCGCGAAGCCCTCCTCAACGAGCTTGATGGCCTTCGAGAACGGAATCTTCGCCTCGCTCGCGGGCCCCATGTCCGGCGGCAGGTCCAAGACGTCCCTGGGATGGACGGTTGGTTCGCCGTGCGCCCTAGCCAGAAGGAGGCGCACGCCCCTGGCCCGGGCCTTGAAGCCCCGCACTTCGCCGAGGAGCGCTTCCAGGGCCGGCCTCCCGATGCCGGCGTTGCGAAGCGGCTCGGCCAGGAAGTCAGCCTCCCTTCGACGCGACCTCAGCCTGCGGATCTCCAGCCTCTGGCCAACGATGGAGTTGAGCGCGGCCACGCACGAGTCCTCATGCTCCCTCCAAGCGCGAACTCCCGAGTCCATGGCCGCCTGCCGCGCTCTCCTGTCCCTGCTGATCCTCATCGAACGCCACTCAGCCGGCCCGACCCGCTTGATCTCTTCTCCCAGTCGCACCTCGTACCTGAACCCGGCCGGGATGCCCTGATGGAACTCAGTCCAACTCGCGGCGCCGTAAGGTCGAAAGGATGGCGGCCAGCCTCTCCTCCGCCAAAGGCAGCGACTCGGCCGCGCATTTGCGAAGGCGCTCCACCCAGAATCGGTAGGGGCCGACTCCCGGCTCCTCCAACAAAGCCTCGATGGTCTTCTCATCCGCCTGCCTGAGAAACGCGAGCAGCGCCTGGCTCGCCGCCTCCAGGCGGGATCGCAGTTCGGCGACCGCGGCCTTGAGCCTGCGCGCCTCTTCGTTGCCCCAATCAACATCAAGCTCGATCCTCGCGAAAGTCCACATGTTGTCGAGCAGGATGACGCACTCCTCGCGGCTCAGGAGGGCGCCCCGGGCTTGCAGAGGCAGGGACGCCCCTTCGACCTTCTCCACGAGTCCCTCGGCGCTCTCAAGGTCGGCGCTCAATTGATCGCAAGACAGGGACGGATATTCGGACGAATTGTCCATGGCCGGCACAGCGAGGAGGATTCAGTTCCGGTTGCGGCTGAGCACCTGCGCCGGCAGGTTCAACACTAGGGCGTCGAGCACCTGCCAGATGTTGACCGTCCCGTAGGCGCGGACCTCGAATTCCTTGCCGTTGGCCTCTCCCGAGGCCCCGTTGCCGTAGATGCGGATGTCCACCTCGGCGCCGTTGGCCTGGCCCCGCACGGCGTTGGAGTACACCTGCAGGCGCACCTCTTGGCCGTTGGCCTCGCCCTGGACCGCGTTGGAGTAGATCTGCAGCCGCGCCTCCTGGCCGTTCGCCTTGCCGCTGACCCCGTTGGAATAGACGCGCAGGTCCACTTCATGGCCGTTGGCGGTGCCGTTCAGGCTCCCATAGGCCATCGGGGCGATCTCGGCGTCTTGGAACGCCCCGGCCACGGCAAGGGCCACGGCCTCGCGAAGAGCGCGGAAAGCGCTCCCAAGGTCCGCCGCGAAGTCGGCCGCGCGGGCCTGCGGCGTCATCGCCGCAGGGGCCTCCGGCAGGACGGCGGTCAACGACAGGGCCAGCAATCCGATGGAGATCGTTCTCTTCATGACCATATTGTACCACAGCCGGCCCGGTCCTTGACGCCGCCGGCTAACGCCTACACTGATGACTGATCGAGAAATTATCCACCAACATATCTTAAGATATGCCGGTGGATGACGCGCCTTAAGGCCGCCCGATCATGATCGCCAACCCATACTGCGTCCTGGGCATCCTCTTCCTGGTCAACCTGCTCAACTACGTCGACCGGCAGGTCCTCTACGCGGTCTTCCCGCTCATCAAGCCGGACCTGGCGCTCTCCGACACCCAGCTCGGCGCCCTGGCTTCGGCCTTCATGCTCGTCTACATGTGCGCCGCCCCTTTCGCGGGCTATCACGGCGACCGCTCCGCGCGCAACCGCTGGCTCGCGGGCGGCGTCGGCGTCTGGAGCCTCGCCACGGTCTTCGCCGGGCTCTCCAAGACCTTCGCCCAGCTCCTCGCAGCCCGGTCCCTGGTCGGCATCGGCGAGGCCTGCTACGGGAGCATCTCCCCCTCCTTCATCGCCGAGCGGTTCCACCTCGTCACCCGGGCCCGGGTGCTGGGCTTCTTCTCCATGGCCATCCCGGTGGGCAGCGCCCTCGGGTACGTCCTCGGCGGCCAGCTCGGCGAGCGTTTCGGCTGGCGCGCGGCGTTCTTCATCGTCGGCGTCCCCGGTCTGTTGGCGGCCCTCCTGTGCTCTCTCCTGAAGGACCCGCGGCAGGACGCCTCCGCGCCCGAGCGGCGCTTGCCCACATGGAGCGACTACGCTGCCCTCTTCAGGAACAAGATCTTCGTCACCGACACCCTGGCCGGAGCGGCCATGACCTTCGCGGTCGGAGGCCTGGCCGCGTGGATGCCGTCCTTCTTCGTGCGCAACTGGAACGTCTCGGTGGGCGAGGCCGGCCTGTGGTTCGGAGGAGTCACGGTCGCCGCCGGCACACTGGGGAGCCTCACGGGCGGCTGGCTGGGGGACTGGGTGCTGCGCTACACGAAGAGATCCTATTTCCTGGTCACGGGCCTGGGCTTCCTCGCCAGCATCCCGTTCGGCGTGGCCACGCTCCTGTCCCCGGACTGCCGCACGGCCCTGGCCTACCTTTTCGTCGCCGAGTTCCTCATCTTCATGAACAACGGCCCCTTGAACGCCCTGCTGGTGGACTGCACTCCGCTCGCCATCCGCTCCATGGCCTTCGCCGTGAACATCTTCTTCATCCACGCCCTGGGAGACGCGCTGTCTCCGACCCTCATCGGCTACGTCTCGGACCTGACGACCTTGAAGACCGGGATTTTCATGACCCTGGCCGCCATGTTCCTGGCGGGCGTGTTCTGCCTCTGGGGGACCAGGTACATGGAGGCGCCTGGCTCAATCCCGGTGGATTGACCTTCTACCGAGCCTGGCGCCTGTGCCTCGGCTACCTCAGGTCCTCCGACCGGTCGCTCGGGATGCCGTGCCGCGCCAGGATAGCGGGATGGGCTTTGGCCGCGGCTTCGGCGTCGAGCACGACCTTGGCCGCATAGCCGGATTCCGGGTCCATCCGGATGACGTGGAAACCGCCCGCCGGGGTCTGGAAGGCGCGGACCAGGTCGCGCATGTCGCCGATGGAGATCCCGTTGACCGACTCGACCAGGACGCTTGTGCTGTCTAGGACTTCGGTCTCAGGCCTGCCTGGGCCCATCGGCCCTTCCGTCTGGGTCCAAAGGCCGCTATCCTCCATCTGCGCTCCAGCCATGAGAACCCGCAGACCCGCTATCGCCATTGTCCTGGCGGCTTCTTCTTTCCTATGGTCTCAAGCCCAAGCCGGCGGTTCAGGGAGCCTGTCCTCGGCCAAGGCAGGATTAGGCGGAACGGCCTCTCTAGAGGAAGCAGCCCAGGCCTTCCGGCAGCTCTTCGACGGCGGCCGCTGGCATGGGGCCTCGGCCCTCTCAGGGCGGGAGGCGCGGGCCCAGTCCGCCTCCTACGAGCGCCTGCGCGAGCTCAGGGAGGTCCTGGGCATCGGCGGCGGCCGCGGCATGCTTCCTTTCACCTTCAACGTGTCGGGCGCCGGCTCCCACACGGCGCAGAACGCCGGGCTGGAGGGCTTCGTCTTCGCCGAGGAAAGCCTCTCCGCCAAGCACGGGTCGCAGGCCCTGCGGCACCATGCGAAGGACTACGCCGCCTACCTCGACGCGCTCCTGGCCCCGGTCTCCTGGGCCTCGCCCGCGCGCCGGCAGGTCCGCGACATCATGGCCTCCGGCGCGAGCGAAGCCGAGAAATACGACCGGCTGATGGGCTTCGCCAGGGACTACACCGAGGGCCTGCGGGCCCAAGTCGCGTCGCTCGACAAGAGCCGGTGGGTAAAGGACGCGCGCGTCTACGAGATATTCCCTCGGGCCTTCAACCTCGCCGGCAAGCGCCAGGCCTCGGGCGACCCCCCTGGACCGGGCGGCCCCTTCTTCGCGGATTTCCAGGGCTCCGACCTCCAGGCCATCAAGGCCCAGGGGTTCGACACGGTCTGGGTGATGGGCATCTTCCCCATCGGCCTGCGCAACCAGTCCGGGACCGGCGGCGGCTCCCCCTACTCCATCAAGGACCATGAAACCATCCACCCGGCCCTGGGCGCCGAGGAGGACTTCAAGGGGTTCGTGAAGCGCGCCCACCAGTGCGGCCTCAAAGTCATCATCGATTTCGTCCCCAACCACACCTCGATGGACTCCGAGCTCCTGATGGCCCGCCCGGAGTACTTCATTCATAAGGAAGCGGCGGGGAATCCCCAGCCCAGGGGGTACTTCGACCACACCGACCCGGCGACCGGCGCGAAGTACTGGATCGCGCACGGCGGCTACGAGTCCTTCGGGAGCATCGACTTCTGGATCGACACTGCGCAGGTCGACTACTCAAGCCTGGGCCTGCGCCGCGAGATGGTCCGCATCGTGCTGGGCTGGGTCCAGCGCTTCGGCGTGGACGGCTTCAGGGTGGACATGGCCTACCTCGACCTCAACGCCAATTTCTCGCGGGCCTGGCGCGTGTCCATGCCCCAGCGCGAGTTCATGGAGATGCTCATCACGAGCGTCAAGTCCGCCTACCCCGGCACCGGGTTCATCGCCGAAGCCTACGACGGCTGGGACTCCCTCTCCTGGTGCGGCTTCGACCTCATCTACAGCAAGAACGACATGGCCCGGGCGGGCGGGCACCACGGCTGGTACGACGCCGTCCAAAGCCGCGACTCGATCTGGATCCGCGAGGCCTTGAAGCGCGCCGAGTTCCTGCAGTGGCAGACCGGCGGTTCCGCGGGCTTGGACTTCATCGGCAACCACGACGAAGCCTCACCCAGCCGCGCCTTGGGCTCCTGGGAGCGGGGAGCCGCGGCCTTGACCATGCTCATGCCCGGCGGCCTCCTCTTCTACGGCTCGCAGGAGATCGGCTTCGACAAGCCCATCCCCTCCGAGCCCAAATCCCTGCCGTTCGGCGTGCCCGTGGTCGTGGACTGGAAGGGCGGCGACCCCGCTATCGCGGCGTTCTACCGCGACATCTTCAAGAAAGCCTCCCGGCTCCGAGAGAGGCTGCCCTCAGCCTCCATGAGGGCCCTCGAGCCCGGCCCTGACGGGGGCTGGGTGGGCTACGCGCTCCGGGCCCAGGGCTCCCAGCGGGCGGGAGCGCTCGTGCTGGCCAACCCCACCAACCGGTGGGTCCAGGCGCAGGTCAAGGACCCCGGGCTCGGCGTGGACTGGAGCGGCAGCCTAGAGCCCTGCGGCTACGCCGTGGTCGAATTGGATTGAGTTCAGCGCGCCCGCGGCACGACCACCAGGAAGGTGGGGACCTGCCGGAAGCACTGGTCGGGGGACCGCAGGGCGGGCTTCCGGCATTCCTCCTTGCGCTCCCAGCCGGTGGAGAGGCCGTTCTCGCCGAACGCCATCTGGGTCGAGCCCCCGCCGTCGAGGTGCACGACGCTCGCGCAGCCTTCCTTGGCCGAGAGGTACTGCGCCATGTGGTCTAGGTCCTGCACAGGGTAAGCCGCGACCAGCCGGACGCGGCCGGAGCGGGTGATGCAGACCGCCGCGCGCGCGGAGCGGGAGGATTCCTCCCACGCGGACTTGCCGGCGACCGCGGAGACGATCCCGCCGGGCCCGGCCGAAGTCCCAACCACGATGCGCGGCTTGCCGTTCCCGTCCACCATGAAGATGCGGTTCATCGAGGGGTGGCCGACATGGGCGAGGACCTTGCCTCTCTCCATGAAGAAGCCGATCAAGGCCCCGTCCTCGCGGGTGAAGAAGCCCGCGTTCATGCCGGCCGCGGCGCCGGGGACCGCTGCCATGACCTTGGGCAGGGTCGCCCAGACCCTGCCGACCGCGCTCTTGGCCGATACGGTCCTGACCTCGGCCCGGGAAGGGTCCACCTCGATGACCGTGAGCATCTTGATCCCGAAGGACGGGACCGGCTCGTTCGCCTTGAGCAGGGCCACGCCGCTCGGACCGCGGGCCGAGGCGACGATTGCGACGACCTCGGGCATCCGGAAAGTGACCGCGGGCAGGGATGGCAGGCTCTCGAGGATGGTCAGGCTCGGGTTCCCGGCGTCGCGGCGCCGGTCGAAATCAAAGCCCTCGCCCGCTAGGGCATGCCCGCAGGACAGCAGAGCAACGGCGGCGATCATCCTCATGGGTTTCTTGGAGAAAGGTTAACAGCCCTTCCCGCATCTCGCCTGGGCCGAAAGGCCCATCCTGACAGGAACGACCGCCCTATGGCAGGGGAAAGGTGTGGCCGTCGAGCTCGTGGACCGTCTCTCTGAGGCCCCCGGGACCGATGTCGACGCTGACGAAATGCGCGGTCTTGCGCTTAGGGTATCCGGGCGGCAGGGGATAGAGGGGAGAGCCTCCGCCCGCGGTGAGCACGTAGCGGACCCCGTCCACCTCGGCCGTGCCCAAGGCGTGGATGTGGCCGACATAAACGCGCTTCACGTTCCCCGCGCCGACCAGCTTGCGGAAATCCGCGCCGCCCTCGTCGAAGTAGCCGCTCATGTTGTAGGACTTGTCCGCGAAGGGCGAGACGAGCCGGCCCCGCAGATAGCCGGGAGGCACATGGGTGAAGACCAAGGCGGGCATCTTGGCCGAGAGCGCCTCGGCCAGCCACGCCAGCTGCTCCGGGGAGAGCCTGCGGTCCGCGCTGTCGAGCAGGACGAAGCGCCAGCCGTTGTAGTCGAAAGACAGGTCCGTCTTGCCGAACACGGTCTTGAACAGGGTCTTGTCGCCGTCTCCGTTGGGGACCGAGCGGTCATGGTTGCCGACAATCACCATCATCGGGATGCGCGCCTCGGCGGCGAGGAACTCGACGAGCTTGCGGTAGTTCCCCTCCACTCCCCTGGACACGATGTCCCCGAGCTGGACCATGAAGTCCGAGTCCATCTTCTGGATGCGCCTGATGTGGTCGCGGAAAGCGTCCGTGGGCGCGAAGATGCGCTGCCAGGGGAACCGGCCGGGCTCCGCATCCCCGATGACCGCGAACCGGAAGGACTGCTTGGGCTCGGGATGGGCCGATTTCAACTTGGCCGCCTGGACCTCGTTCGCCCAGACCTTGCCCGCCGCGACCAGGTCCGCGGGAGGCACGACCGGAGCCGGCCTGCCCTTCAGGTTCTTCAGGAGGCGCAAAGGAAGCTTCTCGACGATGTCGAATCTCATGGGTTGGGACCCGTCGAACAAGGCCGCGGGACCGGTTTCGACGGCCAGGGCCGGCAGGGACAGAAGACCGACCGCCGCGCAGCCGCCCAGCCATCCGACACGGCGCAACATGGCATTTATTATATCACATAGGACTTCCGGACTATCCGCCCCTAGGACCACTGCCGCGCCGGGTCCTAGGTCCCCGGACACCTGAAGATTCCGGAGCCCGGGGCCATAATATCGGGATGTCAAGTAGACTGGCGTTCGCGGGCGTCGCGGGCTTGGCCTGCGCCGGGCTTTTCCTTGCCGTGATCACGACGCGGACCGACAAGCCCGCCGACGGCTCGCGGATCGCCGCGGACGGCTTCGACCTCGACATCGAATCTCCGTCGGCGGCGCCGCAGCCGACCCAGCCGAAGGCCGGGTACCCCGCCGCCGCTTCCTCCCCCGCCACGGCGCCGGCCCGGTCCGAATCCCTTTCCATGCTGAGGGACGCCGTGGCGTCCGGCCCCCTCGTCATGGGAGCGCGGTTCGTGCCGCCTCCGCCGGCGCTCTCGCCGGCCTTCTCCCAGCCGTCCGAGTGGGCCAAGAAGCAGGGCATGTTCCGCGACCTCCTCAAGCATCCCGCATCCTTCATGGTCCGCCGGACCAACCTGGCCAGCCCCGCGAAGCTCCAGGGCTTCATCTCGGACAAGGCCAGGGTCCAGCGCTACCTCACCCACCCCTTGATCAAGGCCGTGCTCTCGAGCCCTTCGCTCCTCAAGACGCTCATCAAGACCCCGGGCGTGGTCCCGGCCTTCCTCGGAAGCCCCGCCATGCAGGACCGCCGCTCGGTGGAGAAGCTGCTCGACAGCCCCTTGGTCAAGGAGATCCTGAAGGCGGACGGGCCCTCCGCTCTGGCCGAGGACGCGGACTTCGTCAACTCCGTGGTGTCCGACCCGACGACCATCGGGTGGCTCTCTCGCAACCCGAGCGCCGTGGCCGCCTTCGCGCGGATCTCCCCCGCCTTCGCCCGCTAGTGCTGCGACCGCCACTAGCCCCGCGATTTGATATCATCGCCCCCATGGAACTCATCGCCATGGCCGTCGTGGACGAGATCGCGGACATCCGGCTCTACGAGCACGAGGCCATGCTGTTCCGCCGCAAGGTCATCGGCGGAGACCGCATCGGCGCCATGTTCGAGCGCTTCGCCGAGGAGGAGAGGGCCCACCACGAGGCCCTGCGCGGCATGGCAAGCATCGACGACCTCGGCAAGGTCTCTCCCGGAGCCCCCCCGCGCTCGGATTCCTTGAGGGAGACCCTGCGGACCCACGTCGAACGCGAGCTGCGCTCCATCCGCACCTGCGAGGAGCTCCTTCGGAAGCTCACGGACGCCAAGCAGCGGCTGCTCGTCAAGGGCATCATGGCGGACGAGAAGGACCACCTCCAGGCGGCCCTCAAGTACCTGAAGCGCCTGCGCCCTTTCTGATGCGGAGCCGATGCGCAACTTGCTAGAATCTTGTCCGGCCCATGAAGAAGGTGGCGGTCCTCGCGGCCCTCGCGGTCCTCGCCGGCTTCGGTTTGTGGAGGTTCAAGCTCCGCGAGCCCCCGGACCTATCGGAGGCCGAAGCGCGGGCCATCGCGGACAAGGAACTGCTGGATTTCTGCCGCAACTCGGAGGCCACCGAGGCCATCTACCCCTACTTCGCCTTCAAGGGACGCCAGCCCTCCGCCGACGCAAGGTTCCGCTGGTCCTTCCACTACCTCGACGACCACGCCGACCCATGGCAGAAGGTGGTGGTCTCCGTCGGGAAGAAAGGGGACCGCAACCTGGAATTCTCATCCACCCCCGCTCCAGACGGAGCCGCGGCCTCAACGGCGGCGCCTCCGGCCGAGTCCGCGCCTCAGGCGGCGGGCCCGGCTGAGGGAGCGCCACCGGGGAGCCCGGGGGCCGAGGCTCCCGACGAGGCTGAAGGCGAGCCCGCGGCATCCCCATGAAGCCACGGACCATTCGCAGGCGCGGCGGATTCACGCTGATCGAGCTCATGATCGTCGTCTCGATCATCGGCGTCCTGGCCAGCATCGCCATCCCGAAGTTCGCCCAGCTGCTGCGCAAGTCCCAGAAAGGCACGACCAAGGGCAACCTCGGCGCCCTGCGCTCGGTCCTGAGCATCTACTACGCCGACAACGAAGGCCTTTCCCCCTCGTGCGCCTACGCCACCAACTCGAGCGTGCTGACCGACAGCTTCCTCCCGAAGTACACCTCCAAGATCCCTGATTCCAATCCGTCCACCTACCACGCGGCGACCAACAGGGTGATGTGCCACACCGCCATCACCCCGACCGGCTGCACCCACGATGGCTACGGCTGGATCTACAACGGCGCGACTCCCACCAACCAGCAGCTGCACGGCTCCCTCTTCGTCGCCTGCTACCACACCGACACGAAGGGGTCCCAGTGGCGCGTTTACTGACCTAGACGGCCTTGAGCCGCTCGTAGAACGCCATGGGACTCGATATCCTCGTCTTGGGGTCCGGGTCGAAGGCCATGGCCAGCAGTTCGTCGCAGCCCTTGGGGATGTTCTTGACGACCTGGGTAATAGGCTCGTAGACGCGGCGCTCCTTCTGGGAGAGGAAATCCGGGCCGTGGTAGGGGATGTTCCCGGTCAGCATCTCGTAGAGCATGGCCGCGATGGAGTACACGTCGGAGGAGCGGTAGGCCTGGCCCAGATGCTGTTCGGGCGCCATGTAGGCCGGGGAGCCGGAGACGTTGCTGCTCGTCATCCGCGACACCGTGTCCTTGGCCTCGCGGGCGAGGCCGAAGTCCATCACCAAGGCGAAACCCTCCTTGTTGATCATGACGTTGCCGGGCTTGAGGTCGCGGTGCAGAATGTTCTTGTGGTGGGCGAATTCCACGGCCTCGCAGACGAAGCGCAGGATGTCCCTGCACTCCGCCAAGGGCAGGCGACCGCGCTCGGGGAGGATGTCCGAAAGGCACCGGCCTTCCACGAAGTCCATGATCAAGTACAGCTCCCCGCCGTCCTCGATGACGTCGTGGATGGACACGATGTAGGGGTGATTGGCTTTCGACATCATCCTGGCCTCGGCGATGAAGTGCTGGCGCACCCTGGGGTCGGCGCGGATCTCGCGGCGCATCTTCTTGATCGCGATCTTGCGGTCCAGCCGGGGCTCGAAGCCTTCGTAGACGATGCCCCTCCCGCCCTCCGCCACCATCGCCCCGAGCTGATACCTCCCGCCGAGCAGCCTCGACGGCTCCGGGGACCCGCCGTCGGGCTCGGAGCCGACGGCGTTCGCCAGGAGACGCTCCTCGCCGGGCGTCAGGGACCGCTTGGCCCTCAGCATCCGGGCGCAGGCCGAGGTCTTGCCCACCCAGAGCAGCGCCTTGGCGAAGGGGGTCGAGACTTCGGGAGGCGCCTTGGCCATGCGCGCGACGAGGTCCTCGAGCCTGCAGGCCCTCTCGAACAGGCGGACCGTGTCATGGGTGGAGTCCTCTTGGCACGCCAGGCCGGCCAGGACGGCGTCGTCGAGGATGAGGCGCAGGGCCTCGGCGTTGCGTCCGGCGTCCGAGAAGCGCTTGGCCAGCGCGAGCCTCTGCGGGACCGTCAGGCCCCGGACGCCGAAGAGATCGTCCTGCCGCCCGGCGCCGACGAAGACCGCGTAGAGCCGCTCCGCAGGGACGGCCGCGGCATCCCCGCCGTGCATGAGATAGCGCTGGAAGACTCCGTAGGCCGGTTTCGCGGGGACCGACGCGTCGCAGATGGTCCGGAGCATGATGTCGAGTTTCGCCCGGGGCAACGGACGGCGCCGGCGCAGGACAAGGCCGGCGATGACGGCGGCGGCCGCGAGGCCCGCCCAAGGGATGAGACGGGTCCAAGGAGAGCGGGCCCGCCCGGCAGGGGAAGCGGCGCCCTGTTGCGAGGCCGCGGCTCCCGCCGCCGGCTCGGCGGAGGTCTGCGGTCCGCCGACCTCCGACCCCTGGGCTGAAAGCCCGGGCCCCGCGGGCCGCATCCCTTCCGGCCGGCCCGCCAGACGGCGCAGTTCGGCCGCGAACCGCAGGTCGCGCTCTCCGGCCAGCCCTTCCGACATGATCACGCTCAGGTTGAGCATGGCGCCGCGATGCCCCTGGTTGGCGGCCTTCAGGTACCACTCGGCGGCTTCGCCGTAGTTCTTGGGGATGCCATGCCCCTTCGAATAGAGCACCCCGAGGTTGAACTGGGCCTGAGCGTCCCCCGCCGCGGAGGCCGCGCGGGTCAGGTCGAAGGCCTTCTCGTAGTCCCCCGCCTGGTAGGCGCATTGCGCCCTCACGAGCATGTCCGCAATGAGCGCGGCCGAGTCGCCCTGGACCGTGTCGGCCGCAGCCGTCACGCCGGGGCAGCCCGCGGCGAGGAAGGAGGCGGCCGCAATAGCGACGAACAGCCTCGCGGTCACGCCGAGACGACCCCTAGCGGCCCGCTCCCGCCTCGGAGCCGGAAGCCTGGTAGATGTCGTCCGCGATGCCGATGAGGTAGAGGGCGGCGGCCGTGTTCTTCTTGACCGCGGGAGCGATGGCCGCGCTCCCCGGGTAGAAGGAGCCTCCCTCGAGCTCGTAGGTGAACCCGAAGACCCTGCGGACGCCGTACATCCAGTCGTCCGTGTCGCCGCTCGATGCGTAGAGATCGCTGGACTGCTCCGCGGTGTAGCCGGTCAAGGACGCCATCTTGGCCGCCGCGGCCTTGAAAGCGGCCAGGTCCTTCTTGTTCGGGATGGGATCGTAGGAATAGCTCCAAGGGTAGAAGATGAGGCTGCCGTAGGAATGGTAGGAGATGCTGGTCTTGATGTTGGGACGCGCCTCCACGAACCTCTTGATCGCGGCCGTCTCAGGCTCGGAGAACGCCGAGGGCCCGTGGTAGGTGTCGCTGTAGGGCTGGTCGGAAGCGCCCACGCCGCCCCACTCGTAGCCGTAGTTGCGGTTCAAGTCCACCCCGATCTCGCCGTCGGGGTTGACCCTCATGTTCTTCCTCTGCCAGCGGTACTGGCTGGTCGCGACGTCGTACTCGACGCCGTCCGGGTTGATCATCGGGATGATGTGGATGTCGCGGCTGTCGAGGAGCTTCTTCACCTCGGGCTTGTTCTTGTTGTCGCTGAGGTGGACCGCGAAGAGGAGCGGCACCTCGGTGGTGAGGTGCTCGCGGGCGTGATGCGTGCCCATGAGGAGCGCGCCGGGCTTGGAGCTCGGCCGCAGGCCCGAAGCCGAGCTGTTGAACCTGAGGACCCATATCTCCCGATCCTGCCAGGTCTTGCCGGCAGAGAACATGGAGACCAAGCCCGGGTTCTTGGCCGCCAGCTCACCCATCAGGGCGGCCATCTCGCCGTAGTCGTGGTAGGCCTCGTCCTTGGGCGGGAAGCCCTTCTCGGCCAGGTCCCCGAGGGCGACCATCTCGTCCACGACGAAGCCGCGGGCCTTCATGGCCTCGATGTCCTTGATGTGCGCGGTGCCGGCGACGCGGTCCGGGTGGACCTCCTCGATGGAGAGGCCCAGGCCGGCCAAGGCGGTGCGCTGCTCTTTCGTGGTCGCCCGGATGACCACCCAATACCGGCCGTCGTACTCGGGCCCGGCCTTCCAGCGGCTCCCGGCGCGCTCCCGAAGGGGAGCCGCGCTCTGGACGGCCCCGCGCACCGTCTCCTCGGACAACGTCGGGCTCCCGCCCTGGTCCGCGCCGGCGCCGAGAACGAAGGCGCCGGGCGCGAGCAGGGAAACGGATAGGACCAGCCCGCTCAAGCGAGTTCGCATGAAGACCCTCCTGTCGCGACGGAAAGCCATCCTCATTATAGCATGAGGGCGGAACTAACGGCAGACGCCGTTCGTGCCGCAGACGAGGCCGCCGCAGCAGTCCGCGGACCTCAGGCAGTGGGCTCCCGCGCCGACGCAGGACCCGCTCTGGCAGATGCCGGAATTGCAGGCGCCGGAGCCGCAGCAGTCCGAGCTGCGCTGGCAGTGGCCGCCGTCGGCCACGCAGGCGCTGGTGGAGCAGACCCCGCCTTCGCAAGTCGACGCGCCGCAGCAGTCCGAGTGGCGCTGACAGTGCCCGCCGCCCGGCGCGCAGGTCGCGCCGTCCGAGCACACCTTGCTCTCGTTGCAGGCAAGGGTCCCGCAGCAGTCGGAGGCCCTCTCGCAATGGGCCCCGAGAGACTGACAGGTGCCGGTGCCTGGGACGGAGGGGACGGTCGGGTCGCCGCCCCCGCCCATGTCGCAGGCCGCCATCGCCAGCGCCAACGCGGCCGGCAGGACCTTGAGGAGCATGCGGGCCATGGGAATAGCATACCACCGGTCCCTCCTCGATTCAAGGCCAAATTACTATAATCGATGTCCGTCATGCCCGCCCTCTTCGACTGCCGCGAGGTCGCCCGCCGGTTCTTCGATTGGACGGCGGAGGCGGGGGCCAAGCTCCCGTTCACGCCGAGGCTGGCCACGCTCCTGTCGGCGTCGTTCGACGACCCGGCCAACCGGCAGTACCGGGACTTCATCTCGAAGGACGCGCTCAAGCTCGGCATCCCCTGCGACCACCGGGAGGTCCGGAGCGCTTCGGAGGTCCCCGCCGCCTTGGCGGAGCTCAACGCCGACCCGCAGGTCACGGGCATCATGGTGCTCTACCCCGTCGGCGCCCCGATGCGCGACGAGGAGGTCATGGACCTCGTCTCCCCGGCCAAGGACATCGAAGGGCTCCACTCCACGAACCTCGGGTATCTCATCAAGTACCGGCGGTTCCTCGACGAATCCCGCGGGGTCAAATGCGTGGTCCCGGCCACGGCCAAGGCCGTGGTCAAGACCTTCCTGCATTACCCTGAAGTCCGCGTCGAGGGGGCCTTCGCCGTCATCATCAACAACTCCATGCGGGTCGGCAAGCCCCTGGGGCTCATGCTCGAGAACCTCGGCGCGACCGTGGTCAAGTGCTACGACAAGACACCTAGGCCCCTCATCGAGGATTGCGTGCGCCGGGCCGACATCCTGGTGACGGCCGTGCCTGACCCGAAGTTCGCGCTTGATCTCTCGTGGATCAAGCGCGGGGCAGCCGTGGTTGACGTCTCCTTCCAGGGCAACATAGATCTTGGAGCTTCGGCCGGCGGCTGCGCCGCCGCCTACATCACCTCGCCGGACAACCGCATCGGCCGGGTCACGCGCGCCATGACCTTCGTGAACCTCATCTACTGCGCGCAGGCCAAGGCGAACGCCGGCTTCGGGCCTACCCGTCAGTCCGAATAGCCCCTCGCCCCGGCGATCTTCGAGCCGAGGATCGGTCGTTTCATGGCCCCAGCCGGCGCCGTCAACGCTTCTTCTCCCGCGCAGCGGCCTGGGCCGCCGCATGGATGGCGATGGGCACCCGGAAGGGCGAGCAGGACACGTAGCTCAGGCCCGTCCGGTGGCAGAACTCCACCGAGGCGGGCTCGCCGCCGTGCTCGCCGCAGATGCCGATCTTGAGGTCCTTGCGGGTCTTGCGGCCCCGCTCGACCGAGATCCGCACCAGCTCGCCGACCGCCTCCTGGTCGATGGTCTGGAACGGGTCGGCCGGCAGGATCTTCTTCTCGAGGTACGGGTTGAGGAACCCGCCCATGTCGTCGCGGGAGAACCCGAAGGTCATCTGGGTGAGGTCGTTGGTGCCGAACGAGAAGAACTGCGCGACCTCCGCGATCTTGTCGGACACCAGGCAGGCCCTGGGGATCTCGATCATGGTCCCCACGAGGTGCGGGATGCTCTTGACGCCCTTGCGCGCTACGACCTCCTTGTAGACCTTGTCCACGATGGCGAACTGGTCCACCAGCTCGCCCTGGTTGCAGACGACCGGGATCATGATCTCCGGGAGGGACTTGACGCCCTCCTTCTGGAGCTCGGAGGCGGCCTCGAGGATGGCGCGGACCTGCATCTCGGTGATCTCCGGGTAGGTGACGCCCAAGCGCACGCCGCGGTGGCCCATCATGGGGTTGCTCTCGCGCAGGTTCTGCGCGCGCTTCTCGAGCTCCTCCATGCTGATGCCCAGGCTCGAGCCGAGCTCGCGCAGGCCCTCTCCCTGGTGCGGCACGAACTCGTGGAGGGGCGGGTCGAGCGTGCGGATGGTGACCGGCAGGTCGTGCATGGCCTTCATGGTGGCCTTGACGTCGGCCTTCACGAACGGGAACAGCTCCTCGAGCGCTTTCCTGCGCTCGGCCTCGGTCTTCGACATGATCATCTTGCGCAGGATGAAGAGCGGCTTCTCGGAGCCCGCGCCGTAGAACATGTGCTCGGTGCGGAACAGCCCGATGCCCTCCGCTCCGAAGCGCCGCGCCCGGGCCGCGTCCTCGGGGGTGTCCGCGTTGGCGCGCACAAGCAGGCGCCGCACGCCCTTGCAGACCTTGATGAAGTCGTCGAGCTCCTTGTTGGCCTCGCCGGCGTCCTTCATGGGGAGCTCGCCCTGGTAGACCGTGCCCTTGGAGCCGTTCAGGGTGATCCAGTCGCCCTCCTTGAGGGTCACGCCGCCGACCGAGACGGTCCGGGCGTGGAGCGAGATCTCGAGCGCCCCGCAGCCGACCACGCAGCACTTGCCCCAGCCTCGCGCGACGAGCGCGGCGTGGGAGGTCATGCCGCCGCGGGCCGTGAGGATGGCCCGCGCCGCGCGCATGCCCTCAACGTCCTCGGGGTTGGTCTCCTCGCGGACCAGGATGACCGACTTCCCGGACTTGCCCCACGCGACCGCGTCGGCCGCGGTGAAGACGACCATGCCCTTGGCCCCGCCCGGGCCCGCCGGGAGGCCCTTGGCGATCGGCTTGCGGGCGGCTTCGGCCTTGGGGTCCACGATGGGGTGCAGGAGCTCGTCGAGCTGGTCAGGGGTGACCCGGAGGACCGCCTCCTCCTTGGTGATGAGCCTCTCCTTGAGCATTTCCAGCGCGATCTTGACCGCGGCCGGGCCGTTCCTCTTGCCCACGCGGCACTGGAGCATGTAGAGCTTGCCCTTCTCGATGGTGAACTCGATGTCGAGCATGTCGCGGTAGTGCTTCTCGAGCCTGTTCCGGATGTCGAAGAGCTCCTTGTAGAGCTTGGGCATGGCCTCCTCGAGGCTCTTGAGGTGCTTGGACTGCTCGCTCCGGCTTTCCTCGTTGATCGGCGACGGGGTGCGGATGCCGGCCACCACGTCCTCGCCCTGGGCGTTGACGAGGTACTCTCCGTAGAAGATGTTCTCGCCCGTGCCGGGGTCGCGGGTGAAGCCCACGCCCGTGGCCGAGTCCTCGCCGAGGTTCCCGAAGACCATGGACTGGACGTTGACCGCCGTCCCCCACTCCTCCGGGATCTTCTCGATCCTCCGGTAGGAGACCGCCCGCTTGCCCATCCAGGAGGCGAAGACCGCGCCGATGGAGCCCCACAGCTGGGCCATGTGGTCGTCCGGGAAGGGCTTCTGGAAGGTCTCGGCCACCCGCTTCTTGAACTCGGAGCATAGGTGCCTGAGGTCCGCCACGGTGAGGTCCGTGTCCGTCTTGCAGCCCTTGCGGCGCTTGAACTCGTCCATGATGCGCTCGAGCTGCTTGCGGATGCCCTGGTCCTCCTCGGGCTCGATGCCCGCGGCCTTCTCCATCACGACGTCGGAGTACATCATGATGAGCCGCCGGTAGGCGTCGTAGACGAAGCGCTCGTCGCCGGTCTGCCGGACCAGGCCGGGGATGGTGTCTTCGGTCAGGCCCACGTTGAGGATGGTCTCCATCATGCCCGGCATGGACTTGCGGGCGCCGGAGCGCACGGATACGAGCAGGGGGTTCTCGGAGCGCCCGAAACTCTTGCCCGTCAGCTTCTCGACGTGCTTCAGGTTCTCCTCCACGCCCTCCTTCAGGCCCTTCGGGTAGGTCCGGCGGTTCGCCCAATAGTAGGCGCATATCTCGGTGGTGATCGTGAACCCGGGCGGCACCGGCAGGCGCAGGCTCGGGTGGCCGGCCATCTCGGCGAGGTTGGCGCCCTTGCCGCCGAGAAGGTTCTTCATGGACTCGTTCCCGTCGGCCCGGCCTCCGCCGAAGAAATAGATGAACTTGCCCGGCTTCCTGGACTTGGTCGAGCAGGTTCCGCAATTCGATTTCTTGTTCAACAGCGCTGATGGCATGGCGAACCTCCTTTGGTGTCAGGCGTTAAGTCCCTTAAGTCGTCAAGCTTGACGCCGGAGGATGACCTGACGACCAGAAGGGGCTTAACGCCTGACACCAGTATATGAAGATGGAAGAGGCGGCGCAATTGACTCAGGTCAACCCGGAACGGCCGGGTCAGGAGGACCGGCGTACCTGGTCCGCGATCTCCGCGATGAAGGCATCGCGGTTCTCCGAGTCCTTGCAGAAGCGCCTCAGGCGCAGGCCCTTGGACCCGTCCGGCAGGCAGTGGAAGACCGTCATGCTGACCCCGTCCTCGCTCGACCGCGCCAACGCTCCCAGTACCGCGGCGGAGCCCGGGCCCAGGGCCTTGAGCAGGGCCCTCTCGAATTCGACCTCCAGCCGGCAGAGGGGGTCGTCCACGGCCCGCAGTATCCGCCTGACTTCCTGGTTGTCCAGCCGGGCGGCCAGGGCCAGGGCGCCCTGGCCCGGAGCCGGGACCACGTCCTCGAGGGGGAGGAACTCGGCCGGCCGCCCGGGGCGGGCCACGCTGGCCAGATCGGGCGAGGACGCCACGAGGGCGTCGCAGAGCCCCTCTCCCATTCGGCTCAACCGGACCGAGAGCTCCCCGGCCAGCGGCACGGCCGTCACGCCGGGACGGGCCTTCGCCACCTGGAACTTCCGGCGCAGCGAGGAGACCGCCAACCTGCCCGAGCCGAACCCCGCCCAGACGCCTCCGTCGCGGTGCACGAAGACCTCGCGGGGGTCCTCGCGTTTCACGAACGCGCCGATGGCGAGACCCTCGGGGATGCAGGCCGGCACGTCCTCGGCCCGATGCATGGCGAAGTCGATGCGGCCCGCCAGCAGCGCCTCGTCGATCTCCCGGGTGAAGAGGTCGTCCGGACCGGCCGGCAGCTCGCCCGGCGCCTCGGCGCAAAGGCGCTCCCCGTTGGTCTGGATGGGCACGACCTCGATCTCCCAACCGTCGCAGCGGAATCGGAACTCCTGGGCCAGGAGTCTGCCCCGGGCCGACAACGAACCATAGGTGCCCAGCCCCATCCGCAGCTGCATGGCAACCCTTATTTCAGCCAATTGACGGCTCCGTCGCAATCCGTAGTTCCGTAGTTCCCGCATATGCCATTAGGGAGGAACACGGCCACCCTGGCCGCGTTGACGATTCGGGCGATCCAAACTGGTATAATTTCTCGCTTCATGAGACTGCTCCTCGTCCTGCCCACAACGGTCGACAAGGACGGCAAGCCCACCCGGTCGAGACGGCGCTGGGTCCTGGGCTTGGCCATGCCCTACATGGCGGCCTTGACCCCGCCGTGGGTGGAGACGCGCATCGTCGACGACCGGCTCGATCCCATCGACTACGGCGGCGACTGGGACATGGCGGGCTTGAACACCACCATCGCGACCTCTACCCGGGCCTACCGGATCGCCGACGAGTTCAGGCGGCTAGGGGTGCCTGTGGTGATGGGAGGCTTCCACGCCACGCTCAACCCCGAGGAGTGCCTCCAGCACGCCGACGCGGTGGTCGAGGGCGAGGCCGAGTACGTCTGGCCGCAGCTGCTGGAGGACTTCAAGGCCGGCCGGATGAAGGAACGCTACGAGGCCGACCGCCTCCACGACATGAAGGGCCTGCCCCTGCCGCGGTGGGACCTGCTGGACCGCCGGCGCTACCTTGCCCCCTATCTGCCGCTCCAGACCACGCGCGGCTGCCCCTTCAAGTGCAGCTATTGCGAGGTCCCGGTCTTCTACGGCGGGACCTACCGGCACCGGCCGGTCGGCGAGGTGGTCGAGGACGCCAGGCGCATCCCCACGCGCAAGATCCAGATCGTGGACGACAACATCGTCGGCAACCGCGCCTACGCCAAAGAGCTCCTGACGGCCCTGATCCCGCTCAAGGTCAGGTTCAGCTGCCTGTGGACCATCAACACCTCGCGGGACCCCGAGATCCTCGACCTGGCCAAGAAGGCCGGCATCTACCACGTCAACATCGGCATCGAGTCCATCTCCCAGAAGTCCCTGGGCTCGGTCAACAAGAAGCAGAACCTCGTGAGGGACTATGTGGACATGCTGCGGGCCCTGGAAGACCGCGGCATCTTCTACTCCCTGAACTTCATGTTCGGGTTCGACGAGGACACGCCCGAGATCTTCGACGAGACCATGGACTTCCTCAAAGCTCTCAAGGCCCCGATGGTCTTCTTCAACACCGCGACGCCCAGGACCGGCACGGCCATGCGCGCCCAGCTCGAGAAGGAAGGCCGCATCCTGAACCCCGTGGCCGACCGCTACACCGGCATGGAGTGCCTCTACGTCCCGAAGAACATGACGCCCCGGCAGGTGGAAGACGGGGTCTGGAGGTGCTTCCGGCAGTTCTACTCCCCCTTGGCCATCTTCAAGAGGTTCTTCTGGCCGCCCCAGTGGCCCTACATGGGGCAGGGCCTCCCGTCCAACGCCATCTTCGCCTGGGCGGTGCGCAGGAAGAAGGACCCCGTGGATTTCTATTGACCGACCAGGCCCCCGAGAACCCGGCTCTCCTCGAGGCCGTGCTGGAGGCGGCCGGCGGCGGCGAGCCGGCCGTGCTCTACCTCGCAATCGAGCTCTCCCTCCCGCTGGAGGGATTCCAGGACTACGTCCGCCGGCTCGCGGAGCTCGCCGCCGTCCCGGGCCTGCCTAACGGCTTCATGGTCGTGCCCATGACGCACGAGCTCAAGCCGGGGGCCGATCGCTTCGGCGCCCTGGTCCTGCGCCGCTAGCCTTCGGAGTTCACAGGACCTTGTAGAGCGTGATGGGCCTCTCCCTGCCACGGATGCCCACATTCTCGTGCCTTTCCAAGGCGACCCCGTTCAGGACTTCCCGCCCGGCCTTCCGAAGGACGGACAGAACTTCCCCGCCGCAAGATAGCCGGCGGCCTTGATCACGAGGGACAATAGTCCCCCATGCTCGGCGCCTCCAGGATTGGGAGGAGGCAGGCGAGGACGTGAAGCCTTACCTGCCCGTGTCTCTGCGACCCCCTT
>JACQWX010000058.1 GCA_016209035.1 Elusimicrobiota bacterium | reverse complement strand
ACCATATGAATCGCGCCTGCCATGGCGGATCTGCTTTAACTAGCTACATGGGTACAATGCGGGGACAAGGAAACCCTTGCTTTGCTTTATTTTCGTGGAACTTCTGCTGCCTTGCTACCCTCGATTGGCGGGGAACTTCAGGTTAACCAAATGATACCATTGATGCCCCATGATGCGCGTCCGGCTGATGGCGGCGCTGCTCTTCCTCGCCCCCGCCGCTTGGGCGGGACCGGAGGCGGGTGACGCAGGGCTCCGCTTCGTCGTCCTGTCCGACAGCAGGGGCAGGGACTATGGCGTCAACGATGCCGCCCTGGCCCTCCTGGTGGACCACATCAAGAAGGACTCCGGGGCCGAGTTCGTGGCCTTCCCAGGGGACATGGTGTACGGCGGCAAGGTCTCCGCCGGCAAGACCCGCGAGCAGCTGGTCCACTGGCGGGGCGTCATGGAGCCGCTCTACGCCAGCCCCGGCTTGGTCGGCCTCAAGGTCTATCCCGGCATAGGGAACCACGAGGTCTGGGTTCCCGGGGGGGACAAGGCCTTCCTGGAGGTCTTCCCCGAGCTCCCGGCCAACGGGCCCGAGGGGGAGAAGGGCTTGACCTACTCCTTCGATTTCCGCGGAGTCCATTTCGTCATGCTCGACACGGCCGGCGGGCACGCGGACGGGGAGAAAGGCGTCCGAGGCCTGCCTCTCGATTGGCTGAGAGCCGACCTCAATGCGGCGCGCGAACGCGGCGCGAAGCGCTTCTTCGCCTTCGGGCACGATCCGGCTTTCCCCGTCGGCCCAGGCCACATCGGAGACAGCCTGCCCAGGCTGGGCCGCAAGCGTCTGTTCAGGGACCTCGACCCGTCCGGCCTGAAGGCCAGGGACGCCTTCTGGGACTTGCTCCGGGAGAACCGCGTGACCGCGTACGTGTGCGGCCACGAGCATCTCAACGCGGTCGAATCCGTGCGGGGCGTCGCCCAGGTCGTGGCGGGGGCCGCGGGCGCCCCCTTGTCCAGCTTCAACCCCTGCGTGGACGAGGATGGCGAGGTCCCCGAGCAGGACCGCAGGGGCTACAAGAAGACCCTGCCGTACTACAAAGCCCTCGGCTACCCGCACGGGAAGGGGGGCAACTGCCAGGCCTCGCCCGACTTCTGGGGGGGCAGGTTCTTCGGCTACGCCCTCTTCGAGGTCTCGGACGCCGGGGTGTCGGTGTCGTTCTGGGGCGTCGAGCCAAAGCCCGGCAGCAAGACCGAGGCCTTAGACGGCGCCTCAGTCCGCCTCATGCACCGCCGCCGCCTGCGCTAGGGCTCACCTACGGTAGGCAATACCCAGGAACGGCGCGCTGCTCCCCTATCGGCGTGCATCTATGGCCAGTGATGAGCGAGGGAACTTTTTCGGGGGGTCAATCGTATATATTATTGGTTCTTCTGGAAATAGAGTGGGTTTCTACAAGTCTGGCACCACCTAATGGCCTGTCATGAGTTTTGCTGTTGTTGGTTTCACTTCCGCATACCTCTGTCGGATGCCGCACCCTGACGTAGACGGAAGGCGCCTCTCGCTGCGGGTGTAGCGTCCATTTGCGCTGATCGCCGTAGCGACCCCGAGGCCACAAGCATTCGCCCTGACCATATGCTTGAGCGGACCGGGCCTCGCTTCGCTCGTCCCGACTGCTCGGCGCGCCGTTACGCTGCGGCCAGCGGGACCCGCCGCTAGACCCTCGCGGCTTCCCGTCCGAGGTACCGGAAGCTCCCAGTGAGCTTGAAGCCGCGCTTCCTGGCCTCGGCCAGGAAAGGACCTGCGGGCACGCCGGTCTCGACCGGGTAGGCGCCCGGCCGGTCGATGGCCTTGGACGCGAGCATCTTCGCCACGATGGCGGCCGGGAAGCCCGTGGTGCGCATCATGGCGGTGAGCTTCGTGTCGTCGTCGTGGAAGTCCATCATGTCGTAGACGGCCTCGGCCTTCTTGCCGTCCTTGACGCCGCGGGCGGTCACCCGGATGACCACCAGGTCCTTGTCGCCCGGCCGGTTGAAATGGCGCTCCATTAGGAGGGCCGACAGGGCGCGGGGCGCGATCTTGCGGCCCGCTACCTCCACGGGCTTCTGGCCGAAGAAGCCGAGCTCCCGCATGGTGTTAATGAACGCGATGTGGCCTGGATAGCGGATGAGCTTGTTGTCCATGAACCGGACCTTGCCCTCGTAGGTCCAGGCCATGGTCGAGAGGCCTCCCGAGGCGTGGCCGGCTTCGCAGCGGCCCAGGGGAGGCGGCAGGTCGATGGCCTCGGTCTCGGAGAGCCCGGGCACCTCAACGCGCCTGAAGTCACGCAGGGCCGTGGCGTTCTCCACGTATTCGTTGATGAGCCCGTGGACCGAGAAGGTCAGCATGTAGTTCAGCGGCGGCACCGGCTTCTGCGGGAGGCCCCCGTCGCGGATGAGGACCTCGTCGGTCTTGTCGAGCTTCTCCATGGCCGCCACCGCGATGGTGTTGATCATGCCGGGCCCGAGGCCGTTGTCCGGGATGACGGTCACGCCGCGCCTCTTGGCCCGGGCGTGGAGGGCGAGCTCCTTGCGCACGATGTTCGTGTTGCCGCCGAGGTCCACGAAATGGGCGCCTGCCTCGATGGCCGCCTTGGCCAGGCCGAGGTTGAAGAAATAGGGGACGCAGCTGACGGTGACGTCGAATCCGGCGGCCGTCTTCCGGACGGCCGCCAAGTCGGATGCGTCGAGCCGCTTGGTCTCGGCCTTGGGGGATTTGAGCCATTTCTTGACGGCCGAAAGCCTCTTCTCGGAGACATCCGCCAAGAGGACCTTCCCGGTCTTGGGGTCCTGGAGAAGGTCGTACGCGCAGGCCTTGCCCTGCATGCCGCTGCCGATGATGAGGAATTTCATACCGCGCGCCGCATCATGCTACCATATTCCTCAATGGTCTGCCCCAAATGCGGCGCCGACAACTCCGACGAGGCCGTGTGGCGTGAACTTCGAGGACTGGAAGATTTCCGGCCCCCTGCTGGTCCGGTCCACGGGCCTCTACTTCTTCGTGAAGACATGCGAGTTCTGCAAGAGCGAGTTCAAGCTACGGTCGCCCGGTCTTCTGGGCGACCTGGCCTCGGCCGCCTCGGAGGTCGCCGAAGCGTACAGGGACCAAGCGCTGGGCGTCAATCCTGATCCTCCGAAACGGCCGCACCGGCTGGATTCCCAGCCCAACCATCTCGTCGACGAAATGACCCGGAACGGGCTCCTGGAGAAGGCTCCTGCGATCTTGAAGTGCCCGGAATATTTCTTCATCTCGAAACAGTTCGTCCGGCAGCTCAAGTTCGGGTTGCTCGGCGCCATGCGCCTGCGCTTCGATTGCCTGTCGGGCGAGGTCGAGATGACGGTGAAAGGCATCCCGCGGGGCAGCCTCGACGAGGCGTTGTCCAGCGGCGGCTGGCGGTAGGACGGCGGCCGGCAGGAGGGCGGCTATCTTCCCAGCAAGGTCCTCGGCAGCTTCTTCTTGAGGAGGCGCGTGATCTCCCGGGCGAGCAGCCCGCGAAAGCCGTCTTCGGCCACGTACCCTTCCCCGTAAAGGGTCATCAGGCCCTTGAAGGCTCCGAAGGTGAACTTGCCGTCCAAGCGCACGCCCTGCTCGGCGAAGGCGGCGGCGAGCGTGATCACCTTGTCGGCGAGGCCGGAGCCGCCAGAAAGGACCTTGAGGATCTCCGATCTCAAAGCGTCAGGGACTCGAGGAGCGGCGCCTTCCGCCATGGCGGAGCCATGGCGGATGATGGCGTCGGCGTCCCCCGAGGCCAGGGCGCGCAGGAACTGGGCGAGCTCGTAGCGGTCGTCGGACCGCCAGAACGCGGTCCTGGAGAAGTCGGTGGCCTGGCCGAAGTCGATGGGATGGATGACCCTGCGGTCCGGGTCGATGAGGGTGTTGCCGGCGTGCCGGTCAGCGTCGAACCAGCCCTTGCGGAAAAGGAGCGTGAGCGACGACTCGGCGATCAGGGGGCCGACCTGGGAGCGCGCCTCAGGCGGCAGCTTGTGGAAGGTGGCGCCGTTAGCCTTCTCCAGGAAGAGGATGGTGTCCCGCACGGCGAAGCCTTCGATGAGGTCCGGGACCTCGAAGCGCCAGCCGTTGAGCTGGGAGCGCATGGAGCGGTTCAAGGCCTTGAAAAGCGCCTTGGCCTCGCGGATGCGCACGGCCTCCCGCGTCATCTTAAGCTCGGAAGCGAGTTGCTTGCGGACAGCGTCGAGCACCGTGTCGAACATAGCGGAGGCCGACGTCATCCCCCTGCGGTCGAGCTCGGCCAGAAAGGCCTGGCCGAGCTGTAGATTGCTCTCGATCTGCTCGGCCGCGTGCGGCCTGCGCAGGAGCATGACGACCTCTCGGCCGTCCGTGAGCTCGACCAGCGAGACGGTTTTGAGGCTCGCGGAGCCTACGACCCTCTTGATGCGCTTAATACGGCTGAACTCCTCGGGCGCGAGCTCGGCACGGGCCGCCTCGAGGATCTGGGCCTTGGTCATGGGCTTGGCCGAGTCCTTGAGCGAGGCGGTCTCCCGGGCGATCTCCTCCCCGAAGAGCTTCCAGGTGGAGCTCATCTGGCCGAATTTCACGCCCACGGTCTGGAAGACCTCGAATATGTGCTTGACGCTGGATTTGTCCCCGCCGGCCTGGCTCAGGAGATAGGCCAGGCTCACGGTCCTCTCGTGCGCGGGGACCACCGCCAGGAAGGCGGCCAGCATCTTTTCTTCGGTCGAGTCAGGCTCGTACTTGAGGAACCTGCGCGTCACGTTGAAGGGGTAGTCGTCCGCGTTCCGGAGGGCCTGGGCCCCGGCGCTCAAGAGCAGCTCGAAGAGGGGGATGCGCTCGAAGGGCGAGGCGTCGATCAAGGCGGCCTCGATCTCGAGCTTCATCAGGTACGCGGCGCGCTCAGCCTCCCTCTTGAGCTGCGCGGGCGACGAGCGGCGCTCCTTGGCCGCGTCCACGGCCAGGGCCGCGGCAAAGAGATTGCGTTCGAGCTCCTTCACGATGACGCCCGGCAGTTCCCGGCCCTGCGGCTCGATGAGGAACTCGATGAACTCGACCCTTGCCGAGGGTGAGAGCCTCGCGATCTCGGCGCTCAAGGCCGAGCCGAAGCGCAGGAGCATGGGATTGGCCTTGCGCCAGTTGTAGGACTTCTCGTCCTCGATGAATGCGCCGAGCTCCCGGCCCGAGAGGTCCAGGCGCCATGCCAGGCTCTCGAGGTACTCGTCCTTCTTCATGGAGCCGTGGCGGACGTAGGCGTTCACGGTCTCGATGAGGCGGTTTAAGTCCTCGTGGCTGGGCTCTTCGGACTCGAGCCGCTCGACCTCGGGCTCGAGCAGGGCCTTGGTCAAGGACAGCTGGAGTCCCGCGCCCGCGATGCGGCCTTTCTCGATGATGACGCTCATGTCCAGGCCCGCGGCCTGCGCCACGCCGCCGTCGAAGCCGGGCTGCAGCCGGGTCCGGAAGAATTCGTCCGTGGCCGGGGTCGCTCCGCTGCCGGTGAGCAGCCGGAAGAGCTTGAGCCTGGCCTTGAAGTCCAGGTCCAGGGGGGCGGCCAGGGCCGCGATTCGCGCCTTCAAGTCGCGCAGCTCCGGCGTGTTCACGGTCTCCGGGGCCGGATACTCGCCGTCCGCGGGGTCCACGGCCGTCTCCAGGAAGGAGACCAGGGCCGCGGCTTTGGCGAGGTCGGAGGGGGCGGCCCCCAAAGCCGCCTCGAGGTCGGACAGGAGCTCCATTTTGAACTCGCTCACGGCCGAGGCGTAGCTGGTGTAGCCGCCTCCCTTGGCCTTCCTGCGGAAATCGTCCCTGGCCATGAGCCGGCTGAAGAGGTCGATGGGGCCGGCCACGAGGCCGTTCCTGACCAGCACGGCCAGGACGGCTTTGGCTTCCTCGTCGTACGATGTGAGCCAGTCGCCCGCTTGCCCTGAGGTGAGCCCGTGGATATTCTCAGCCTCGCTATAGCCTTCAAGGAAGACGGCTTTGAGGAGCCGGGCCTTCTCCTCGGCCGGGAGGGGCGAGGCGTCGATGGTTTCGGCCTGGATGTCGGCGAGCGGCGCGGTGACGCGGGAGCTGCTGACCAGCGAGGCCAGGACGCTGCGGTGCAGGTCCCCGAGCTCCGCGATGCTCAGCTTGAGCCCCGCGTTCTTGGCCAAGAGGTCCGCGAACGCGCGCCGGTAATGCCGGCGGAAGAGATCCGGCCGCGATTCATAGTAGGCCCCCGCGAAGATCTGTCTTGCGAAGGCCTGGAGCTCGGGGTCGGCCTTCAGGTCATCGTTGAATCTCCCGCCCAGATAGGGGCCCAGGGTGTCGTCGAGCCAGGAGAACTCGGAGGTGCTGCCCATCTTCCCCATGGGATGGCCGAGTTTGAGGATGCGGAAGGCGTCTTGTTCGCTGGCCTTGATGGCCCGCGCCGCCGCAGCGTAAGCCGGGGTCTTGGTGAATTGCTTGACCGCCTGGCGCATCTGGCCGCGGCCCGTCTCAGGGTCGATGCCCAGGACCGCGAAGACCGTGGGCCAGTCCGTGGCGTTGAACGCCAGGATCAGGTCCAGCGTGCCGTAGAGGCCGCGGTTGTCCCAGATGGACCGCATGACCTCGCGGTAGTCCTGCTGGAGGGCCTTGAGCCGAGGGTCGCCCATGAATCTGCCGCGCTGCTTGAGGATGCCGAGGCTGTAGTCTTCGGCCTTGGAGTCCCGGGCCTGGGGGAAGACGTAGGAATAATAGTCGTGGGTCGAATCCACGAAGAAGGCCAGGCGCTCCCCTTCCGAGAGCTGGGAGAGGATCCTCTTGTGGAAGAAGACGGCCAGCCTGAGCTGGAACTCCACGGATTTGTCCTCGCCCACGGAGCGGTCGAAGACGTAGCGGCTGTTGGGGTGGCTGCGCATGTCCTTGGGCAGGTCCGAAGCGATGCGGTCGCCGAAGAGCGAGAAGATGTGCTCGCAGGGGATGATCTTGACCAGGGCGTTGATGCCGCTTTCGACCCTGCCGTAGCTTTCCGACTTCCTCGCCATGAAGTTCGCCTTGACCCAATCCTGGTAGCGCGGGCTGTTGTAGGCCGCGACCTTCTTCATGAAAGCCTCATGGGAGGGGTGAGCCAGGAACTCGGCGGAGTGCGACTCCCGGGTGAAGACCTTGTTCATGCCCTTGCGGTCGAGGATATCCGGCGAACCGGGCTTGGCCAGCAGCTTGGCTATGGCGGTGAAGACGGCGAACTCCTCGTCGTTAAGGTCCGTGGTCCTCTTGGCGAGCAGCGCGTCCATGGCCAGGAGGACCCGGTTGAAGTCGGCGGTGCGGCGGGGGTCGTCTTCCTTGTCATCCGCGATGGCCTGGAGCCGCTCGAGCGCGTCTGCGAGGTCCCGCAGGGGCGTGAAGCGGCCCATCCGCGCGCCCTTGTCCACGCTGCCCAGCTCCGCGAGCAGGTCCTCGGGGACCGCCTCCGGATATGAAGGCGTGTGCCTGCCTTTCTCGTAGCGGTCGAGGGTGAGGAGCAGGCGCTGCATGGCCAATCTAAGGTCGTTCTCCGGGTGGGTGCTCAGGAGCGAGCCGAGCGCGCTGCCCGCGTCGTCTCCGGCGAAGAGGCGCTTGAGCGACTCGTAGACCGCCCCGACCGGGTAGCCCGCCTCCTTGGCGATCATGGCGCCTTCGGAGTCGGCGCGGACCTCCCGGGCCTGGCTCCCGACCTCCCGGCCGTAGTTGGTCAGGATGCCTTCCTTGTCCACGTTGTCGAGCGGGTGGGCGAGCTCGTGCGAGAGGACCCCCGCGATTCGCACGAGTCCTTCCCGGAGCTTCGCCGCGTCCCGGCCGAGCATCTTCTTGAGCAGGCCCGTGGTGATGAAGACCATGTTGCTCGACCTGCGCACGCCGGCGGCCTTGATCGGGTTGACGAAGGCGTTCAAGACCGCGGTGTCCACCACGAACACGCGGTTAATGGAGACCACGTCCTCTGGGAACAGGCGGGTCTGGGCCGCGCTCAGGCGTCCGAACATGGAACCTAGGGCCTCGTAGAGCAAGGGAGCGTCGGTCTGGGCGAGGATGGGCCCGATCTCCTTGCCGACCTTCTCGAGAATCTCGGCTTCGACCGGCGATGCGGCGAGGCCGGAGGGCTTCGCCGGCCGGAGCCCCGGCTGGGGCTGAGACCGCGGCTGCGCGTCCTCGGTCCCGGCCTCCACCGCTGGGGCCTCGGCCGCCTCCGGCAGCTCGGGGGCCGCTTCTTCGAGCCGCGCTGCCCGGTAGAAGTTGTCCCTGGATGATTCCTTGGCGTCGCCTGGGTCGTCCTTGGAGGCGGCAGCCTTGGCGAGCGGCGCGAGCTCCAGGAGTCCGGACAGGGGAGAAGCGTCCTTGCCGTCTTGAGCCTCCGGCCTCGACCGCGCCGCCGGCTCGGCCGCGGGAGTCTCCAGGGCTGAATGGGCTGCCTGAATCGATGGAGCCTGATAGCCTGGCAGTCCCGGGGAGAAGACCGCGCCGCCAAGGGCGCCAAAGGAGGGGGTCTTGACGCCGGGGCTCGCCAAGCCGCCCGGGACGATTGCGATGGTCCTCGGCGCCGGGCTCGCCCCGGCGATCTTGGGAGCGATGACGGTCCCGGCAAAGACCGTGAGGGGGTCGCTTGCCAGGAGGCCCGCCAGGAAGACGGCGGTCAGTCGGGAGGCGCCGGACGCCATGGATGTCATTATATCGCGCCCCGGGCCTCGGGGGATAGAAACGACGGGCCCATGAGGAGGCTGTATTTGAGCCTAGACGAATATGGGCCCATGGACTCAAGGGCGCCTCCGCTGGCCCGGAGAGCAGGTATCGGGCATGCGGCAGGTCGCATGCTATCATTTTCCATGCCGCCCTCGGCCATATGATAGTATTGGCGGCAGCATGAGCCGGCGCCGAGGGGGGAGAGGGTCAGCGATGAGCGTCAAAGGGTACGCCGCGTTCGGGCCTGGGGAAGCCTTGAAGCCGTTCTCGTACGAGCCGGATGCGCTCGGGCCCCACGACGTCGAGATCGAGGTGACGCACTGCGGCATCTGCCACAGCGACGTGCACCTCATCGACAACGACTGGGGCATCACGAAGTATCCGACCATCCCGGGGCACGAAGTGGTGGGCGAGGTGGCGGGCCTGGGCTGCGAGGTCAAGGGCCTGGCCAAGGGCGACCGGGTGGGCGTGGGCTGGCAGGCGGGCTCGTGCCTGCATTGCGAGTGGTGCGTGTCCGGCCAGGAGAACCGGTGCGGCGAGCAGTCGGCAGTGTGCGTCGGCCGCTACGGGGGATTCGCGGAAGCGCTCCGGGTGGACGGCCGCTTCGCCTTCCCCATCCCCAAGGCGATCTCTTCGGAGCACGCGTCGCCGCTCCTGTGCGGCGGCATCACGGTCTACACGCCCCTTCGGGCCCACGCGCATCCCTGGTCGCGGGTCGGGGTCGTGGGCATCGGGGGGCTGGGCCACTTCGCGGTCCAGTTCGCCAAGGCCTTCGGCTGCGAGGTCACGGCGTTCTCCACCACCGCGGAAAAAGAGAAGGAGGCGGTGGAGCTCGGCGCCCACCACTTCGCGCTGTGTTCGGACGCCAAGCAGATGAAGAAGGCCGCCGAGTCGCTGGACCTCATCGTGTCCACGGTCCATGTCGACATGGACTGGGAGTCCTGGATGCGGGTCCTCCGGCCCAACGGCGTCCTGGCCCTGGTCGGGGTCAGCGATGGTCCGCTCAACATCGCGCCGGACACGCTCCTTCTGGGGAAGAAGGCGGTGGTGGGCAGCACCATCGGGACGCGCTCCGCCATGCGGGAGATGCTCGAGTTCGCCGGCCGCCACGGCATCAGGGCGTGGGCCGAGGTCGTGCCCATGTCCCAGGTCAACGACGCGGTGGACCGGGTGCGCAAGGGCAAGGCGCGCTACCGGATGGTCCTGAAACAGACGAAGTAGGGCATGCCGCTTCGGATGGTCTGCGGGCCGTACCAGCCGTCCCTTGAGGACGCCTTCGTCGTGAAGGCGCGCTCCCTCTTCGAGGAGAGGAAGGAGTTCGCGGTGGTGGCTCCCTCCCGGCGCATGGCAGGCAGGCTCCAGCGCCTGCTGGCCCTGGAGCGTGGCCTCGTCCTGCTCGGGGCGCGATTCCACACCTTCCACAGCCTCGCTCTGGAGATACTGGAGGAGGGCGGCTTCCTCGTGGAGAAAGTCGTCACGGACGGGCTCTTCCACGACAGGATCATCGACCGGCTGCTGGCCGCCCGGCAAGGGGGGCGCAGGCTCCCGAGGGGCTTGGCCGCCGCCTACCGTTCCAGCATCCGGGACCTGGTGGACTGCGCCCTCGACCCCGCCGAGTTCCGGTCTGCGTGCGGGGACAAGATCGGCGAGATGAAGCAGGCCCGGCAGCTCTTGGAGGTGCTCTCGCTCCAGGAGGAGTACCTGGCCGAGCTCAAGGCCGCCGGGATACTGCCTCCCTCGGGCCTGGCGCGCCGCGCCACCGAGGTCCTGCGGGAGCCCGAGACCGGCGCGCTCTCGCGGTACGCGGAGCTGCTGTACTACGGCTTCTACGACCTGACCGGGGCCCAGGCCGATTTCTTCGAGGCCGTCTGGCAGGCCCGCGAGGTGACCCTGTTCTATCCGTACCGCAAGGGCCACCCCGCGTTCGCCTTCGCCAAGGAGTTCTACGAGCTCCGCGCGGGCGCTGCCGCTCCAGAGCACCTCCCCGGCGGGGTCGAGACCCGCGCCTTGGGTCCCGTGCTCGACGCCTTCGGGTCGCCGGAAAAGCGCGCGGCCTTGCCGCGCCCCGAGGCCCTCTCGGTCGTGAGCGCTTCGGGAGCGGAGGACGAGGTCTGGGCCGCGGCCAAGGAGATACTCGCGCTGACCTCACGGGAGGCTGAGCCCGTCGCCTTCGACGACATCGGGGTGGTGGCCCGCACCCTGGAGCCCTACCGGTCGGCCGTCGTCAGGATCTTCGGCGACAACGCGATCCCCTACGCCATGGACGCGGGGGAGCCGCTCCTAAGGCATCCCATCGCGAAGCTCGTCTTGAATCTCCTGCGGATCGAGGCCATGGGGTTCACGGCCTCGGCCGTCCTGGACATCGTGGGCTCGCGGTACTTCAGGGTCGAGCGCTACGAACGCGACCCCAAGAAGGGCCGCAAGCTCGTCCGGCGCTGGAAGAGGCTCGTGGGCAGGCTGGGCATCGAGGGCGGCTGGCGCCAATGGGAGGGGATGCTGGCTCCCTACCTGGACCAGGACCTCGAGCTCGAGCCGGGGCGGGCCGGGGAGGAGGGGCCGGACGTCATCACCAAGGAGGACACGGCCAGGTTCTGGAGGCTCCTGCGCGACCTGCGGGAGCGCGCCTCCGGGCCTCTTGGTGGCCCTGCGGCACCTGGCGAAAGGAGAACGGCCGCGCCAGGCGCCTGCGGGCCGGCGGGCAAGGACGCCAAGCCCGCCTGGGACGACATGGCCCGCCACGCCCTGGGGACCGTCGGAGCGTTCTTCGCGGTGGACGGCCGCAGCCCCGGAGACCCGCCTTCGGCCGGTGCCCGGGCTTGGACCGCGACGCTGGGATGCATCAGGAGCCTTTCCATCTTCGAGCCTGCGTGCCCGGGGGCAAGGTGGGAGGAGTTCCTCGATACCCTCGACGAGAAGCTCAAGGCGGCGGCGCTGGAGCCCCCGCCGGAGCGGTTGGGCGTGAGGGTCCTCGACGCCATGGACGGCCGCGGCGAGTCCTTCCGGTTCCTGTTCCTCCTCGGGCTGCAGGAAGGGGTCTTCCCCAGGCAAGTGCGCGAGGATTTTCTGCTCCGGGACGAGACCCGGGTCGCGCTCCACGAAGACGCCGGGTATCTGATCCGGCCCAAGAAGGGGCCGGGCTACGACGAGGAAAGGCTCCTGTTCTATCTCCTGGTCTCCTCCGCGTCCGAGCGGGTCACGGCCTCCTTCCAGCGTTCGGACGAGGAGGGCAAGGCCGTCACGCCGTCCGACTACCTCCGGAAGCTCTGCCAGGCGTCCGGCACCTGCGCCCAAAGCGCAGGCGCCCCAGGCGCAGGCCTCGACGCGGCCGTCTCCCGCAGGATCGCCCGGCAGCCAGTGACCAAGCTCTGGGAACTCGAGCGGACCTGTCCCGAGGCCTTAGCGCCCAAGGAGATCTCGCTCATCCATGCCATCAGGGGCGTCGAGCCGGAGGGGCTCTTCGAGGGTCTCGCGGGCCTCGTGCCGTCTTTCGACGAGCCGGCGCTGTTCCGCGGCGGCATCCGGGCCGTCGCCTCCTTGAACGCGAAGGGCGAGCCCGGCCCCTTGGACGGGCTCGTCGACCCGCCGCGGGATTTCGTCGAGTCGATCGAGGCCTCGGGGCTCTCGCCCAGCTCCCTCGAGACCTTCCGGAGATGCCCGTTCCGGTTCTTCGCGGCCAAGCTGCTGATGCTCCGGGAGGACGAGGAGCCGTCCAGCGACGGCGAGCTCGTCGCGGCCTACAGAGGGAAGCTCTACCACAAGGTCCTCGAGAAGCTCCATCGGGGCCTGGCCGGGGGCGGCTTCTGGAAGGCGCCTCCGGACGGGAAGCGTTGGAGGCGTGAGTTGGACCGCTGCATCGGCGAGGTCCTGGAGCCGACGCTCTGGCGCCGGTACGGAGTATACCCCGTGCTCTGGGAGGCCCTGGTCGGCCGCATGACCCGGCACCTGCGCCGGCTGACGGCCGGCGACATCGAAGACTGCGTGAAGACCGGGCTCTTGCCCGGCGGGTTCTTCGAGGTCGAGCTGGACGCCGAGGTCGAAGGGACGCGGTTCCACGGACGGGCGGACCGCATCGACGTCGACGCCGAGCGTAACCGCTACCGCATCGTGGACTACAAATCCCGCCATCGGGGCGGGACCCTCAAGGCGAGGCTGAGCTCCATGTCGGAGCTCCAGCCCCCGATCTACCTGGAGCTGGCGCGCTCCATGCGCGGGCTCCTGCCCGAGGGCTGCCGGCCGCACGGCGCGGCCTTCTTCGGCATCGAGGAAAGCCCGGAGACCACCGGGTCGCGCTGGAAGGAGGAGCTGCCGTTCAAGGAGATCGAGGCCGCGAAGAAGAGGTTCTTCGAGAACATCGCGGTCTTCAAGAGGATGATGGCCGAGGGCAGGTTCATCATCACCCCCGAGGAGGGCCGCGGCATGAGCTGCGACTGGTGCGGGTTCGGCGGCGTGTGCCGCAAGGCCCACCGCTCGACGCGCCGCCGCGCGGAGCGCTCCGCGCTGCGCGAGGACTTGGAGAAGGCCAGGAAGGTGGCATCCGATGCCTGAGGCCGCGCGCGAAACCGCCCGGTTCCAGCTGGGGAAGAACGTGGTGGTGGAGGCCGGGGCCGGCACGGGCAAGACCACCCTGCTGACCGACAGGATCTTCCACGCCCTGCTGGCCGGAGGGCCCTACGGCCAGGGAGTCGCCATCGACCGGCTCGTGGCCGTGACCTTCACCAACAAGGCCGCCGGAGAGATCAAGGAGCGCGTCTCCTCCCTCCTCCTCGACGTCCTCTCCGTCGACCAGCTCCCGGCCGGCCGGCGCAGGGAGGAGGTCGAGAGGCGGCTGCGCGCGGCGCGCTCCGCCTTCGGGCTGTCGCAAGAGCGTATCAAGGCCAAGGCTCAGAAGGCCGTGGAGGACATGGACCAGGCCCTCTTCGGCACCATCCACCACTTCGCGGCGAACATCCTCCGGCTGTTCCCCTTGGAGGCCGGGCTCGACCCGAACTTCACGGTGGACATGGGGGAGGGCTTCCGGGAGCTCTTCGACGAAGAATGGCGCCGGTGGCTGGCCGGCGAGCTCGGGGAGGACGCCCCGGCCAGGGCCCTCTGGCTGGAGGCGCTCAAGCTCGCGACTTTAAGCGACCTCAAGGCCCTGGCCGAGGCCCTTTGCGTCGAGCTGCCCGCGCACTGCGGCCGCGGCGCTTCCTCCGGGATGAAGGCGCGGCTCCAGGAGCTCGCGCAAGGCGTCGAGCGGCTCAGGAAGATCCCCGTAGAGCCGGGCGGGAACAGCATGATCCGGCCCTCGATCGAGGAGGTCTCGAAGCGGCTCGAAGAGATACGGCTCTCCCTGGAGGACCCCTTGCCCATCCCGGACGAGGCCGCGTTCGCGCAGCCGCAGCCGCGGTCCTGGCCCGCGGCTTGGAGGGAGATCGCCGGCGAGGATCTCTACCTGCGCTGCCACCGGTTCGTCCGTAAGACCTCCGGCGTGTCGGAGAGCCTGGTGCGCAGGTGCGTCGACCTGGTCGACCCCTTCTCGCGGAGGGTCAAGGCCCTATACACGCGACGCGGCCTTGTCAGCAACGAGGGGCTGATCTCCAAGGCCCTGGCGCTCGTGCGCGGCGACAAGGACGCCAGGCGGGAGCTCAAGGAGCGCTTCGGCGCGATCCTGGTGGACGAGTTCCAGGACACCGACCCCCTGCAGGGAGAGATCCTCTTGTTCCTGGCCGAGCAGAAGGGCGATCACGCGCGCCACTGGAGCAAGGTCCGGCTCGAGCCGGGCAAGCTCTTCGTGGTGGGGGACCCGAAGCAGTCCATCTACCGCTTCCGGGGCGCGGACATGCGCGCCTACGCGGGCTTCACCGGGCTGATGCGCGGCCAGGGCGCCGAGTGGTGCGCGCTCCAGCGCAACTTCAGGAGCCGCCCGGAGCTGATCGCGCCGGTCAACGCGGTCTTCGAGAGGCTGATGAAGGGCGCGCCTGGCCTGCAGCCGGAGTACGTCCCGATCCTCCCGGAGACGCCAGACCCCGGCGCCGATTCCCCGCCCGGCGCCTGCGCGCCTTCTTCCTCGCCTGGCGCCGGCGTGACTTCCTTGATCACGCCGGCACCTGGCGAAAGGAGAACGTCCGCGCCCGGCGCCTCCGGACCTCCTGATGGTCCTGCGGCACCTGGCGAAAGGAGAATGTCCGCGCCAGGGCTCAGGCTCGCCTTGGTCCGCGACCCGGCCGAGCCGTGTGCCGCGCTCCCGGTGGACGAGTGCCGCGCCGCCGAGGCCCGATGGATCGCGGAGTGGATCGGGAAGAACGTCGGGCCCGGCGCCTTCGCGGGTCCTGCAGTCGCTCAGGCACCGGGCGAAAGGAGAACGTCCTCGCCCGGCCTGCGCTACAAGGACGTCGCCATCCTGTTCCGGGTCACGACCTCCATCAACGTCTACCTGCAGGCCCTGAAGGAGGCGGGCATCCCCTACGCGGTCGAGGCCGAGAGGTACTTCTACGGCACGCAGGAGATCGTCGACTTCACCAACCTCCTGAAGGCGATCGACGACCCCGATGACGCGGCCGCCTTGATCGGCCTGCTGCGCTCGCCCCTGGCGGGCATCCCGGACCAGGAGATATGCGCCTTGAGAAGGGCCGGGCGTCTGCACATCCATGCCAAGCCGAAGACCGACGCGGCCGGGGTATCGCCTTCCTCCAAGGACCTCATCGACAAGCTCTTAGCCATGCTCCGGCGCCTGGGGCGGTTCGCCGACCAGGAACCCCTCGACGACTTCGTCTCCCGCGTGTTCAGCCACACCTTCCTGCTGGAGCTGTGCGCCGCGGCCTATCATCACGAGCAGACCGCGTCCAATCTCCTCAAGCTCAAGAAGATCGCGAAGAGCGCCAACGACCTGCGCGGCGCGACCCTCAAGGAGTTCATCGGCGAGGCCGCGCGGGCAGCCGAGGACCCTTCGGTCAAGGAAGGGGAGAGCCCGTTGGCCGACGAGTCCTACGACGCGGTGCGCCTCCTGTCCATCCACAAGGCCAAGGGCCTCGAATACCGCGTCGTCATCCTCCCGGACATGAGGAGGGGTCGGCCCGGCGACAAGGGCCAGAAGTCCGCCTATGTCGTGGATTGGGCCGCGGGAGCCGTGGGCCTGCGCCTGCCCGAGGCGGACGCCGCGGACGCGGCCATGGCCTTCATCGAAGAGGAGGAGGCCGAGCGCGTCGCCTACGAAGCCATCCGACAGCTCTACGTCGGCATGACGCGCGCCAAGGACTCCCTCATCCTGCTCGGCGGAGCCGCCCTGCGGCGCGGCGAGGCCGACTCCTTCGCCCGCACCCTGCAGGCCGCGGGCGCCTGGCCGCAGGACCGCGAGGGCCTCCGTCCTGCGGACGACTTCCCCGCCGAGCTCGAGATGGAAGGGGGGATCAAGATCCCGGTCGAATTCATCGACAAGAACCTCGCCGCCGGGGCCCCGCCTTCTCCGGCCTCGGGCCGGCCGGCGTCCGGCATGGATGCCGCGGCGCTGGCGCGGGCGTGGAAGCGGCGGTTCATGGACCGCGCCCGGCTCGAAGCGACCCGGCGGTTCGTCGCGCCCACGGACTACCTCGACGAGCCGGAGAAGTCGTCCTTGGCTGCCGCCGACGCGGGCGAAGTCGTTCTCCCTTCGCCCGGCGGCCGGCCCGCGATGAAGGAGGAGGCCGCTCTGATCGGCGAGGTCTGCCACCGCGTGCTCGAGACCTGGGATTTCAAGGCCGGCGGCGACCTGCCCAAGTCGGTCGCGGCCTCGGCGCGCGCCCTCTCGCGGGCCCACCCCGTGGCCGACTGGCCCCTCATCGGGCGCGAGGCCGGCGAAATCATCGGAGCGTTCCTCGGATCGAGCGCGGCCAAAGAGCTCGCCGCGGCGCGGATACTCGGCCGCGAGCTGCATTTCATCATGCCTTGCGGTCCCCAGGTGATGCGGGGGAGCATCGACGTCCTCTACCGGCATCAAGGCCGCCTCTGGGTGGCGGACTACAAGACCGACGGCCGCGGGCGGGACAAGACGCGGGACCTCTACCGAAGGCAGGGCGCCGCCTATGTCGACGCGGTGCGCCGCGCGCTCGGAGAGCCGGCCGGGTTCAAGCTGCTGTTCCTGCGCGACGGGGAGTCCCTCGTCTTGATCGAGCCTGACTGAGAGTGTGAGGGCCGGCGCTTCTCAGGGCTTGAGCTTCTCGCCCCAAGCCTGCCAGTCCAGGAAGGGGCCCATGCGGTCGTGCTTGTAGGCCTGCGTCTTGACGAACTCCTTCCACTGGAGCGCCGAGTCCGCGAGGGCGCGAAGGAAGGCGGCGTCCAGGACCACGGTGTTCACGCCGTCGCTGACCACGGCTGCCAGGAAGTCCTTGCCCACCAGGGGCTGCCTGCCGAGGGTCTCTCCCTGCACGACCTTGATCGGCTCGGTCTCGTTGTGGATGAGGATGAGGACGCCCGGCCTGCGCCTGGCCGTCGAGCGCGAGGTGCCGTAGCCGGCGCCGCCCTCCACCCCCCGGACGCCCCAGAAGTGGGCGCTCTCTCCGCTCATCCCTTGATAAGACGAGGTCGCCTCCAGGCCGCCGGTGAAGGCCATGCCCAGGAGCTTGTCCAGCGTCGTGCCGTTGGAGATGACCGACGCCGGGTCGAGGCCTTTCGAGGCGACGTGGCGCCGCGCCGCCGAGAGGAGTCGGTCGCGGACGAGGTTCTGCGACCGCGCGATGGTCGCGGCGTCGCCGCGGGAGTAGGCCGCCTTCGCCTTGAGGAGCGGCTCGGACACCGGGCCCTTGGTCATGGAATCGAACGCTTGGACCAGGAGCTTCCTGAAATGCAGGGGGTCGGCCTTGATGGCCGAGAGGTCCAGGGACCTCGACAGCCGCCCCAGCCACTCCAGTGCCGTTGGGACGCCAGCCTCCGGCCGTGCGCCCGACGCGTCGACGTCCGGGGCGGCGACGTCCGGGGCGGCGAGTTCGGTTCCCGGCAGGGCGCCGTCCCCTGCCGCCATCGGGAAAGGTGTTGGCGGGCAGGGGGCGAAAGCGCGATGGTCGAAGACGGCGGTGTTCGCATGATACCCCAGCTCCGGCTGGTCCGCCGCTTTGACGGCCTCGACCGACACGTTCTCCGCCTGCTTGAGTACCTCAAGGGGAGAGGACGTCCCAGGCACGGCCGGCCCGATGTCGTCGACGACGGGCTCGACGGCCGGAGCGGGCAGGCCGCCTTCCCGTTCGAATCGAAGCGGTACGCCCGCGCCAGAAACGCCGGGCGCGGGCAGAGCTAGGCCGGGCAGAAGGACCGGCGTGGCTTGCGGGGACCAGTTCAGGCCCCCGGCGGGAAGGCCGATGCCCTGGGGCACGGGCTTGACCCGCGGCGCAACTACGCGGTTGGCCCAGGCCGCCTGATGCACGCAGGCCAGCAATAAAGCCAGCAGACCAGAGAGGAATCCCCTCACACCGCTATGATAACGGCCGGGAGACTGTCCGCCAAGTGACAAAGGTCCCAGCCGGAAGGCCAGAAGACCCAGCCCTTCCGCGATAAAACGCGCATTGCGGTACGCGCCGACTAATTGCTCAGGCTAGCCCCGGTGACGCTCCTCAGCCGATATGTAAGTCACCGGCGGCGTGTGCTTCTTGAAGAGCCTTCTGGTCTGGGGGGCGAGCTTCCTGAATGCCTGCGGCGTGATGGCGAGCCCGTTCGACTTGGTCACGGCCGCGACCATGACGGTCTGGCCGTAGACGTCGAAGCGCTTGTCCGCCCGGGTCCCGAGCCGCGTCGAGACGACCGGCCCGAAGTGGGCCTTGATGACGTGGCCGCAGGGGATGCGGCGCTCCACGAGCCAGGCGTCGCCGCGTTCCTTGAGCTCGCGCAGGGCCCGCACGCCCGCGTCCGCGAGGCTCTCCGGGTAGACGATGAGCGCGGCGTCGCCGATGAACTTCACGACCCTGCCGCCGGAGCCTTCGACGATCTCTCCGACGAATTCGGCGTATCGGGACATGGTCTCCAAGAGCTCCCGGTCGGAGACGCTCCTGGAGTACTTGCCGTGAGGTGAAGCCATCGCCGGCCCAACGCGTCCGGCAGTGCAGCACAACTACTTCTTAGTCCAGCTTTTTGCGGCCTTGCCCGCCACGCCGGTCAATACGGCACGGCCGGTCTGCGGCCGGGCGCCGTAGTCCATCGTGTAGACGCCGTACCAGACGCCCTTGACCCCCTGCCAGGCCTCGTTGAAGCTGGCCTTGGAGCATTTCTCGGAGTTGAAATCGTACCCGCCGATCCACTTGCCGAAGGGCGTGCCGAGGGTCTGATCGATCCACTTGACCCCGGTGTAGCCCGCCGTGACCACCGTGGCTCCCACGCCCATGGTGGTGCGGCCGAGGACCTTGCCCCTGCCTTTGAAGAAGCCGTCGTCCTCGTTGGGTCTCAGGATGCCGTCGCCGACCGCGCCCCCCCAGGCGTTGAGGAAATGGTCGAAGTCCCGCAAGCGGTCGTCGACCTCGCCTTTCTTGAGGAGCGCGGGGTCCTTGAGGCCTCCGACGATGGCGTTGATGTCCTTCCAGGCCTTGCGCTGGTCCTCGGGAGAGACGGACTCGCCGTCGTCCCCTCCGCGCGCGGTGATGACCTTCCAAAGCGCCTCCCGCGGGTCGCCAAAGCGGTCGATGAGCTCGCGCGACCCGTCCTGGATCGAGAGCACGCGAGGCTCGGGCTCCTTCTGCGCCGGCTTGGGCACGACCCCGGGCTTGAAGGTGAGCTGAGGCTTGAATTCGCTCGCCTTCATCGCGGACTGCGGGCGGCTCGGCTCCTTGGGGTCGGAAACGGTCTGCTTGGGCTGGGCCGTCTGCTTGGGGTGCGTGGCCGTGTTCTCGGACTTGGCCGCAGGTCCGAAGGGGTCCTTGATCTTGCCGACCTTGTTGCCCGCGCCGTCGAGCTGGGTCTTGACGCCGATCTCAGAGATGATGCCCTGAGCGTCCTGCTGGATCAGGGCCGCGGCAGCGGCGTCGCAGATTTTCTTGCGTTCCTGGACCTCGAGCTTGATGAACGCCGCAGGGTCCGGCTTGGCGGGGTCAGGGTAGGTGCTCTTGACATGGCTCCAGGCCCGCTCGTCCGGGCATCCCTCCGGCGCCGGCGGCGGCAGCTGTTGTCCGGCGACCTGGCCGACGGCGAGCAGGAACGACAAGACGGTCGTCAGGGGTTTCATGGGAGCCTCCGTCTTCTTCACTAAGTAGTGTTGCGCCAAAACCCCGATTTGTCAATGGCTTCCCTGGAAGGCCCGCATTTCTTATATAATGAACCGGGAGAACACCGACCATGGAACCGCGCAATATCCCCCTCGTCGCCGCAGCGGCCGCAGCCGGCCTGCTGCTCCTCGATGCCTTCGTCCTCGGCCAGGGGGTCCTTCCCCTCCTCGTCGGAGTCCTGGTCTGCGTGGCGCAGGGCCCTGCCGCGGTCCTGGCCGCTCGACGGGGCGAGCTCGACCTGGCATGGCGCCGGGGCATGAGGGTCGCCTTCTTCGTCGTCGCGGCAGGGCTCTCGGTCGTGGCCGTCCGGGTCAACAACAACGTCGCCCGGGGCCGGGCCGAGCGCATCGTGGCGGCCGCAGGCCGCCACCGGCAGGCGAAGGGCTGCTTCCCGGAGAGATTGGAGGAATTGGTCCCGGAGTTCCTGCCCTCCGTGCCGCGGGCCAAGCCCGTGGCGCTCTACTCGGATTTCCGCTACGACACGGTGGGCTCCCGGCACCGGCTCTCCTGGAGGGTCTTCCCTCCCCGGGGGTGGCGGTTCGTGTTCGTGGAGGACGGGGCCGAGGGGTTCCGGGAGCGCTAGGCTTGAGGCGCTCCGGAGTAGAGTCGAGCCAAGGCGGCGAAGGCAGCCGAAGGGCAGTATTGCTTGAGCACTCGCTCCCTGCCGGCCTGTCCGAGCCGTCGGCGCAGCGCAGGGTCCTGAGCCAGCTTGAGGGCGTGCTCCAGCAGGGCGGGTTCGTCGCGGACGATGAACCCGGTCTCGCCGTGGACCACGGCGTCGCGGTTGCCGGGTACATCCGAGGCCACCACGGGCAGGCCTAGAGCCATGGCCTCGAGCACCGCGTTGGGCAGCCCTTCCCAGCGGGAATAGTGGACGAAGACGTCCGCGGCCGCGAGCCGCTCGAGCGCTTGCGGAGGCTCGATCCAGCCGGTCAGCTCCACCTTGCCGTCGAGGCCCAGGTCCTTGATGCTGGAGCGCATCTCGGCTTCCCATTCTCCGCCTCCGACCCACACGCACCGGATGTCCGGCCTGGACCGGGCCAGGCCTTGAGCCAGGCGGAGGTATGCCTCCGGGTGCCGGGCGTAGGTGAGCCTGCCGCAGGCGGCCACGAGGATTCCGTCGCCGCGAGGCCCCCTGGATGGCGAGGCTTGCCCGAGATACGGGTCAGGGACCACATGGACCGGGCCGCCCCATGAGAGGCTTCGACCGAGTCGGGCTTCGCTGGGGCTGACCGCGACAATCTCCCCGATCCAGGAAACCGACCATTCCAGCAACCAATAAAGGAAACGGGATGACCCTGGCCGGTCGGACTGGAGGAAGCCGTAGCCCCTGGGAGAATGGAAGACGAGAGGCACGCCCGTGGTCCAGGCTGCCAGCCGGCCCAGGACCCCGGCCTTGGAGGAATGGGTGTGCACGATGTCCGGGGCCTCGAGCATGAAGAGCCGGCGCAGGCACAGGAAGGCCTTGAGGTCCCGCCAGGGGGAGATCTCGCGCACCATCTCGGGGATGAAGAAGGCGGCTTGGGCGGCCTTGGCCTTGTCGCGGTAGTCCTGCGGACGGCCGTCTCTGACCGCGTAGACCAGGCACACCTCGAACCGGGAGGGATCGAGGCCGTTGCAGATGGCGGCCACCTGGTTGCCGGTGCCGCCTGGCCCGCCGCACTCGAGGACCTCGAAGGCCCTGCGCCTGCCTTGCCTTGGAGGGAGGCGTTCCGATACCAGGGAGGATGCGAAGGGGAAGAGCATGGGCAGATAGACCAGCTTGTGCCTGGCAGCGGAGCCCAGGTCGAACTCGAGCAAAGCAGAGCCCCCGGCCATGAGGCAGAAGAACCCTAGGAGGAGGAGCCGTTCCGGGGTCTTCGGGCCGCGCGCCGCCGCGATGAAGCCCGTCAGGGCCAGCAGGAGGACCGCCAGGTTCTCGACCGACGCCAGGACCCTGCCCGGATTGCCTTCCAGCGGGTAGAGCCCCGGCAGGGGCATGAAGAGCGCGTAGAAGGCGCCTTTGGGCAGGAACACGGCCACGTCCCGCCAGGTGTTCAGCTCCAGGCCGTAGAAGAGCTGGGTGCCGATCCTGCGGCCCTTGTAGATCTGCGCCCAGGCCTGGTCCGAAATCTGCTGGGAACGGCGCAGGTCGGAGAACCATCGGGGGCTCAAGCGCGGCGCGGTCGAGACCCCGGCGCGAGACTCGTCCTGGAGCAGGGTCCCGGTCTCCGGCGCCGCCGCGCCGGAGGCGGGCTTCCCTGCGTAGACCGTCATCTGGAGCGGGCCCGCGAAGAGGGGCGTGGACAGCTGGCGATAGAGCAGTGGGGCGGCCGAGGCCGCGAGCAGGCAGAGCGCCGGCGCGAAGACGGTCTGCCTGCGCCGGAGGCTGAGCGCGAGGGCGTAGGCGGCGGCTAGCGCCGCCGACGCGCAGAGCACCGCCAGGAGATAGGGGCGCTGGAACCCCGTCAGCACGAGAAGCGCCGAGGCGGCGGCGGCCGCCAGGGTCGAGCGCAGGCGGCTCTCGGCAGCCAGCGCCGTCAGGAAGGCCCGGAGGACCAGGAAAGCGGTCAGCATGGCGGGGCCGTCCTTGAAGTTCTGGGAGGTCATGAAGACGTGCGACGGCCACAACGCCACCGCAGCCGCGGCCAGGAGCGCGCTCCTGGCCCCGAAGGCGCAAGCCGCGACCGAATAGAGGACCAGGACCGCGGCCGAGCCCAGGAAGGCCATGACGAGTTTCGCCGCCAGCGGCTGGAAGCCTACCGCGGAATAGAGGGATGCCAAGAGGACCGCGTGCAGGCGTTTCGGGGGCGAGACAGGAGGCACGAAGTCCTTGCCTTCGGCCTGCGCTGCCAACACCTCGGCGGCCATCTCGTCGGCGTAGCGGGCGTCGGTGAAGTAGTACTCCGGCATGAGCGGGGCATGCTCGGTGACGACGGCGAGCCCCGCGCGCAGAAACAGGGCCGCGAGGAAGACCGCGAGGACGGGACGGCGCCTAATCCAGGACACGGTACTTCAGGAGGCACCAGAGGTAGGCCAGCGCCGCCGTCCAAGTGATCTTCTTCCCCTCGGCGTAGGTCCGGCCGCTGTAGGAGATCGGGACCTCGAAGATGCGCAGCCTCCGCTTGCAGACCTTGGCCGTGATCTCGGCCTCGATGCCGAAGCGGTCGCAGCGCAGGGGGATGCCCCGGATCTTGTCGGCGACGAAGGCCTTGTAGCAGGTGCCCATGTCGGTGAGGTTCACGTCGTAGAGGATGTCGGCGACGAGGGTCAGCGAGCGGTTGGCCACGTAGTGCCAGAACAGGAGCACCCGGTGCGGCCCGCCGAGGAACCGCGAGCCGTAGGAGACGTCCGCCTTGTTGTCGAGCAGGGGCTGGAGGAGCGCGGCGTAGTCTTCGGGGTCGTACTCGAGGTCCGCGTCCTGGATGAGGACGAAGTCGCCGGTCGCGTGCTTGAGCGCGGTCCTCAGGGCCGCGCCCTTGCCGAGGTTGCGCTCGTGGAAGAAGACGCGGACATTGGGCTCCAGGGGGCCTTTGAGGATCTCCGCGGTCCCGTCCGTCGAGCCGTCGTCTACGACCAGGAGCTCCTTCTCCAGCGGCAGGGAGACCTTCTGCACCCGGCTGAGGAGCTCCAGGACGGTCGAGTGTTCGTTGTAGACGGGGACGAGGACGCTCAGCTTGCGCATCAGCCCTTGGTCGTCTTCGTCATGAAGCGGTCTCCTGGTGGAAAGCGCAATTTTATCAAATTGGTATCATGGGTATCAGGTGAAACGGACACTGGTCGTCGCCTCCGCCTGCCTCGGGCTCTTCCTGGCTTGGGAGGCATGGTCCCTGGCCGGGTTCGTCTCCGCCGAGACCCGGCCCCCTTCCTGGGATGAGGCCAATCACCTGGACGTGGCCCTGGCCTACCGGAAGGCCGCCGGGCAGGGCCGTTGGGGAGACATCTGGGGCTTCGTGCCCAAGCCTGACATCCCGCCGTTCCCGCCGCTCCATCATCTGGCGCTGGCCGCTTTCCTGGGCGGGAAGGACCCTGCCTGGAGCGCGCTGTGGGCCAACTGGTTCTACCTCGCGCTCTTGAGCGTATCGGTCTTCGGCATGGCCTGGGAATTGAGGAAGGACGCCGCGGCCCTGGCCGCGCCGCTGCTCATCGCGGGCGCTCCGGCCGTGCAGAGCCTGCTCCACGCCCAGCTCCCGGACCTGGCGCTGACCGCGTGGGCGGCGGCCGGGTTCTGGGCCCTGCTCAAGGCCGATGGGTTCGCGGACCTCAAGTGGTCGCTCGTGTTCGGCGCGGTCTTTGGGGTGGGGATGCTCCATAAATGGAGCTACTTCAGCTACTTCTGGCCGGCTCTCTATCTGGCCTTCAAGGCGCTTAAGCGCCCGGAGGCCCGGCGCAACGTGCTGTGGGCCGCAGGCCTTGCCCTCGGGCTGTCCGTCCCCTGGTATGCCGTGCGATTCCCCCTGGTGCTTTCGCGCCTGGTCGCCGCGAGCACGGATTTCTGCGTGCCTTTCTGGAGGGGAGGCGCGTTCTTCCAGTATCTCCTGGAGCTGCCCAGCAGCCTGGGGCCTTTGTTCGTCGTCCTGGGCCTGATCGGCGCGGCGCGGCCCAAGCTGTTGAGGGATGTCCCCGCGAGCCGTCTGGTCCTCGCCGGGCTCGTGACTTCCTACGTGTTCTGGGCCGTGGTCCCCAACCGGCAGATGAGGTACCTCCTGCCGGGGCTCCCCGGGCTCGCGGTGCTCTGCGCGGCGGCCTGGGACCGGCGCCTGGTCTGGGTCGTGGCCGGGGTCCAACTGCTCGGAGCGGTGAACTACACGACCGGCTGGTTGCCGTCATTCACGATACCAGCCAGGGTGACGAGCATCTCATTCTTTCCGAGCGGGCCGGCCCGCTCGGAGCAATGGCGCATCGAGGACATCCTCGCCGAAGTCAAGAAGCGCTGGAAAGGCCCGGGGACCGCGGCGGTGGCTCTGCTGGCCAACGATTCCCGCTTCAACGAGCTCAACTTCACCTGGACGCTCCACCGGCTCGGCTGGTCAGGCATCCGCATGACCGGCCCCGGCGCCGGCTTCTGGGAGCTCTCGCCCTTCGTCCTGCTCAAGAAAGGCTTCCTGGGTCCGGCCAGCGTGACCGCGGGCTATCATGAGGCGGCCGCCGACTTCTCCGCAGGCGCGGGATGGGCCGCCCAGGCGTTCTCCGAGGCGCGCCGGTGGCAGCTCCCGGACGGCTCGATCGCCGTGCTCTTCGAGAGGGCCAAGCCCCTGCGCTGGTGCGACGCCGGGTCCTTGGTCATGGACGTAGGATTCGCCTCGGGAAAGGTCGGCGCCGGACGGCTGCTTCTCAAGCTCGAGGGCTGGAAGGCCAAGGAGGCGGTCTACAAGCGCGTCGCGGTCGAGCCGGAGCGCCTCTGCTGGCGGGGCGTGTGCGCCGCTAGAGCGCGCGTGGAGCTTCTTGACGCGGGGATCGTGAGCGCCTCTTCCTTGCCGGCGCATGCCTGCGGCATGCCTGCGAAGCTGGTGCGGCTCGGCAAGGCGAAGGTCGTTTCCGCCGCGGTCACGGCCGAGAACCTGACGGCTTTCTTCGAGAGCCGGGGGATGAGGGTCCAGAGCCTCGAGTTGGACGGCACGGTGCGATTGCGCGGGAAGTACCGCGGCGTCCCGGTCGAGCTGGAGGCCGCGCTTGCAGGGAGCAGGGCCCGCTCCTCCGGGGGCGACGCATCCTTTCGCGTCGAGTTGAGCCGCCTGCGCGTCGCCGGGCTGCCCCTGCCCGCTGAGCGGGTCTTCCGCTATCTCCTCAACGGCCCGGCCCTCGAGTTGGACTGCCGTCCACACGAAACGGTCGTCTCAACGGCCCTGCGGCCGGGCGGGGCCAAGGTCCTGCCTTTCGCCTTGGATGTGCCCGGCGTCACGGTCCGGCGGGGACGCATCACGGTTCCGTAGGAGGACTCTCGGCCCGTCGAACTGTCAGCCATCAACTTTGATTCCCTCGTAAGAACCCCGTCTCGCGCTGCGATTTCCTCATGCCTTCTCCCCATCACGCTGTGGACAGCGTGGATAACTCCTCCCGTCTCCAATTGTAGGCCCGACTCGCCGGCGCCGCACCGCGCCTTTGGCGCGGGGGCGCCTCACGCAGGCAAGGCCGCAACCTCCACGGCCATCCCGGGTATCTGCGTCCAGTACCTCAGCGCCCGCCTCAGGTTGCACCCTGCCGCCTTCAGATACACCGCCAGCTTCACGCGATTGCCCCGCCTCACCCGCAGCTTCCCCAAGCTCCCCCGAGGCCGGCCGAGCACGCCGGAGCACAAGGCCCAGGCCCGCTTGGCACAGCGCCTGCAGGGGCAGATCAGCGAGCTGTTTGAGCATCGGCATTTGTTGGTTCAGCATGGGCTCAACGCATCTGAGGAGCGGACACTGCGCAGGCTCGCGCGACGGCACCGCGAGATACGCCACCTGCGCGAGCTCGTTTGCAGCCTCGTTCGCCTAGCGCGGTGGCGGTGGCACGTGCGAGCGTGCGATCATTCGGCCAAGCTCTGGATTGGAGATGCCGAGTGCGAGGAGAGAGCGGATTAGCAAGTCAATCGAGACGGAATTGTCGGCGGCCTCCATTTTTGCCACGCGGCTCTGGCTTGATCTTACCAGTTTCGCAAGATCAGTCTGCCCCAGTCGGCGTTGGCGACGCTTGCTTCGCAGGCCTTCGGCCAATTTGAGTTTCAGTTCGATATATTCTGCTTCTTGATCGGACAGCGCCAAGAAGTCCTTGGCGTTGCCAACTTTCCAGCCCTTAGCTTCCAATCTCTGCCGTTTTGCCTCACGCATTGTCGTATCTCCTAAGGCGTTCCTTGCTGACAGCTACTACGCCCCTGGGTGTTCTCTGAGTCTTCTTCTTGAAAACGGCTGCGATCACAATTGCATCCGGGTCGACTCGGTAGATAATGCGCCACTTCGCCAGAGAATCAGTAATTCGAAGCTCATGGCAATGCATGCCTACCGAAGGCAGCGGTCTTGAATGCGGCATGCTCAGGTTCTCTCCTTTCTGTAGGCGCCGAAGCAAAAAACCTGCTTCAGGCCGCGCTTCCTTGGAGAACGGTGGTGTCTTGATCTCCCCATGCAACCAGACCAGCGGCTTATCCGGCGCATTCATGTAATCAGCCGAGATACCCCGCCCCTTGGGGCGGGGAGGGATAGGCTCCACCCGCCATCAGGCGGGATACGCGGATGGTCAGAAGAGTTCGTATTAGGATAAGATAGATGGCGCATGGGATATCGGCGTTCCAGCCACGCAGTCTACGACACGAAATACCACATCGTGTGGATTCCGAAATATCGGAAGGAAATCTTTGCGGGCCGACCAGGGGAGAGGCTGAAGGAGATTTTCGTCGAAATCGCCGAGCAGTATGGGATGGAGATCGACACGATGGAAGTGATGCCGGATCATGTGCACCTCTTCCTTTCGTTTCCACCGAAGTATTCGATATCGGAGGCGGTGAAGATACTGAAGAATTGGTCGGCCCGCAGGATGTTCGAGGAATTCAAGTGGCTGGAGCGCAAACTGTGGGGCGGGGAGCTGTGGGGGGACGGGTATTTTGTCCGCACCGTGGGGGACAAGGTGACGGCGGATGTCATCAGGCGATACCTCGAATACCAGAAGCACGAAGACTCTTCCTCTCAACTCGAACTCTTCTGACCATCCGTTTCCTCTTCAAAGCCCCGGGCCTTGGCCCGGGGTTCTTTACTCAATAAGAGTATATGTCAGAAATGACATATTGTCAATGGCTAGTTTCGGGTGTGCCGCATCGGAGCCCAAGAATGCCATCAGGATGCGCCTAACAGGTATTATACCGCGATTGTGCGGTTTATCCAATCATCGATAGGGCCGGCGAATTGCTGGATTTTGATTGGAAAAGCTGAACTTGCCGAATGGCGCGGTATTATACCGCGATTGTGCGGTTTATCCAATCATCGATAGGGCCGGCGAATTGCTGGATTTTGATTGGAAAAGCTGAACTTGCCGAATGGCGCCAGCTCTTCCGCGCCTATGACAAGACGCTGCGGCTCCCGTCGATCCGGGGAGCTATTTCGGACGCGGATGGTTGGCCTCGGCCCAGGCCCAGATGAAGAACATCGTGGTCGACATCATCTCCACCTGGAAGGTCGATTCGGTGAGGTTCATGAACAGGAAGGCGACCATGGAGGCCCAAGCCCAGAGGTTCGGGGCGCTCGGGTCCTCCTTGACCCGCCGGTAGGCGCGCGCGGTCAGGAGGCCCAGGAGGGCGATGAGGACCCCGAAGCCGACGAGCCCCCGCTCGGCCAGCTGGTGGATGTAGAGGTTGTGAGCCGAGTGCCAGACCCATTGGCCGTCCACCTTGCCCTGGAAATAGGAGACGAACGCGGTCTTGTAGTTGCCCAGGCCGATGCCGAGCAAGGGATAGTCCTTAAACATGTCGACGGCCACCCGCCAGAGGATGAGCCGGTGGAACTGCGGGTTGAGGTTGTTGTCGCCCTTGAAGAAGCCTTCCTTGAGCAGGGTGCCGCTGAGAGACCGGCTCGATTCGGGGATGACCTCCAGGAGCGCGATGCCGGCCGCGCCCGCGGCCAGGGCCAGGTAGCCGTACTTGCGGAACCTTCTGTCCACGACGCAGATGGCGGCGAAGCCCGCGGCCAAGGATACGAAGGCGCCGCGGCCTTGGCTCAGGATGAGGGCTGAGAGGGCTGCGGCCAGGAAGGCCAGGGAGGCCGCGAGGTTCCATCTCCAGGACTTCTCCGAAAGCGGCCGGCGCATGAAGCAGAGCCCCCCGAGGATGGCCAGCGTCATCTGCTGGCCGTAGGTGACGGGGTGCACGAAGGCGTGGGCGCGCATCCGGGTCATCAGCTCCGCCGGGACGTTCTCGCCCACGCGCTGGGTCAGGGCCTGGAAGACCCCCACGCCGGCGGCGAAGAGGAAGGACGCCGCCATCGCCAGGTGGCCGCGGGGGGAGGGGGCGGCGGCGAAGGCCACCAGGAACAGGGGGAAGACCCAGAGCCGGTGGAGGTCCCGCTGGATGTCGGGCCAGCACCGGCTCGTGTCGACCGCCATGGCGGAGACGAGGAGCGCGACGGCGAAATAGACCCACAGCGCGTAGTTCGCCGGGATGAGCGCGGCTCTCCAGGGGAGCTTCTCGCCGCGGACGAGAAGCCACAGCAGGGTCGCCGTCAACAGCGCGGCCGAGATGTTCATGCCCGCGATGGTGAGCGGCAGGGTCAGGCACAAGGAGATGAGGGCGTAGGACAGCTTCCTGCGGCTCGCCGCCACGACGAAGCCCCCGACCCACACGGCGAAGCCGACGGCGAAGCAGGCCCGCAGGAGGGCTTCCTGGCTGATCACAGCTTGCCCGCCTTGAACTCGCCGAGCCTCTTCCAGGGGCCGGTCTGGGTCTTCTCGAACAGGGTGAGCCTGAGCTCCAACGGTCCGGCTGGAAGCGGCTTGGTGGTTGCCAGCCGATAGCGCTCGGCCACGACCGACCCGGCCTTCCATCCCGACGCGGGCTTGAGGTCGTTGTAGGCGGGCCAGAGGGCCGCGGGGAAGCGGCCGAGCCGCCGGACGAGGCCGGGAAGGACCGGATGGACCGGCTCGAAGGCGGGTCTTCCCGCTCCGTCGTAGAGCCGGACGACGGACGCGAAGTCCGCGGCGGGCCGCCGGTCCGCGAGCCAATGCAGATCGAGGTCGAACCAACCATCGCCGCGTCGTCCCGACGCGGCGATGAGCGAAACGCCGTTGGAGGCTTGGAAGACGGCCGGCTTGTTGGCGGGCGGCAAGGCCAAGGCCTTGACGAGCCAGACCCGCGCATCGAGGCCGACGCTGTCCCGTCCGGCAACGCCAGTCCCAAGGCCGTCCGGGACGGCGCCCTGCCGGGAATCGAGTTCGCCGTCGCGGCAGGCAGGCTCTTCGCAGAGTCCGATGCGCGCCTGGGGAAGGCCGGGAGGCTCGACGCGCAGCCCCTTCAGCCGGAGGAAGCCGCCTTCCGCGACGGAGCGGGTCAGCACCCGCATCCCCCTGTAGGACCGCCAATGGAGGCTGTCGGGTCCGTAGACCTCGGGTTGGTTGCGGTAGAAGGCGCCGGTGCGGGTCGGGGTCAGCATGATGTCTCCGGCCGCGGGGAGATGCCCGGTGGCATAGGCATAGAGGAAGAGGTGCTCGTCCGTCAGGCTGAAGGCCGGGGCGCGCAGGAAGGTCCGCGGCGCTCCGACGAGGAAGATGTTGTCAGGCGGGTCCGGGAGGAGGCGTGGAGCTTCCCCGGCGAACTGCGAGTGGAGAGCGGCGGCGGACGCCCAGCCGTAGCCTTCGGCCAGCGTCGCGGCCGAGGAGAGGCCAAATATCAGGAATGCCAGACCGGCTAACGCCGGCCTGAGAAACGGGATGCGCGAAACGAGCCGGGACGCGAGATAGAAGGAGGCCATGATGAACCCGAGGCTGGGAAGGTAGTTGTGCCTGGGGGAAATGTACCAAAAATAGTTCGGGAGGTAGGCGGCCGCGAACCATAGGCCGCCCAGTACCGCCAACCGAGGGGAAGGCTCCGCGTCCTCGGCGCTCCAGAGACCGTGGATCAGGAACAGCCAGCCGCCCGTCAGCGCCAGCGTCAAAGCCACGGTGGGGACCGGGCCGCCGGAGAAGCTCTGGAGCGCCTCCCAGACCGGCAGCTTGGTCATGGGCACGGCCGAAACGGCCAGGGACTGCGCCGCGCGCAGCGCGACCGCGCCCGGACGCACGACAGGGCTGCCTGAGACGTGGGGGGAGAAAGTCCTGATGAGGAAGTGGCCGCAGGAAAGGAGGGCGCAGGCCCCTGCGAGGCCGAGCCTCCAGCCGGCCGGGGGCTTCTCAGCCAGCGAGCCGAGGTAGAAGGCGAGCGGGATCCACATGAAGAACGCCTGGTCGTAATCGAACAGCGCCAGACCGAACAAGGTCACGGCCAAGGCGAACCGCAGCCCCGGGGCGATCCTGGCGTCTCCGGCGGTCAAGAAGGTGAGGAGGATGAAGGTCGTGGAAAGCAGGTTCATGCCGACCGAGGCGGTCCAGAAATGGGTCTCGGCATGGTTGGGCCAGACCAGGAAGAGCCCGGCACACAGAAGGGCGGCCGCGCGTCCCGCCGCGGCCCGCCGCAGGAGGACATAGGCTAGGCAGCCGTTGAGGATGTCGAGGGCCATGCCGAGCAGGTGGAGCCTTTCGGGGAAGGGGCCCAGCGCCTTGTAGAAGGCCCAATAGTAGAGGATGTAGAGGTTCCTGCCGGGGATGTACGCGAGGGCGTTCCGCCAGGCAGCCGCGAAGTCGGCCCGGGAGAGGTGCCAGTGGAACCCGTGGTCGTCGAGATGGAGTCCCGCGTGGGGGACGTGGGGCGCGAGGATGAGGATCCCGATGATGACGAGCATCGAGAGGGGCGGCGCCTCCGAGCGCAAGGACGGTCTCATGCCGCTCTGAAAGTCCCCTTGACGCCGAAGAAGGCGTAGTAGGCCAGCCCCAGTAGGTAGGCGCCGAGGAGCGCCAGGGCCGCTCCGGTGATGCCCCACCGCGGGATGAGGGCCGCGCACAGCAGGAGGTTGCCGGCCCCGGCGACGACGCTCCCGGCCACGGAGACGCGCAGGCCCGCGAAGTCGCGCGCGGAGAGGATGTTCGCGGCGAGGCCGTGCGTCATGATGAGCGAGGCCGCGGCGGCCAGCATCACGGCCCAGTCCAGCCGGAACTCGTACTTCTTGCCGAAGAGGAAGAGCGCCGCGCAGGCCGCCAGGGTCAGCCCGACCCAGGCCGCGGCCGCCAGCGGCAGGCGGATGCGGCGGAACACGCTCCACGCCTGGGCCTGCCCCTCGGGGTCGCTCGAAACCGGTATGAGCACGGCGGTCACCATGTAGAGGAGCGAGAGGCTGATCTGGGCCGTGGCCGTGAAATACGCGCTGAAGACCCCGACCTCGTGGGGCGTGAAGTGGCGGTTGAGGATGAGCCTCGCCGGCGCGAGCACGCAGGCCAGGGTCAGGAGGTTCAAGGCGGCCACGAAGGCGTACTGCGCGACCGGCCTAAACGCCCGCAGGACGAAGGCGGGCCTAAGATAGTCCCGCAGCTTCCAGGCGGAGTGGAATGAGGCGAGCGCGAAGCTCGCGGCCAGGGCCAGGATCAGGTCCCGGTGGGAGACCTCGCCGCGGGCGGCGAGCGCGAGCAGGATCAGGGGGGTGCAGAAGCCGTAGATCGCCTCGGAGATGCCTCGGTCGCGGAAGGACTGCAGGCCCAAGAGAGGGCTCGAGACGACGACGTAGAAGGCGTTGCAGAAGGAGTAGAGGAGCGCGAGCCCAAAGAGCGTCTCGGGGACCGAGAGGGCGCCGGAGAGTTCGCGCTTGAGGAGGATGCACGCGGCCAGGAGGAGCGCGCCCCAGGCCAGGAAGGCCCAGAGGGCCGTGGAGACGATGTCTTGGCGCTCGCTTTCCGAGCGCTGCGGCGAGAGCAGCTTGCTCAACGCGACCGGGAAGCCCAGGGTCGGCAGGATCTGCAGGAAGGCGGAGACCGCGAGCACGATGTTGGCCTTGCCGAACTCGGCTGGGCCGAGCATCCGGCCGGCGATCACCTGCGTGGCGAGGATGGAGACCTTGGCGGCGCCGTAGAAGAGCCCGATCCACGAGAAGCCCCTCACGAACGCGGCCACCTGCCTTGGGCTGCGGGGCGGCTGCGCCGGACCGCGGCCTGCGCCGAAGGCGCAGGCGCCGCGTCGGCCGCGCGCGTCCCGGAGGCGCTCCCGGAACCGGTCGAACTCCTTGGCATGGGTGTGCTCTCCGGCGAGCGCGATCCGCGCTCGCCGGAGGCCGTCGTTCTCCGTCTTCGGGAGTTCCTTGGCGATCTTGACCCACTCCTCCGGCTTCGCCGCGATGTAGATGAGGTCCTTGTAAGGGGCGAGGCTCGGCAAGGGCGTGGCCAGCACGGGCCTGCCCATGGCGAGGCATTCGTAGATCTTCGCCGGCACGACGCCCAGGTGGAAGGGCGTGATCCGGTAGGGCATGAGGAAAGCGTCGAATCCCTCCAGGCGTCCCCGGAGGAGTTCCGGAGATGTCGGCTCAAGGCGCTCGACTCCCGCGGGCAGGGGCGCATGGTCTCCCTTGAAGAAGCCGGACATGGCTACCGAGAAGCCGGCGTCGACGAGCGCGGCGAGATATTCCGGGTCCAAATCCGGTCCCCAAGTGCCGTAGTAACAGAAGGAACGGACTTGGGACCGGCCTGGTTTGGCGTTCAAGAAGTCCTCCGACACGCCCTGGTGGATCTGCGCGACATGAGGATGTTCCGCCTTCTTCTGGTTGTAAAGAAAATCTGAATCGCAGATGACCACATCTGCGATTGAAATCAAAGCGCTCTCCATGGCGGAGAAATCTCCGGGCGCATCGGGATGCGCCCGGAAATTCGAGGCGCAGTCGTAGACCACGGCCGAGGGCTCGAGCAGGCTGATGAGGTCGAGGCTGGTCGCGGTCGGGAAGTAGACGATGACGACGGGGCCGGCCTGGAGGCCGGCCTTCCGGAGCCGTTCGACCAGGGCCGGCAGGCGGAGGTACCTGTTGAGAAGGCGGGGCAGGCGCCCGGTCGGAGGCAGGACCTTCGGGGGGAAGACGCGCACGCCCGGCGTTGGCTCCTCCGCGGAGGGCCTCGGGGCGAGCCAGTCCAGCGCCTTCTTGCGGAGGCGCCCGAGGTCGGACCAGCGCGGGTTGCGGAACCCCGAGTTCTCGATGAAGAAGACCTCGTGGCCCGCGGCCGCGAACCGGGACGCGAAGATCTGGTGCCTCTGCCACGCGGCGCCCCAATCGATGGAGCTGATGACGACGATCTGAGGCAAGGGCGCCATCAGTCCATCTTCGCCAGGCCCCGCTTCGGCGAGCGGAGAACGTCCGCGCCTTCGGGGACCTGGCGCCCTTGCGCCAGGTGGTAGGCTAGGGTGTCGGCCAAGCTCTTCTTCAGGGGGACTCTGGGAAGCCAGCCGCTGGAAGCGGTCAGCTTGGCGTGGGAGCCGGCCAGATGGGGGACGTCCACGGGTCTCCAGCGGGAGGGGTCCCGGACGATCTTGATCCTGCACCGCGACGCCGCGATGAGCACGTCGAGGAGCTCCTTCATGGCGACGGTCCGGCCGGAGCAGACGTTGTAGACCTCGCCGGTGCGGCCGCGCCGGGCGACGGCGGCGAGGGCGCGGGCGACGTCCCGGACGTCCAGGTAGTCCCGCTGGGCGGCAAGGTTGCCGGTCAAAACCGTGCCGGCGCTCCCGGCCGCCCTGGCGATGGCCGCGATCTGCCGGGCGAAGGCCCCGGGCGCCAGGTGCTCGGGGATGCCGGGTCCGGAGACGTTGAAGATGCGCGCCACCATGATGCCCAGCCCGAAGTGCCGGCCTGAGAGAGCGGCGAGGGTCTGGGCATGCTTGCTCCGGCCGTAGTCCGTCACCGGGTCGGCGGGCGTCCTCTCGGTCGCCGTGCCGCGGGCCTGGCCGTACTCGGCCGAGGAGCCGGAGACCACCACGCGGGCGGCGCCGCAGCCCGGGGTCCGGCGCAGGGCCTCGAGCAGGTTGAGCGTGGCGGTGACATGGGCGGTCCAGAGCTGGGCCGGGGGGAGCGGGCGGGCCGTACCCGCGAGATGGAAGACGAGGTCGGGCCTGGCCCGGCGGACCAGCGCGCGGGCCTCCCCGGCGTCGAGCAGGTCGCAGGCCGCGATCCCGGGCCCGGCGGCCAGGTCGGTCCTGACGAGGCGGCAGGCCTGCCAGAGCCGCCGCGCCTCCCGGTAGAGGGGGCCCGCCAGGAACCCCGCCGCGCCCGTGATGAGGATGTTCAAATGTTGTAGAGGTGCGTCTTGTATCTCTTCAGGTGGAGCCGCAGGTAGTCCGCTGTGCGCACCAAGCCTTCTTCCAGGGAGAACCCGGGCTTCCAGCGCAGCATCCGGCGGGCCTTGCGGTTGTCGCAGAGCAGGAGGCGGACCTCGCTCCGGGCCGGCCTCACCCGGGCGCGCTCGAGCACGACCGGCACCTTGGCGCCCAGGAGCCGCTGGGAGAGCCTGACGACCTGCTCGATGCGCACGGCGGTACCTGAGCCCAGGTTGACCGCCTGCCCGACCGTGGAGCGCTCGGCCGCGACGGCCAGGAACCCCTCGACCGTGTCCTCCACGAAGTTGAAGTCGCGGGCGGGACCCAGCGAGCCCAGGCGCAGGGCCTTGGCTCCGGCCAGGAGCTGGGTGAGGATGGCGGGGATGACGGCCCGCGCCGACTGCCTCGGGCCGTAGGTGTTGAAAGGCCGGGCGATGGCGACGGGCAGGTCGAAGCTGCGGTGGTAGCTCTCGCACATGTGGTCGGCGCCGATCTTGGAGGCCGAGTAGGGGGACTGCCCCTGCAGGGGGTGGCCTTCGTCGATGGGGGTATAGAGGGCCGTGCCGTAGACCTCGGAGGTGGAGGTGTGGACGAGCTTGGCCGTCCGGTGGCGGCGGCAGGCCTCGAGGATGTTGAGCGTGCCGCGCACGTTGACCGCCACGAAGCTCTCGGGCGCGGCGTAGGAATAAGGGATGGAGATGAGGGCCGCGAGGTGGAACACCACCTCCTGGCCGCGGACCAACTCGCGGACGAGGCCCGAGTCCGTCACGTCGCCGGGCCGGACCTCCACGCGGCGGGCGAGGCCCTCGTCGAGCTCCTCCAGGAAGCCCCAGTGGTTCCTGGAGTTGTAGCGCACCAGGGCGCGCACCTTGGCCCCCCGGCGGGCGAGCTCCTCGGTGAGGTGGCTGCCGATGAACCCGCCGGCCCCGGTCACCAGCACGCGGACGTCCTTCCAATTCATAAGGGCGTTATTCTACCATTTGGCCTCATGGGGCTGACGCTCCACTACGAGAGGCCCGAGGCGCGCCGGTGGCTCGAAAGGCTGGTCTTCCCGGCCCTGACGCTGGGCATCCTCCTGGGCGGCATCGAGGCCATGAGCCGGGTGGCCTGGAAGATGAAGGGCGGGTCCGTGAAGTTCAAGCTTTACGCGGAGCAGATCAGGACCGCCCGCTCCTACCGGTTCTTCGATCCGCCCGGGCTCGCCCTGCCGTTGGCCGGCGCGGAGATCGTGGACCGCAGGCCTGGGTACGTGGATCGGTTCAGGACCCGCGATGTGCTCGGCAAGGGGTTCGGCCTGTTCGACCAAGGGCTCGATCAAAGGCCCGTGCGGGCCGTGGCCCTGGGAGACTCCTTCACCCGCGGGATCGGCTCGCTCGACAATCTGAAGCAGGGCTGGGTGGCGCTGGTCGAGGGCAGGCTTGGCTGGCTCGACCTGGTGAACCTGGGCAATGCCGGGACCGGGAACCTCCAACAGATCCAGTTCTATGGGAAGATCGCGCCTTTCATCCAGCATCGGGTGGTCGTTCTCAATTTCTACTCCGGCAACGATTTCCTGGAGAATGCCGAACCCTTCGATTGGAACCGCGCCCTGGCCGGCCTCCACGCCGGGGAGGATCCCACCGTATTGTTCACAAGCATCCAGGAGGTCTTCAAATACGAGCCGGCCTATGATTTCCTGCTGCGCTCGCCGGTGAAGTCCCGCGCGGTCTGGGCCGGGCTCATCTTGGCCCAGAGGCTGCTCGGCGAAAGGGCTCTCCCTCCCGGGGTCCGGGGCTTGAGGGCCCGCTTCGAGCGCATGCAGCGCGACGCCCGGGACCCGCGGGTCCCTGAGAGCGTGCGCCTTCTCGCCGAAGCCAACCGGGCGGGGTTGAGGCTCGTGCCGAAGGCGGAAGGCCGCAAGGTCTACGCCGAGGTCTTCCCCTTCCACGGCGACCCGGAGCAGGCCGCGGCGCTCGCGCGCCATTCCGCCGGCCTCATCAACGCCTTCCGCGCCGAACTCGAACGCGGGGGCGTGCGCCTCCTGCTCGTCATCCACCCGGCCATATGGGAAATCTACCTATCGGACCAGGAAAAGAGGTTCCTGGACGCCGACTTCGAACGGCCGAAGGCTTTGCTGAAGCAAGGCCTGGAGGAAGGCATTCCCGTCCTGGATCTTGCGGAACGTATGCGGGAAGCGGCCGAGGAGTCGCCTGAGCCGCTGTATTGGTTCGACGACGACCACTACACTCCAGAGGGCTACGCCGCGGCCGCGGAGGCCATCGCGGAGTTCCTCTCCAAGCGCATCCCGCACTAGCTTTGTTATCCGTGGAGAGGATTATCCTTGACAAGGATAATGTTATGGGCTATGCTGTCTTCCCATGACGGGAGGAGGATTCGTCAATCGACGCAAGGAGCTCTCTGCCCTGGAGAGGGTTCGCGCCTCCGGCGGCCTCGCGGTCGTCTACGGCCGGCGGCGGATCGGGAAAACGCGGCTTCTGTCGCAATGGCTCGCGCGGCCTCTTTTCGTCTGTTCTCCCTGGTAGGCGGGATCCCGAAATACTGGGAGCTGATCGGCCGGCCGCAGACGCCTCTTCATGCGGCGGACAGCCTCTATTTCGGCTTCGCTTCCTACTATGGAGAACGAACCCCGCCGGCTCTTGGCTGACGAGCAGATCAACGGGACGAACCCTATCAGCGTCCTGGAGGCCGTCGGGCGAGGAGCCCATAAGCCTTCCGAGATCGCCGCCAGATTCGGAGTTCCGCAAACCCAGCTGGCCAAGGTGCTTTACGCCCTCATGGACTGCGGATTCCTACATCGGGACATCCCTCTTGGGCAATCCGAGCGCAACCCCAAGAACGTGCTCTACTCCATCGTGGATCCCAGCCTGCGCTTTTGGTATCAAATCTACTCCCCGCACAAGAGCCGTTGGCCCTCTTATCCGGCGTCCGCGAAACAGCGTCTCCTGGCTCAGCATGCATCGACGGTATTCGAGGATTACTTCCGGTCGCGCCATCCGGACGGCAGACGCTATTGGGAGAAGGTCGGGGAATTCGATATGGTCCGCCCCGCCAAGGAAGGGACGACGCCCGGCCGGGGAGTGATCGTCAGCGAGGTGAAGTTCCGTTCCTTGGCCGAGCCCGAACGATCAAGGCTCTCGGACGATGTGCGGACGCGGTGGCAGCGGACCGAGGCTTCGCGCCGGTGGCCCGTCCGCCGGTTTGAGATCATCGACGACTCTCTTCTCCGGGCATGAACTGGCGGGCCCGGCTCCGGGGCCCGCTCCTGGAACGGACACGGCGGGTCTTTCCCCGCTGACTCCTGCTACTCGCCGAGAGAGTTCTCGACGCGCTTGAAGGGCTCCCCGATCTTCTCCAGGGCGTATTCGCTGGGCGAGAATCTGAGGCCGAATTGATCGTGGCTCCACCGGCGAGAGGCCTTCATGGCGGACACCTTCTTATACACCGCGATCGCTTGCTCGCGCCGTCCCTGGAGGTCGAGCAGAAAGCCCTGCCAGATCAAGGCCCGGGCCGCGCCCTCGCCGGACTCCTTGGTTTGAAGCCTGCGAAAGGCCGCCAAGGCCTCCTCATACCGGGCGACATCGTACAAGGCCAGGCCGACCTTCAGGAGGTCCGCGGACCCGAGCTTGCCGAGCCACTTGGGGGAATAGGCGGCGGCGACCTCCTCGTTGGACCTGCGTCCCCAGCCGGTGGTGTTGAGGACATATTCCGGGGAACGCAACCAGGCAAGATGGACCGGGGAATTCTCCCAGCCGGTTAAGGAATCCTTCCAGGCGGAAAGTCCGACGGGACCGGGGCTCGGAAGCTTTTCTAAGAAGGCCTTGAGCTCGGAGAAGAACTTCCCGGGCTCGTCCGCGAAGGGCTCATGCGAGGACTTCTTGAACATCACGAGGCGGGCGCCCGGGTGGTTGTTCAGAAGGATTCGCGGCTTGTCGGTGTTCCAAGTGAGGTCCCATCGGCCCTCCATGATCAGGGTCGGGACCGGGAAGCCCGCGAAGGCGCCCTGGAGATCGATCTTGTCCGACTCCCGGCTCATGATCGAGTTGAAATTCCGGTCATGCTTCCATTCGTACAGGGCGGTCTGTGCAACGCGCTCAGGGGAGGGCCTGTAGAAGCTTTGCCGCTTCCAGTCGCCGTTGAGGAATCTGTTGTAAACACCGAGTTGTTCCAATCTCTCCGTCCGGATACGATCGCTTTTCACCAGTCCTTTGATCTCGTCCCTGATGGCGAGCAGCCTGGCGCTTTCCGCGTTTGAAATGTAGTCGCCCTGGCGCGTGGGCTTCATGGCGATGTGCATGCCGTGGCCGGCGCCGACAAGGACCAGGCCTGCAAAGGCGTCCGGGTGCTTCAGCGCGTAATATTGGGCCAGGAGTCCGCCGTAGGAATGCCCCAGAACCACCCAGCGTTCGATTTTGAGGGCGAGCCGAAGCTTCTCAAGGTCGGCGACGGCTTGGTCCAGGCTGTAGCCTTTGCCGGGGCAATAGCCCGACTCGCCGCATCCTCTCTGGTCGTAGTAAATGACGCGAGCGAAGCCTTTGGCCCGGGAGAAGTGGGGGTGGAAATAGTGGTGCGTCGCGCCGGGTCCGCCGTGAAGCAGGACCATGGGCATGCCGCCGCCCTCCTCCTCCGCATAGAGATCGCAGTCCCCGACGCTGATCGTGCTCTGCTTGAGTCCCGGCCCGTCGCAGAGGCACGGGACCGGTGGGATTTCAAGACGCAGGTCCTTCTCGACGCGGGAGACGCGGTCGAGGATGGATTCCTGACCGGAGTCGGGACGCGCGAAGACCGGCAGGCAGACCGCGGCGGCGACGGCGATGGCGGGGAAGGTGAAATTCTTCATTGTCGTCCTGGACTACGATTCCAGCCTTCGCAGGGCCCACTGGCAGGCCCGGGCCAGGTTCTTGGGGTCGAGGGGATACTCGGAGAGCATCCTGAGGGCGTAGTCCCGCGCCTCCTCGGCCGGGCCGTCCGTCTCCAGGAGCCGGCCCAGGGCCGAGCGGAAGGCCGCGGCCATGCGCCTGCGCATGCGCAGGCGGTCCAGGAGGCCCGGGGTTGGGCCGAAATGCTCCAGGAAGTGCCTGCGCAACAGGGTCTCGAGGTTGCGGTGGTGGAAGCCGATGCGGGCGGAGGCCGAGGTCTCCCGCAGGGGGTACTCTGAGAGGATCCGGTCGATGAAGCGGAAGGGGGCGACCTTGCTCAGCCTCATCCAGAAGTCGTAGTCCTCCACGGTGACGTATTCAAGCTCCTCGCGGAAGCCTCCGATCGCGAGCGCCCGGTCCTTTCGGAAGACCGCGGCCGAGGGAGAGACCGCGTTGCCCTCGAGGAGGAGCCGCTCGTACATGCGGGCGGCGGCCGGCCCCTTGCGGATGACGCGCACGACCGCGCCGTCCTTTGTGACCGCGATGTGGTGCCCGACGAGGCCGGTCTCCGGGTGGAGCTCGAACTCCCGCATCACGAGGGCGAGCTTGTCCGGGCGCCAAAGGTCGTCGTGGTCGAGGAGGGCGATGAACTCCCCCGCGGCCGCGCGCATGCCGGTGTTGCGGGCTCCGGCGATCTTCTTGTTCTCCTGCCGGATGACGCGGCCCTCGAGGCGGTGCCCGGAGAGGTAGGCCTCGGCCACCCGGTGGGTGCCGTCCTGGGAGCCGTCGTCCACTACGACGACCTCGTAGTCCGTGAAGGTCTGGGCCCGGATGGAGTCCAGGGTCGTCTCGATGAAGGAGGCCGCGTTGTAGGCCGGGATGACGACGGAGACTCTAGGCAGGCTCACGGATACCACGCGATGCGGGCCGCCAGGCCGTAGAAGGTTGCCCTCTGGCTCACGGAGATTTCCTTCCGGCAGCGGACTTCGTTCGCCGACATGCGCGCGTGCCCGAAGAACAGTTCCGGGGCCCAGGCCCAGGTCCGCCGGAATCCGAATTCGTATCCGGCCTTGAACATGAAGGCGCCGCCCCCGGTAGACAGGGACCCTCCTGAGGAGCACGGGTATCCGGGGTCGTCGCTCATGACGTTGAATGAGATCGTGTCGTGCGCCGCGCCGTAGCTGCCCTGGACATACCAGGGAAAGACCGGAAAAACCCGGAGGCCAATGGAGAGGATGTCGGTGGTTGCTCCTGGATGGCGGCTCCCCGTGAGGCCGAGGAGGAGGGCCGCTCTCTCGTGCGGCGCGTAGCCCAGGTTGAATGACACGTTGGGACCCGACCCGTTGTAGTGCTGATAGCCCCTCCCGTGCTTTCCGCCCCATCCGTAGGAGAAGTCCACGACGAAGCCTTTCCGGTCCTCCACCGAATCGGGAAGCAGTCTCGCGCCGGCCAGGGTGTTCCCGGCGAAATCCAGGAAAGCGGTCTTGCCCCGGTGGAGAAACCTCGACTGCGGCCTGTAGACCCAGCGTTCGTCGATGGCGTTGAGGGCCATGCGTTCATGGGGCAGGCCCAGCACGGCGAGCGCCCCGCTCTTCGTGGTCACGCCGACCGCCAGTGTTTTCAGGGAATCCGGGCTCCAGCAAATCCCGCTGATCTCAGACTGGGGACTGGCTTCAGGCTCCGCCGCCGGTCCGGCCGGCAGAAGGAGGATTGCGGCGACGCATGCGGCCCTCCCGAGGGCGAAGGCCCATGAAGTCCCCTTCGGGGACGGCGGTCCCTTGCCGCCAGTCCCTCCTGTAGGAGGTCTCATCCTCGCTACGCCTTCACCCGCATCGTCCGCTTCATGCGGAGGAGCCCCTCTTCGAGGGACATCGGGGCGACGCCGAGCTCGCGCCGCATACGTTCCGTCGCGAGCGTGGTGTTCTTGGGGCGCGGGGCGATGTCCGGGAAGAAGGAGCTGCGCACGGGGGTCACCAGCTTGAAGTCGAGCCGGAAGACCTTCGCCACCTTGAGCGCGAACCGGTGGCGGTTGACTCGGTCCCTGCCCGCCAGGTGGATGATGCCTCGGGGCCTCCTGCGGACTACGGCCCAGAGGGCCCGGCCGCACTGCAGGTTGAAGAGCGGATTCTCGTAGACGTCGGTCACCATGTGGATGCGCTCGCCGCGCAGGAGCTTGTCGTAGATCCAGGTCGCGGTGTTGGGCCTGCCGACCACGTGGTTCCAGCCGTACATGAGGATGGGCCGCACGATGGTGCTGTGGGGGAGGGTCTCGGCCACGAGGCGCTCGCATTCCACCTTGATCCGACCGTACTTGTTGACTGGCCGCGCCGCGTCGGTCTCCCGGTAGGGGGCGTTCGCGCCGTCGAAGACCGCGTTGGTCGAGACGTAGACGAGGTGCGCGCCGGCGCGCCTGCAGGCGGAGCTGATGTTGAGGGTCCCCACGACGTTGGATTCCAGGCTCTCGGCGTAGTGCTGCTCGACATAGTCCACGCTGGCGATCCCGCCCGCGTGGACCACCGCGGCGAACCGGTGGCGGGCGAAGAGCCGGTCCACGGCGCGCTTGTCGCGGATGTCCAGCGCGAGATGCCGGACCCGGGAATCATCGACCTTGTAGTCCCGCTGGTGGACGCCGAGGATGCGCCAGCCCGCCGGCGCGGTCTCCTCCATGCCCTTGCCGAGAAGGCCCGTCGAGCCGGTGAGCAAAATCGTCTCTCGGGTCGTCATGGGGCCCTCCCTTCCACCGCCCCCCCTCCGGGAGAGGAGAACGTCTGCCCTCCGGGGACCTGGCCTCCTTGGGCCAGGAGCGGGGTCAGCTCGAAGAGCGTCCTGTCCACGGCGTCGTAGGTCGCCGTGTCGTGGGCGATGGCGATGATGAGGACGCGGGAGCCCAGCCGGCCGATGGTATCGAGCAGCTCGGCCTTGTTGCGCGCGTCGAGGCCGCTGGTGACCTCGTCGAGCACCAGGCAGTCGCACTTCTGCGCGATCGCCCGGGCGATGGCGAGGCGCCTCTTCTCTCCGCCGGAGAGGGAGCGCCCCCCCTCGGCGACGGCCCCGTCGAGGCCGCCCAGCCTCTCGACGAAGCCGGCGGCGTCGGTCTCGCGGAGGCATTGCCCGAGGTCCTCGTCCGAGACCTTCCTCCAGGGGTCGAGGTTGTCCCGGACGCTTCCCGTGAACAGCCGCACGTCCTGGGTCACGTACCCGATCCGGGGATGGTGCTCCCGGGAATCGTAGGCGGCGCCGGAGGCGCCGACATAGACGATGCGGCCGGCGGTGGGCTCGTAGAGGCCGGCGATGAGGTTGGCCAGGGTGGTCTTGCCCGAGCCCGAGGGTCCGGTGATGAGGAAGATCCGGCCCGGGCGGATGACGAGGTCCTGGCCCTTGAGGACGCTCTTGCCGTAGGGCGCCCGCCCGCAGCGTCCGTCAAAATCGTAGCCGACGCCCTCCAGCCGGATCTCGCCGAGCGCCTCGGGGAGCGGGCGTTTCTCGATCTCGGGCAAGACCGTGGTCATCCGGAGCACGGGGTCGATGGAGCCGGCGAGCCTGGTGAGGTTCCCCAGGGAGCCGATGAGATAGTTCAGCTGGGTGATGGCGCGGAATCCCAGGACGCCCACGCTCCCTAGGGCGTCCAATCCTCCGAGCGCCGAGCGGCCGCGGACGGCCTCGAAGAGGTAGTAGGCCGCCAGCACGAGGCACAGCAGCACGGCGTTGAAGGCGGTCAGCAAGCCCGCCAGCCAGCCGATGGAGACCTCCGCGGAGGTCATCTCTTCCTGCCTTCGCAGGCCCGTGCGCAGATAGGGGGTCGTCTCGCCCGCGGCCTTGATCTGGAAGAGCCCCTCGAGCCGCTCCGTGATGTCGGAGGCGAACCCTTGCCGGGCCTGGACCTGGCTCTTAGAGAGCGCGGCTTGGGCTCCGTAGACGTAACTGAGGACCCCCCATGCCATCGCGCCGATGCCGCCCATCAGGAGGCACACGCGCGGCTCGACCGCGAAGGCCATGGCCGCGAGGATCAGGAACGCCGCCAAGGCATAGCCCGCGTGCAGGAGGGAGACCAGGTACTTGGAGAAGGCGGCGGTCTCCTCGGTCAGGGAGCCCACCCAGCGCCCGACGTTGTCGAGGCGCATGGCCTCCCAGCGCCCCTGCATGAGGTTCGCGAAGCAGCGCTCCTGGATCCGCCGCCGGATCCCGGCCTGCAGCACGCCCTCGAGGCCCGCCATGCCGACCGTGAGCGCCGCCTTGACCGCGAAGAGGGCGATGGTGGCCTTGAGGAGGAAGACCGGCTCGACCGGCAGGCCCAGCCGCGTGAGCCAGGGGTCGATGGAGCCTATGGGCGTACCCGGGGACTGGGCGGGATCCGCCGACATGAAGACCCTCACCAGCATGAGCCAGCTCGCGCCGTCGATGACGGTGTTCACCGGGATGAGGAGGTAGTAGATGCCGAGCAGGAGATAGGCCCCGCCGTCGAGTATGCGGCAGGACCGCACGACCCGCAGGGTCTCCCCGAGGCGCCAGGAGGAGGCTTTCATGGGCGGCTTCCTCGCCCGGCGTCCCTCTTCGGCGAGAGGAGGCGGCCGACGCGGCGGACATCGTCCCGCGAGAGGCTCGCGCTCGACGGCACGTTGAACGCGGTGCGCCAGACCCGCTCGCAGACGCCAAGAGTGCCGGCCGAGAGCGGCTCATGGATGCCCTGCAGGTGGCAGGGCTTCCACGGGGCCCGGCACTCTACGGCGCGGCTCGCCAGGCGCTTCATCAGGGCCCGGGCCCGGGCGGGGGAATCGGCGAGCACGGTGTTGAGCCAGAAGTTGCTCCGGCTCTGCGGCGGCTCCCAGAGCAGGCTCAGGCCCTTCGCCCCGGACAAGGCTTCGCGGTACCAGCCGGCGATGCGGCGCTTCTTCTGGACGAAAGCATCCAAGGCTTCGAGCTGGGCGCACCCCAGGGCCGCGTTGATGCCCGGAAGCCTGTAGTTGTAGCCCACCATGTCGTGCCGGTAGGTCGCCGGGTCGGCCTTGGCTTGGGTCGAGAGGTGCCGGACCAGGGCGGCCAGGCGCCGGTCGCTGGTCACGACCATGCCGCCTCCGCCGGTGGTGATGATCTTGTTGCCGTTGAAGCTCAAGCACCCGAGCAGTCCGAAGGTGCCGGCGGCCTTGCCCTGGAACGTCGAGCCGAGGCTCTCGGCCGCGTCCTCGACCACCGGGATGCGCCAGCGGCCGCAGACCTCGATGATGCGGTCGAGCCGGGCGGGATGCCCGAACGCGTGGACCGGGACGCAGGCCGCGATGCGCCGGCCGCTGTCTTTGTCGACGCAGGCCCCGGCCGAGAGCCTGGCTTTGAGCCTCAGGTAGTCGGCCACGGAGTCGGGGTCCATGCCCAGCGTGGTCCCTTCGCAGTCCACGAACCGCGGGACCGCGCCCAGATAGGCGGCGGCATTGGCGGTCGCGATGAAGGTGAGCGAGGGCACGAGGACCTCGCAGTCTCTGGAGACGCCCGCGGCCCGCAAGGCCAGGTGCAGAGCCGCCGTGCCGTTGACCACGGCCACGGCATGGCGGGCTCCAAGCGCGCCGCGCGCCGTCTCCTCGAACCGGTCGACGAACCCGCCCGAGGAGGAGACCCAGCCGCTGTCCAGGCACTCCTTGAGGTAGCGCCATTCCCGGCCGGAAAAGACGGGTTCGTGAAGCGCGATCACGAGATCATCTCTTGCCGCCTGCCGGCGGCCGGCGGGTCGCCGAAGCGGGGCGGCGGAAGTGGTGGTCGTAGTCCTCGACCGCCCGCTGGTAGTCTTCAAGGCGCCCGATGTCGAGCCAGTATTCCTGGACCGGGAAGCATCCGATCTGGCCGGGATGCTTCTTCTGCAGGGTCTCGAGGAAATCCGGCATGTCGCAGGGCTCCCCCCGTTTGAGCGATGCGAGGGCCTTCGGCTCGAGCACGCAGATGCCGGCGTTGACGAAGAACCTCTGGATGGGCTTCTCCGAAATGGAGCGGAGCTTGTGCTCTTGGAGCTGGACCACGCCGAAAGGGACCTGGAGGTCGTATTCGCGCACGCACAGGGTGGCGAGGTTGCCATCCGCGTGATGGAAGTCGAGCAGGGCGCGGAAATTGACCTTGGTGAGGAGGTCGCCGTTCATGACGATGAACGGCTCTCCGAGGTCGCGCTTGATGAGGCTCAAGGCGCCCGCCGTCCCCAGCTCCCTGGGCTCGGCCACGTACTCGATCTCGACCTTCCACTTGGAGCCGTCGCCGAAATGGTCCCGGATGCGGTCCGCGAGGTAATTGACCGCGAAGATGAAGCGCCGGAACCCCGAGGCGACCAGCCGCTCGAGCACGAGCTCGAGCAGGGGCTTGTCGCCGATGAGCATCATGGGCTTGGGCGTCGTCTCCGTATAGGGCCGCAGGCGCCTCCCGCGGCCGCCCGCCATGATCACGACCCAGTTCGGGTGCGATTCCGGCAGCGAGAGGTAGTCCGACCAGGCGGCCACGTCCACGATCCGCCCCGCGCGGTCGACGACCGGGATGTAGGCCTTGGGCTTCTTGCGGAAGCGCTCGGCGATCTCCTCGGCCGGCGTCCCGGCGAGGATGGTCTCGGGCTTCGGGTTCATGGCCCTGGAGACGGGGGATAGCATCGTCTCTCCGCGAAGAAGCGCTCGCCTCAAGTCGAAGTCGACGACGATGCCCTTGAGCCGCCGGTCCTTGGAAGCCACGATCACGATGCCGACCTGGCGGTTCGTGAACACCTCCATGGCCTGGCGCAAGGTGGCCTGCGGGGACAGGACGATCTCGGGGAACTGCCTGAGGAAGCTAGGTTTCATGCGGGGCGCCTCGATGAGGGGCGCAGCGCCAGGAAGTTGCGCAGCACCTTGAGCCCGGCCGGACCGGATTTTTCGGGGTGGAACTGGCAGCCCGAGACGCTCCCGGAGTGGAGCGCGGAGCAGAAAGCGCTCCCAGCGTGGGCCGTCTCGGCGATCCGTTCCGCGGGGTCGGCGGGAACGACGACAAAGGAGTGCACGAAGTAAAAGTACGAAGAGACGGGCAGTCCCGCCAGGATGGTCCCTTCCCAAGGACGAGGACCGGGGTTCCTCTGTTTCGGCGGCCGGACCAGGTTCCATCCGACATGGGGGACTTTGGAGCGAGTGGCGATGGAGCGGGATAGGGAAGCCGTGCCGCCACGGACGATCCCCAGCCCCTGGTGCAGCCCGAATTCGGTGCCCTCCTCCATGAGGAGCTGCATGCCCAGGCAGATGCCCAGGATGGGGCGGCCGCTCTGGGCGAAGGCCTTGATGGGCTCGATCAGGCTGTTCTCGGAGAGCCCCTTCATGCCGTCCCCAAAAGCCCCGACGCCCGGGAGGATGATCCTCCCGGCGGAAAAGACGGTCTTGGGGTCCCTCGACAGGAGGGCTTGGGCCCCGAGACGCTGGAGCGCCCTCAGGATGCTGAAGAGGTTGCCCAGCCCGTAGTCAATGACGACGACTGATGTCTTTCTTGTCATCGCAGGCGCGGATGTGGATTCCTCCGGCGCGCAGAGCCTCCTTGATCTCCGGCAGGGAGGAACGGCGATAATGGATGAGGCTGGCCAGGCTGACCGCATCCGCCTTACCCTCGCGGACGGCGGCCTCGACGTGGCCGATGCTGCCGGCTCCGCCGCAGGCGATGACCGGGATCGGCAGGGCTTGGGCCAGCCGGCGGACCAGCTCCAGGTCGTAGCCCGTGCCCGTGCCCTCGCGGTCGACGGAGGTGACCAGCGCCTCTCCGGCCCCGAGCTCCGCCGCGCGCAAGGCCCACTCGCAGGCGTCGACCCCGGTTTTCTCCCGGCCGTTGTCGGTGAGGGCCTCCCAGCGGCCGGGCTCGCGGCGCTTGGCTTCGATCGAGACCACGATGCACTGGGAGCCGAAGGTCCTGGCCGCCTGGCGGACGAAGGGGGGGTTGCGAACGGCCGCGGTGTTGATCGCCACCTTGTCGGCGCCGGCGCGCAGGAGCTTGTAGATGTCCTCCATGGACCGGATTCCTCCGCCGACGGTCAGAGGCACGAAGATCCCCCGGGCGGTGCGCTCGACGATTGCTAGGAGGCTGTTGCGGCCGTAGAGGGTCGCCACGATGTCGACGTAGAGGAGCTCGTCGGCTCCTTCCTCATAATAGCGCAGGGCCATCTCGGCCGGGTCGCCGACGACGCGCAGTCCCTCGAGGTGCACGCCCTTGACGACGTTGGGGCCCTTGATGTCGAGCCGCGGGATGATGCGCATGGCGCAGCCCGTCGCCGCCGCAGACCTCATCGGGCGGGGGGGGCCTCGTCAAAGAGAGAGACGACGCGGATCCTTGACGAGGGGGAGGGACGCTCGGAGGTCGCCAGGAAGACGGCGTCCGCCTGGCGCGGGATGTCGGCGAGGGTCGAGTACCGGTGGATGCGGGCCCCGACGAGATCGAGCCCGTCCAAGGCCATCTGGACCATCTCGGCCCCCTCCTCCTTGCCGACGATGTGGAATTCGCGCCGCCCGGCCCGGTACTCGGCCTGGAGGATGCCGCGGATCCTGCCGACCACGGCCTTAAGGTGGCGGAGGGCCCACGCCGAGTAGTCGAACGACTTGCGGGCCTTCTCCATCATCCCCTTGGGCGTGAGGATGTATTGGACCTTGTTCCAGGTGAGCTGCGTGGTCTTCACGTAGCCCTTGCGGGCCAGCCGCCGGATGAGCAGGTTCGTCATGCCCAGCGAGAGGCCGACCTCGCTCGAGAGCTCACGCTGGGTCAGGGCCGGGTTCCTGGAGATCTCCCGGATGAGGCAGAATTCCTTCTCAACAAGGTCCATGGAGATCGGAGGACGAGTATGTTCAGCGATTGAACATTATACTATAATGTTCAATCGCTGAACGCCATGGCGCCATGAGGAAGACGCTCTACGGACTGCCCGCGGAGGTGAGGTTCTGTTCCCGCTGCGTCATCTCGAACCAGCGGCCGAGCTCGGTCGTGGAGTTCAAGAGCAGGCCCGGCGACCCCAAGCCCGGCATCGGCTTCGATGAGGACGGCGTCTGCGGCGCCTGCCGCTACGCCGAGATCAAGGCGACGAAGATCGACTGGCGGGAGCGCGAGAAGGAGCTCGAGGCCCTTTGCGGCCGGCATCGCTCGAAGACGGGCGCCTACGACTGCGTCGTGCCGGGAAGCGGGGGAAAGGACAGCGGCTTCACGGCGCACATCCTAAAGTACAAATATGGGATGAATCCGCTGACCGTGACCTGGGCCCCGCACGTCTACACGGAGATCGGGTGGCAGAACTTCCAGCGATGGGTCCACGCCGGGTTCGACAACGTCCTGGTGACGCCCAATGGCAAGACGCATCGTCTTCTTACCCGCTTGGCGTTCGAGAACCTGGTCCATCCCTTCCAGCCCTTCATCATTGGCCAGCGGCAGATCGCGCCGCGGTTCGCGGCCCAATCTGGCATCCCGCTGGTCTTCTACGGCGAGAACCAGGCCGAGTACGGCAACGACATCTCGGAGAACTTCAGGCCGACGATGAAGCCGGACTTCTATGAGGCCGAGCCCGATCTGGACCGGCTGTTCCTGGGAGGGGTTTCGGCCCGCGACCTGATTGGGAAGGGGATGGTGGATCCGCGCGACCTCAACCCGTACCTGCCGGCGGACGGTGCGTGGCTGCGCGCGTTGGGAGTCGAAGTGCATTACCTGGGCTACTACCTCAGGTGGGACCCGCAGGAGTGCTTCTACTACGCGGCCCAGCACACGGGCTTCCAGCCGAACACCGAGCGGACCGAAGGTTCCTACTCGAAGTACAGCTCGATCGACGACCGGATCGATCCGCTCCACTACTTCACGACTTACATCAAGTTCGGCATCGGGCGTGCGACCTATGACGCCGCCCAGGAGATCCGCAACGGGAAGATCACCCGCGAGGAAGGCGTCGCCCTGGTGCGGCGTTTCGACAGCGAGTTCCCGGCGAAGTACCTGCCGGAGATCCTCGAGTACATGGGGATCACGGAGAAGCGTTTCTGGGAAGTCATCGACAAGGCCCGCTCGCCCCATCTCTGGGAGAAGACGAAGGCTGGATGGAGGCTCAACCATCAGGCGGCTTGATGGTTCAGGGGGAGGACCGCATGAACAGACCGTTCTGGATCGGAAGGCGGCGGGTCGGGCCGGACGACCCGCCGCTCGTGATCGCCGAGGTCGGGATCAACCACGACGGGGACTTCAAGAAGGCCCTCCGGCTGGTGGATGCGGCCAAGGACGTGGGTGCCGAGGTGGTGAAGTTCCAGTGCCACATCACGGAGAAGGAGATGATCCCGACCGACATGAAGCCGGGGAAGATCTCCGACGAGCGTCTCTGGGACATCATCAAGCGCTGCGAGCTCGCCGAGGATGAGGAACGCCGGGTGCAGGCCTACTGCAGGCGGAGGGGCCTCGTCTACCTATGCACGCCCTTCTCCCGGGAGGCCGCCGACCGTCTGGAGGCCATGGGGGTGCCCGCGTTCAAGATCGGATCGGGCGAGTGCAACAACTACCCCCTGCTGGACCACGTGGCGCGCAAGGGAAAGCCGATCATCTTGTCGACGGGCATGAACGACCTGCGGTCCATCCGGAAGGCGGTGGGGACGATTCGCCGGCACGGCGTGCCTCTGGCCCTGATGCACTGCACCAGCATGTACCCGACCCCGCATGACAAGGTCCGTTTGGGCGCGATCACGGACCTCCGCAGGGCCTTCCCCGGGCTCCCTGTCGGGCTTTCCGACCATTCGGAAGGGATCTGGACCTGCCTGGGCGCCGTGGCGCTGGGAGCCTGCGTGCTCGAGAAACATTTCACGGTCCTGCGCTCGTGGCCCGGCCCGGACACAGGGATATCCATCGAGCCCGGGGAGTTGGCCGACCTCGTCCGGGGCTCCCGGGCCGTCTGGCAGGCGCGGGGCGGGCGCAAGACGATCCTCCGGGACGAACAGCCTGTGATCGACTTTGCGTACGCCACGGTCGTCTCCATCGCTGCGATCCGCAGGGGCGAGGCCTTCAGCAGGTCCAATGTGTGGGTCAAGCGGCCTGGGGTCGGACCCATCCGGGCGGAGCATCTTGGGCGGGTCTTCGGGAAGCGCTCGACCGCCGACATCCCCGCCGACGTCCATATCCGCCCGCGGGACGTCGCGGGCCTCCGATGCCCCCAGTAGTGGTGACCGGGGCCTCGGGCTTCCTTGGCAGGGAGCTCGTGCGCGCCCTTCAGACGCGGGGCTGCGAGGTCGTCGCCGCCGGCCGCTCCGCCGCGGCTCGCGGCGCCGGCTGCCCGCCGGTTCGGGGCGTCAACATCGAGGAGCTGTCCCGGTTCGCCGGCGCGGTCTGCGTCCACTTGGCGGGGGCCAACGCGTTGGCCGATGACGCTGCGGCCCGACGCGAGCGCGAGGACGCGTTGCGGCTCGCCGCCGGGGTCCGGGAGGCGGGCTTCGCACGCATCATCTTCGCTTCCAGCGCGGCCGTCTACGACGAGGCCTTCCCCGGCCCGCACACCGAGCTCTCCGTACCGAAGCCCGCTTCCGCATACGGCAGGCTGAAGCTGGATCTCGAGTCGCTGTTCCTGCCCCGCCACGCGGTCGCCCGGATCTCCAACTTGTACGGCCCTGGGATGTCCCCGGCCAACGTCTTCTCCCACATCATGGGGCAGCTGCGGGTTGCGGATGAGGTGGTCGTCCGCAACCTCACGTCTGCGCGGGACTATCTTTTCGTGGGAGACGCTGTTGAGGCTCTGGCCGCGCTGGCCCTGAGCCAGGAGACCGGCGTCTTCAACGTGTCGACGGGCCGCGCGACGCGGGTGTCGGAGCTGCTGGACATGCTGGCGCGCCTCATGGGCCGTGCGCGGTGCTCGGCCCGGGTCCTGCATCCCTACCCTCCGCCTTCCTCGCTCGTGCTCGACCCGTCGCGTCTCGAACGCGCGACCGGCTGGCGCCACCGGGTCCGGCTCGAAATGGGGCTCAAGCTGCTGGTGGAGGCGATGCGATGACTCGGCGCAAGCGCGTCGTCGCCGTCTTCACCGGCAACAGAGCGGAGTACGGCCTGCAGTACCCGATCCTCAAGGCCATCGAGACCCATCCCGTGCTGTCCTACCGGCTGATCGTCTCGGGCGCCCATCTGGACCCGCATTTCGGCAGGACCCGGGCCGAGATACGGCGCGACGGGTTCAAAATCCACGCCGAAGTGAAGATCGAGATGATCGCGGACACCCGATCGTCGACCGCCAATGCCATTGGGACCGGCATCGTCGCCATGAGCCGCGCCCTCGGCCGGATCCGGCCCGACATCCTCGTGGTCTATGCCGACCGGTTCGAGGGATTCGCGGCCGTCGTGGCCGGCACGCAGATGAACATCCCCACCGCCCATGTGGAGGGAGGCGACGTGACGGCCGGCGGCGCGCTTGACGACTCGGTCCGGCACGCCATGACGAAGCTGGCGCACCTGCATTTTACCACCAACGGCGAGGCAAGGCGTCGCATCCTGCGCATGGGCGAGGCGCCCTGGCGCGTGTTCAACGTGGGGTTCCCCGCGATCGACCTCATCTCCCAGGGCTCCTACGCCTCTCCCGCCGAGTTGGAGCGCCGGTATGAACTCGTGCGGGAGCGGCCTGTCGTCCTCTTCACGCAACACTCGGTCACCACGCAGTTCGAACAGGCCGCCCGGCAGGCGCGGCCCTGCCTGCTGGCCATGGAGGACCTGGCGCGCCGCGGCGTTCAGGTGTTCGTGACCTACCCGAACAATGACGCGGGCGGCCGGGCCATCATCTCGGAGATCGAAGCCCTGCGGTCAAAAGGCGTCCCGAACCTTCAGGTCCACAAGAACCTGGGCCGCTACGACTACCACGGGGTCCTGAACTTCATCGGACGCGTGAGCGGCGGAGCCTGCATCGGGAATTCATCGAGCGGGATCAAGGAGACCCCGGCTTTCCAGTGTCCCGCGGTCAACATCGGCAGCCGCCAAGACGGCCGGCTGCGCGCCGCCAACGTGATCGACACGGGCTACACTCGGAGCGGCATCGTGGCCGCTTTCGAGCGGTGCTTGGCCGACAGGACCTTCCTGCGTCGGTGCCGGACCTCGCCCAACCCCTACGGCCGCGGCAACGCGGGCCGCAGGATCGCGGAGGTCCTGGCGCGGGTGCGTCTCGACCGCCGAATCCTGACCAAGGAGATGACAATACGCTGACGACCGAGGCGTCACGGACATCCTCCGCGCGCCCCCCGCTCGATGACGTCCGATTGGGCTTCGTCGAGGACGCGGAGCGGTTCGCACAGCGTCAGGGCGACGCATTCCCTTTCCGGTTCCTGCGATGGTTCACCCGGTGTCCTCCGGAGGATGGCCTGCGCCTGGTGGCGAAGGTTTACTGCGACGCGCTGCCCGAGAACTACGGCCTCCCCGAGACCCTTGGGCTGGCATGCCTGAAGGTCTTGGCGCAGGCCTTCTACTACCTGGCCACCAAGGAGGTGTGGTGGCGGCGCCAACCTGCCGTTCGTTACGGCCTCGAAACGATCTCATGGGACTACTTCGACGCCCATCAGAGGCTCTTCTTCGACGGGCTTCCTGGTCCCAACCGCCTTTCGCCGCGGACGCCTGACGACTTCCAAGGGCGCGACGCCGCGGGGCCGGTGGCTCGCTCGGTGACGCCCCGGACTCTCGCGGCTCTGCTGCTCGCGCCGCTGACCCTGCCGGGCCTCTGGATCCTCTCCCGGAAGTACGAACTCAACCTGATCACCGCCTTCCGGAAGGCCCTGAGCGTCTACGCCGTCTTCGAGGGGCACTTCCGGCGCTACCCGTGCCGTCACTTCGTCACCTACGAGGACATGCACAACCATCCGAGCCGCTACCTAGCCTTTCGACAGAACTGCTCCGGCTCCCTGGCGGTCATCCAGAACGGCGACCGGACCTACCACCCGTCCTACGCCTTCGGGATGATGGACCTCTATCTTTCGCACGGTTCGTTCGCGAGCGACCTTTTCCGCGATCTGCGGTGCGCGGCTAAGGTGGTGCCGGCCGGCAGCATCTCCTTGAACCGCTGGCACGGGTTGATCGAGGCGACAGTCCAGAGCGGGGAGCCCATCCGCTACGACATTCTTGTCATCGACCAGAGCTGCTGGCCTTACAACATGTACGACCTCAAGACGGCCAGGTCCCTCGACCGGCTCTACGCCAACGTGAACGAGCTCAAGCGGCGCAGGCCCCGCTACCGGATCGCGTATCAGATGCGCAACTACGCGGATACGCCCGCCGTCAGGGCGGACCTGCTGCGGTGGCTCCGGGGCATCTTCACGGAGCCCATCGAAATCTTGGAGAACACCGGCCGAGGAGAGAGCTACTCCAACATCGTCCGCTCGCGGCTGGTCATGGCGTTCGACTCTTCCTTGGGCAATGAGGCATGGTTCGTGGGGCCTGGCCGCAAGGTCCTCTTCGTCAACTACGCGGGGAATCCCTTCGAGGTCTGCTGCGAGGATCCCAGGTTCCAACTCTACGACGAGACGGGAGACCCGCGGGCTTTCGAGGAAGCGGTCGAGCGTCTTCTAGCCCTGGATCTGCCCGAGCCGCCCACCCCTGCCCGCCGGAGGCATGCGTTCTTCGACGGCCGAGTGGAGGAGCGCATCTCGCAGGTCCTCAAGGAGTTGGGGTGACATGGCCATCACAGGGAGACGGATCGCTGACGAGGGAATCTACCTCAAGGAGGACCGCTACGACCGGCCCAAGGAGTATTTCAAGCTCATCGGACGCCGGATGGCGGAGGACCTCAGGCCCGGGGACCGCGATGTCCTCGACGTGGGCTGCGCGACCGGCGAGTTGATCCACTACCTCAAGGGACGCTGGCCCGGCCTGGCTTACACGGGCGTGGACGTGTCCGCTCGGATGATTAAGCAGGCCCGGGCCCGCCTGCCGGACTGTCGGTTCGAGGTCGGCTCGCTGACGGCGGCGCGGGGCCTCGGCACGCGCCGCTTCGATGTCGTGATTTGCGCCGGCACGCTCCAGATCTTCGACGACCTTGCCAGGCCGATGGCGCGGCTGGCGCGCGTCGTGCGCCCGGGCGGCAGGCTCTACATTTTCACCATCGTCAACTGGGGATCCGTCGACCTGATTACGCGCTACCGCGATCGGCGGCATCGGCCGGGGGTCTGGCAGAAGGGCTGGAACATCTTCTCCCGCGAGGCCTTTGAGGAAGCCATCCGGGCCGCCGGCCGGCGGGCACGGCTGCGGTGGGATGACTTCCGGATGTCTTTCTCGCTTGCGGCGCAGAAGAATCCCATGCGTACCTGGACGGTGCCGCTTGGCCGGGAGCCCTTTCAGCTGGTCAATGGCGCGGGGATGATCATCGATCTGGCGCTCCTGACCGCCAGGTTCAGCCAGCGGCAGGTCCGCTGAGGGGCCCTTTCAATTGCGGACCCGCGGCGGGTTTATTAGAATATGCGGGTTGAAACCGGCGCCTCGTCGCGTTCTCGTCCGGGCGTTCATCCAGGCCCGGATGAGTTCCCGAAGGTTCCCCGGGAAGGTCTTGGCCCCCTTCTTGGGCCGGCCGATTGCGGCCCACGTCATCTCCAGCGTTTCCAGGGTCGTGCCCCGGGACCGAATCGTGGTGCTCACGAGCACCGAGCCTTCGGACGATCCCCTCGCGTCCTATGCGCGGACGCTGGGGGTCGGGGTATTCCGCGGGTCGTTGGACGACGTGTTTGGACGCTTCCGGGCGTGCCTGGGCCGGCATCCATGCGATTTCTTCTTGAGGATATGCGCGGACAGCCCTCTGCTCGACCCGATGATCCTCGCGGCCGTGGCTGCCTTAGCTCGTCGTCCCGACGTGGACTTGGCGACGAACGTCTTCCCCAGGACCTTCCCAAAGGGGCAGAGCGCGGAGTTGATCCGCGCCGAGGCCTTCTGCGGCATCGACCGGAGGAAGCTCCCGGCCTGTCAGCGCGAGCACGTGACGCCTGCGTACTACGAGGACCCCGGGTCCTTCAGGATCGTCAACGTCGAGTCCGGGCGGCCTTCCTGGAGCCGCGTGCATATGGATGTTTCCCGGCCGGAGGACCTTGCGAGGCTGGAGAAGGCCTATCCGGGAGGTCTGAAAGACCTTCCGGAATGGAGTTTCCAGGAGGGCTCCGGCAGCCGAGCGGCTGGAGCGGACATCGAACGCTAGTGGCAAGGAATCCGCGCGCATCATCCGCTCGTCGGGCCCGTGCGGATTCCTTGCCATTGGGAATAGCCATCGTCGGTCTTGGCGTAGGGGAAGCCCATGCTCGCGCGTACGCGCACGCTCCAGGCTGCCGTCTTGCGAGTCTCTATGATCTTGACCGGGCCAAGGCCGAGAAGGCCGCCCGCTCCCTTGGACGGCCGCGGGTCGCGGCGTCCTACGACGAAATCCTCCGCGACCCGCAGGTCCGCGTCGTCTCCATCGCCTCCTACGACGACGCGCATTTCGGCCAAGCCGAGGCGGCGCTCAAGGCCGGCAAGCACGTGTTCGTGGAGAAACCCCTGTGCCGGTCCCTGGCCGAGGCAAGGGCGCTCTTGAGGGCGTGGGAGCTGGGCGGCAAGTCCCATCTGGCGTCCAACCTCGTGCTCCGGGCCGCCCCGCTCTACCGATGGCTCAAGGTGGCCGTGGCCGAAGGCCTGCTCGGCGAGGTCTACGCCGTGGACGGCGACTACCTCTACGGCCGGCTCCATAAGATCACCGATGGCTGGCGGTTGAGCGTGAAGGACTATTCCGTGATGCAGGGCGGCGGCATCCATATGGTCGACCTCATGATGTGGCTGACCGGTAGGAGACCCATCTCGGTGACCGCGGCCGGCAACCGCATCGCCTCCCGGGGCACGGCCTTCCGCTACAAGGATTACGCGGCCGCCGTCTTCTCCTTTGACGACGGCATGGTCGGCCGCATCACCGCGAATTTCGGTTGCGTGCACCGGCACCAGCACCGGCTGGCCGTCTTCGGGACCAAGGCGACCTTCCTCTACGACGATGCTGGAGCGCGCCTGCACACGTCCCGCGACCCGGGGTCTCGGGTCCGGAGACTCGAAGCATCTCCTCTGCCCGCCACCAAGGGGGACCTGATCGCCGATTTCGTGAAGGGGATCCTTGAGAGGCGCGACCCTGAGCCGGACCTAAGACGCGAGTTGGACGTGGTCTGCGCCTGCTCGGCGGCGGATGAGGCGATGGAAGAAAAAGGGTTGAGGATCAGGTATCCATGAAACAGCAAGTGCCCCCCCGCTGCTCGCCCCCCCGCAGGGGGGGCGAGCAAATCCCATTCGCCCGGCCCTGGATCACCGATGTTGAGCGCGATGCCGTGCTCGGGGTCCTGAAAGGCCACATCCTGACCCACGGCCCGCAGTGCAAGGCCTTCGAGGCCGAGTTCGCGGCCTTCCTGGGCGTCCCCGCGTCTGGAGGGGCGGCCCACTGCGTCTCCACCAGCTCCTGCATGGCCGCCCTGCACCTGGCTTACCTCCACTTCGGCCTGGGGCCCGGCGACGAGGTGATCGTCCCGGCCCAGACCCACACGGCCACCGCCCACGCGGTCGAGTGGGTACGAGCTCGGCCCGTGTTCGCGGACTGCGACCCCAAGACCGGCAACCTGACGGCGAAGAGGGTCGAGGCCGCTCTCACCTCCAAGACCAAGGCGATCTCGGTCGTGCATTTCCTGGGCATCCCGTGCGACATGCCCGCGATCATGGAGGTGGCCCGGAGGAGACGGCTCTGGGTCGTGGAGGACTGCGCCCTGGCCGTGGGCTCGAGGTTCGACGGCGTCCACGCCGGCCTCTTCGGCGACGCCGGGTGCTTCTCCTTCTACCCGGTCAAGCACATCACCACCGGCGAGGGCGGCATGTTCGTCAGCCGCCACGAGGGCGTCGCGCAGGCCGTCTCCAGGCTGCGGGCGTTCGGGGTGGACCGCACCCACGCGGAGAGGTCGGTCCCCGGCATGTACGACGTGCCGGGCCTGGGATTGAACTATCGGCTGAGCGAGCTCCAGGCCGCGCTGGGCCGGGCCCAGTTGGGCCGAGTGACTGAGAACCTCGACCGCCGGCGCAAGAACTTCGCGGTCTTGAAGGCGGGCCTCTCCAAGGTCAAGGACGTGCGGGTGCTCGACAGCCACGACGCCCGGGCCAAGAACAGCCACTACTGCCTGGAAGTCGTGCTCGAAGGCCCCCTGTCCAAGCGGCGGGGGGAGATCGTGGCCGCCTTGAACGCCCGCGGCGTGGGCACCAGCATCTACTATCCCCAGCCCGTCCCGCGCATGGCGTACTACCGGAAGAAGTACGGCTATTCACCGGGGTCGTTCCAGCATGCCGAGAAGATCAGCGACTGCGGCATCGCGCTGCCGGTCGGCCCTCACATCGAGACGGGCGACATGCCGCGCATCGTGGACGAATTCAAGGCCGCGGTCAAGGAGGCTTCATGAACAGGGATCTCAAGGGCTGCAAGGTCGCCTTGATCGGAGGGGCGGGCTTCATCGGCCACCACCTGGCCCTGGCGCTCATCGCCCGGGGCGCGGTCGTGGACGTCATCGACAGCCTCCAGGTCAACAACCTGCTCTCCTTCGCCTCCGAGTTCCAGGGCTCGGTCGACCGCGACCTCTATCTGCGCATGCTCAACGAACGGCTCGACCTGATCCGCAAGTCCGGGGTCCCGCTCCATCCCGTGGACGCAAGGGATTACCACGCCATCTCCCGGATCCTGGGTCAGATCAAGCCGCAGGTGATCGTGCACCTGGCCGCGGTCTCGCACGCGGGCAAGTCCAACAAAGACCCCTTCAGCACCTTCGACCACAGCCTCAGGACCCTCGAGAACGCGCTGGACTACGCCCGGGGCACGGGCGTCGAGCAGTTCATCTTCTTCTCCTCCAGCATGGCCTACGGCAACTTCCTGACGCCCGAGGTGGCCGAGGAGCACCCGCTCAATCCCATGGGCATCTACGGGGCGCTCAAGGTGGCGGGGGAAAGGATCGTCATCGCCTACCAGCAGGTCTTCGGCCTGACCTACACCATCCTCAGGCCATCTGCGCTCTACGGCCCGCGGTGCGTGAGCCGCCGCGTCGGACAGGTGTACATCGAGACCGCCCTGAAGGGGGGAAAACTCCGCATCGACGGCGACGGCTCGGAGAAGCTCGACTTCACCTACATCGACGACCTGGTGGAGGGCGTGTGCCTGGCCATGGAGAACCCGGCGGCCCACAACCAGATATTCAACATGACCTACGGCGACTCAAGGCCCATCAAGGAGCTGGCGGACATCGTCCGCCGGAGCTTCCCCGGCATCGGCGTCGAATTCGTGAAGCGCGACGAGCTGATGCCGTTGCGCGGAACGCTCTCCGTGGAGAAGGCGCGCAGGCTCCTCGGCTACAACCCCCAGTTCCCCATCGAAAAGGGCTTCGCCCGGTACATCGAGTGGTACCGGGGTTTCGCTAGCGGCGGCGCCGTTCCAGGCGCAATGCCGGGGAAAGGGGGGAATTAGGCGGTGCTCGAGATCGCGGAAGACAGCTGGCTCTCGGGCTTCTTCGGACACGGCGCGTTTCGGCTGTCAGCGCCGTGGGAGGCTTTCTCCGCAGGGGATCTGAAGGCCCTGGTGGAGCACCGGGGCGGGCTCAAGAAGGCTTTCTACTATGCCAAGGTCCCGACGCAGGCCGTGGGCGCGGTGTGCCGCCTCAACGAGGCGGGTTTCTTCACCGTGGATGTCAATGTCACCTTCAACCGGTCGGTCAAGCTCCCGGCCCTGCCGCCTTCGGGTTGCGAGGTGGCGAAAGTCGAGTGCGACGGCGACCTAGCTAGGGGGGCGGTCGCCATCGCGGGCTCATGCTTCAAGTACTCGCGGTTCCACCTCGACCCCCTGGTTTCCCCCGAACTCGCCCATCGCATCAAGGCGGAGTGGATCGAAAACTACGTCCGCGGCAAGCGGGGGAACGGCCTCTACGTCGCCAAGGCCGACGGCAAGCCGGCGGGGTTCCTCGCGGTCATCGCGGCGGAGGAGGCAGGGAGGAAGGTCGGCGTCATCGACCTCATCGGGGTGGCGTCATCCGCGCAGGGCAAGGGCATCGGAAAGTCGCTGACGCGCTTCTTTGTCAACGAGTTCCGCGGGAAGTGCGACGACCTCCTAGTCGGCACGCAGGCCGCGAACGTCCCCTCCATGAGGCTCTACGAGAGCTGCGGGTTCCAGGTCTGCAAGACGGCGTACGTCCTTCACAAGCACCTGTGTGCGGCATAGCGGGGTATTTCGGCTCTCGCGTCATCGAGCCCGAAAGGCTCGACGCGGCCCTTTCCCTGATGAACAGACGGGGGCCGGACCACCGCGCGTCCCGGCATTGGGCCGGTCCCTCGGGCAGGCACGTCTACTTTCTGCACAGCCGGCTCAAGATCATCGACCTCGCCGAGCGCGCCAACCAGCCGTTCCGGGAGGGCTCGCGCTGGATGATCCTGAACGGCGAGCTCTACAATTATGTCGAGGTGAAGGAGTCCATCAGGGAGCGGGCGGGGTCCTTCACCTCGACATCCGACACGGAGGTCTTCTTGAAGGCCTGGGGCCTGGAAGGACCTGGGGTCCTCGACCGGTGCGAGGGCATGTGGGCCTTCGCGGTCTATGACGAGGCGGACGGGAGTCTCCACCTCTGCCGCGACCGGTTCGGCGAGAAGCCCCTCTATCTCCATCGTGACGAGACCGGCCTCTACTTCGCGTCCGAGGTGAAGTTCCTTGGGGCGCTTTTGGGCCAGAAGCTCAAGCCGAACATCGACCAGCTCTGCCGATACCTGGTCAACGGCTACAAGGCCCTCTACAAGGAGAGACATACCTTCTACGAGGGATTGGAGGAACTGCCGGCGGCCACCTGTCTGCGGATCGGGCCGGAGGGCTCGGAGACGCGATGGCGGTATTGGACTCCGGCCTATCGGCCGGAGGACAGCATGACCTGCGAGGCCGCGGTGGCGGGCGCCCGGGAGAGGATCATCAAGGCCGTGGAGCTGCGCCTGCGCGCGGACTTGCCGCTCGCTTTCTGCATGAGCGGGGGGGTGGACTCCAACTCGCTCATCGCGACCGCCAAGAGGGTCTTCAAGTACGACGTGCACGGGTTCACCATCGTCAACACCGACGCCCGCTACGAGGAGAGCGACCTGGTGGAGGCCTCCGTCCGGGAGCTCGGCATCAGGCACACGCCGATCCCGGTCCAGACCAAGGAGTTCCTCCCCAGATTGAGGGAGCTGGTCCGCTGCCACGACGCCCCGGTCTTCACCATCACCTACTACGCGCATTGGCTCCTGATGGAGGCGGTGGCGTCCCACGGCTACCGCATCTCGGTCTCGGGCTCGGCGGCGGACGAGCTCTTCACCGGGTACTACGACCATCACCTGGCCTATCTCTACGAGGTCCGCGGCGAGCCGACTCTCCACGCCGCCTCCCGGGCGGCGTGGGAGCGTCATATCAAGCCGTTGGTGCGCAACCCCTATCTCCGCGATCCCGCGGCCTTCATCAAGAATCCAGGGATGAGAGAACATATCTACCTCGACGCCGCGGGATTCGCGTCCTATCTGCGTTCTCCGTGGTCGGAGCCTTTCTCCGAGACCCGGTTTACGGACAGCCTCCTGCGAAACCGCATGCTCAACGAGCTCTTCCACGAGGCGGTCCCGGTCATCCTGCACGAGGACGACCTGAACTCCATGTATTACTCGATCGAGAACCGCTCCCCGTTCCTGGACCGGCCGCTGTTCGACTTCTGCAACACGATCCCGTCGAGGCATCTCATCCAGGACGGCAGGGCCAAGGCGGTCCTGCGAGACGCCATGAAGGGCATCGTGCCCGCGGCGGTCCTGGAGAGCAGGCGAAAGGTGGGGTTCAACGCCCCCATCTTCTCCTTCCTGGATGTCAAGGACCCGGCGGTGCGCGCCGAGGTCCTCAAGGAGAGCCCAATATTCGAGCACGTCAAGCGCGAGAGAATCGCGGCGTTGTTGGATCGGCCGGATTTGCCGAATTCCGAAAGCAAATTCCTTTTCAATTTTCTGTGCGCCAAGATGTTCCTGGAGGAATTCTCGTGAGATACTGCGCTCGATGCGTCTTGCCTGACACCAGGCCCAATCTCACGATTGGTCCCGGTGGAATATGCAATGCTTGCGCGATGCACGCCTCCCGCGCGACCATCGATTGGGAAGCCCGCAAGCGGGCTTTCCGGAAAGTCGTCGCCCGAGCCAAGACGCGCTCCCGGGGATATGACTGCCTCGTGCCGGTGAGCGGAGGCAAGGACAGCCATTGGCAGGTGGTTGCCTGCCTTGAGCAGGACTTAAGGGTCCTGGCCGTGACCTGGAAGCCGCCGGCTCGCACCGAGATCGGCAGGGCCAACCTGGAGAATCTGGTCCGGCTCGGGGTGGACCACGTCGACTACTCGATCAGCCTGGAGGTGGAGCGCCGGTTCGCCCGTGAGGTCTTCTTGAGGTGCGGAAGCTCCGCCATCCCCATGCACATGGCGATCTTCAACGTCCCCTTGCGGATCGCGGCCGCGCTCCGCGTCCCGCTCGTGGTCTGGGGCGAGAACTCGGCCTTCGAGTACGGGGGGACCCGCGAGGAATCCCGGGGCTTCGCCCTCGATGAGCGGTGGATCCGGAAGTACGGCGTCACGCACGGCACGAAGGCGCGGGACTGGGTCGGCAAGGGAGGCCTGACGGCCAAGGACCTCGCGCCCTACTTCGGCCCGACGCCGGCGCAGCTCTCAAGGGCGGGGGTCCGGGCGGTCTTCCTGGGCTACTACTTCCCCTGGGACCCGTTGAAGACCTGCCAGGTCGCCCGCAGGCACGGCTTCAGGGCGGGAACAGGACCCAAGACCGGCGTCTACGACTTCGCCGACATCGACGACGACTTCATCTCCGTGCACCATCATCTCAAGTGGCACAAATTCGGGTTCACGCGCAGCTTCGACAACCTCTCCCTCGAGATCCGCAACGGCCGCATGACCCGCGATGAAGCGATCGCGGCTCTGCGCAAGAAGGGCGACGAGACCCCGCACGGAGACATCCGCAGGTTCTGCTCCTTCACCGGCATCTCGGAGAGGGAGTTCTCGGGAGCGTGCGAGAGATTCCGCAACAGGGAGATCTGGAAGAGGGTGAAGGGAAGATGGACGATTCCCGGGTTCTTGATTCCGGATTGGACATGGAGGAAGACTGTATGAGGCGGCATCGGCCCCCACTTCCACTTCCCTCCCCGCGGGGGAGGGAAGTGACATGAGATTCATCCCCACCCGGCCGCCCCGGGTCTTCGGCGTGGGCGCGGACGGCGCGATCAAGCTCAAGGAATGCGCCAAGATCGAGCTCGCGCCGGACGAGATCGTGACCTTCAGGGCGGAAGGCACGCAGTACGACGTGACCCGCAAGGACTTCGGCTACTACGCCATGCCTTCGCTCAACCGCAGGCTCGGCCGGTACGGCCTCAAGGCCGCATTGGTCAAGAGCTATGACGCCACCTTCTACGTGATGCTGGTGATGAAAGACAAGGTGAAGGAATTCAGAAGGTACCTCAGGGAGACGGGACAGGGCCTGGCGGCCTGGCTGGACGGGAAGGAGACATTGGAGAGACTCGCCGGACGGGCCGATCAACGGGATCTGCCCGCATGTCTGTGCGGATCGAGGTCGTTCGACCCGCTGTTCCACTATTCCTCTCCCCCCGCGGGGGAGACCGGGTTCCGGTTCTCGGGCGGCAAGTATCTCCGGGACGTCCTGCGCTGCTCGGTCTGCGGGCATTGCATTTCAGTCCACGCGATGAGAATGGAAGGAATCTACGGCGGAGGCTATGTGGATGCCACCTACGGCTCCGACGGCATGCGCAGCGCCTTCAGGAAGATCGTCCGACTTCGTCGGACGAAGTCTGACAACGCGGGCAGAGTGCGCGCGGTCCGCGCTTTCGCGGACCGCCGGGGCGGTCCGCGAAGACATCGGTGCATCCTGGACGTGGGGTCGGGCTTGTGCGTCTTCCTGCGCGGCATGAAGAAGGCGGGCTGGGTCTGCGCGGCGCTGGATCCCGATCCCCGGGCTGCGAAGCACGCCCGGGACGTGGTCGGCGTTAAAGCCGTGGCCGCGGATTTCATGAAGGTGAAGCCTTTCGGCCGCTACGATGCGGTGAGCTTCAACAAGGTCCTGGAGCACGTGGAGGATCCGGTGGCCATGCTGGCGCGGGCGAGGAGCTTCCTCAATAAAGACGGCTTCGTCTATGTGGAGCTTCCAGATGCCGAGGCTGCCGCGGCCGGGGGGCCCGGCCGCGAGGAGTTCTTCATCGAGCATCATCATATCTTCAGCGCCGCCTCGTTTGGTATATTGGCCGCCCGGGCCGGCTTCGCGCTCAAAGAGCTCGAGAGGCTCCGGGAGCCGAGCACGAAATACACGCTGAGAGGATTCTTGGCGCTGCCATGACAGGGACCGTGTCCAAGATGAGGAAGGTCTGGGAGGATTCCTTCGCCGCCCAGGTGGCGGAGAAGGCGTACAACACCTCCGCGGTGGAGTCCGTGGTCCGCAGCGTCGCCTACTACGTTCGCGGGATGAAGCCCGAGGAACTGCGGAGGATGCGGTTCCTGGAGATGGGCTGCGGCGCCGGGCCCAACCTGGTCTGGCTGGCGCAGAAAGGCATCGAGGCGAGCGGCATCGACATCTCCCCGACCGCCTTGGAACTCTGCCGCAGGAACCTCAGGTCCGCGGGGCTCTCCTCCAGGGTGGGCACCCTGGTCGAGGGCTCGGTGACGAGCGTCCCTCTGGCGGACGGAGGCTTCGACGGGGTCATCGAGTCCTGCGTGTTCCAGCACCTGACCAAGGAGGACCGCGTCGCGGCCTTCAAGGAGGTGGGCCGCCTGCTGCGGCCCGGCGGGCTGTTCGTGGGGTACCTGCTCGACCGCGGCCACACCGTGTACAATAAGCGCAAAGCGGAGGAGCTCTCCGACGACCCCGGGACCCTGGTCCTCAAAGAAGGGAAGTCGAGGTTCTACCTCACGAACATCGGCCTGAGCCATTTCTTCGCCAAGAGCGAGTTCTCCAGGCTCCTGCCCGGCTTCAAGGTCGTCGATCCCTGCCTGGCGACCTACTTCATCCCGAAAGACGAGGCCCTCCGGCGCGGGTACCCCGAGTACCGGCAAAGCATGTGGATCGTCTACGCCGTGAAATGACGGCTGGATGATCTCTAGAATCGTCGGGTTGAGCCATCCCGGCGCGGGCGAAATGATACCGCGCCTCTTCGAGCCTCTGGGCGCGGGCGCCCATTTCCCGCCGGCCTGCGAATGGTGGGAGGCCGCGGGTGACACGGCGCTGGGCTGGCTCGGCGCTCGGAGCCCCAACGTGGCGGACTGCGGTAAGGTGCTGGCCGTCATGGACGGCTTCATCTACAACCGCGACGAGCTGGGCGGCGGGGACACGGACGCCGAGCTCCTGGTCTCCCTCTATCTTCAGTACGGCTTCGAAGGCGCGCTTTCGAGGATCAACGGCGACTTCGCGGCCGCGCTCCTCGATCAGGACCGCGGCGTCCTGTGGCTGGGCAGGGACCGGCTGGGCATCAGGCCGCTCTATTTCGCGGCGAAGGAGGGTCTCTTCGCGTTCGCCTCTCGGCCGAGGCCCCTGCTGGCCCTGCCGGGGGTGTCGCGGGAGACGCGGCGGGAATTCCTCGCGCTGTTCGCCGCCTCCCACTACCGCACCTTCGACAACGACCCGGAGATGTCACCCTACGAGGACGTCCGGCAGGTGCCGGCCGGGCACGTCCTGAGCCTCCAAGCGGGGACCGTTTCGCTCAAGCGCTATTGGCGGCTGGAAGACCTGCCGGAGTGGGAGGAGCCCGAGGAGGAGCTCGCCGGCCGCTACCGGGAGCTTATCCTCGACGCCGTGGCCAGGAGGCTCAAGGTCGCGCCTTCGGCGGCCTTCACCCTGTCCGGGGGGATGGACTCCTCGACCGTCCTGGCCTGCGCGGCGAGGCTCGCCGGAGGCCGTCAACGGGCCGTGTCGACCGTGTACGACGACAAGACCTACGACGAGTCGACCGACATCAAGGACATGCTCGAAGCCGCGGCATCGGAGTGGATCCCTGTGCGGGTCGGCGAGCCTGACCTGGCCGCCCTGGTCCGGATGATGGTCGTAGCGCACGACGAGCCGGTGGCCACCGCGACCTGGCTGTCGCACTTCCTCCTGTGCGGTGTGGCGCGTCAATCCAGGATCGGGACTCTCTTCGGGGGGCTCGGAGGGGACGAGCTCAACGCCGGCGAGTACGAATACTTCTTCTTCTTCTTCGCGGACCTCCAGTCAGCAGGGCTGGAAGCCCTGCTCAAGAAGGAAACCGAGGCCTGGATCGTCCAGCATGACCATCCCGTGTTCCGGAAGAGCGTTTCGGTGATGAGGGAGGGGTTGAAGCGCTTGGTGGATCTCTCGACGCCCGGGCGCTGCCTGGCCGACCGCGGGCGCATCGAGCGTTACGCCGCGGCGCTCAAGCCTGATTTCTTCCGGCTCCAGGGCTTCGAGCCCGTGATGGAAAGGGTCTTCACCAGCTACCTCAAGAACAGGGCCTACCACGACATCTTCAGGGAGACCTTGCCCTGCTGCCTGCGGGCTGCCGACCGCAACGGCTCCGCTCTGGGCGTCGCCCATGTGATGCCTTTCCTCGACCACCGTCTGGTCGAGTTCACCTTCCGGGTGCCCGCAGCCCTGAAGATCCGCGATGGCGTGACCAAGCGCCTCCTGCGCGAGGCCATGAGGGGCATCCTGCCGGAGGCGACTCGTACCCGGGTGAAGAAGACCGGGTGGAACGCTCCGGCCCACCGTTGGTTCACGGGGAAGGGCAAGGAGCTGGTCTTGGACTTGGTCCGCTCACGGGAGTCCCGGGAGCGCGGGATCTACGACGCGGTCGAGGTGGAGCGCCTGGCCCAGGAGCACGAGGAGATCGTCCTGTCCGGCAGGCCCGCGGACAACCACATGATGTTCCTCTGGCAGGTCCTCAACCTGGAGCTGTGGCTGAGGTCCCTGTCGCCGGCCGGACCTTCAGCAGGCCCTTGAGGGCGTCGACCGCCCGGCGCGTGCTCAGGCCGTCGGGTCTGCCGGCGAACGCTTCGAGGAGCCCGGAGTAGTCGGCGCTCGCCGGCACTCGGTCCGGCAGGAGCCCCCGGAGACGCTCCTCCAGTTCCTCCAACGACTCGATGGGGTCGAGCCCCCAGCCGCCGTAATAGGGAGGGCCCAGCTTCATGCGCTCCAGGTTCAGGAGCATGATGGGGATGCCGAGCGTCGCGGCCTCGATGACCGCGGTGGAGGGCCCCGAAAGGACGAGGTCCGCCTCGAGCAGCAGTTCCTCCATGGGCCGCCGCCATTCCAGACGGCATCCGTCGTCGAGCCTGCCGGCGAGGATCCGCTGGTAAGGCACGAGGGGCTCTCCAGGATGGAGCTTGAAGGTCACGCTGACGCCGCTGAATCGCCGAAGGATGTCCAACACCTTACCGACGTTGCGCTCGATGGGCAGGTAGCTCGAGGCGAAGAGGATTCTCACGGGACCGCCACGTGGGCCGGGGCGACGAGTCAGGCCGGGGTAGGAGTCGAGCAGAGGGTGCCCCGTGACGATGATGCGCTCCCTGGGAAACCCGATGTCGGCGTAGCAGTCGGCCATGGCGGGGCCCCAGACGAGCAGGCGGTCGGCGCAGACATCCTCGATGGGGTTCCTGGGGACGGAGGCGATGCCATGCGCCATCAGCGCCGAAGGGATGCCGCGTCGTCGGGCGGCTTCGAGGAGCAGCCTTTCGGAGGGGCTGCTGTCGTAGGGGACCAGGACGAGGTCCGGAGGCTCCCGGTCAAGCGCCTCGCCGACCGCCTCCACGGCGTCGGCCAGGAGCGGGAGGTCCTCGGCGACGATGCGGGAGAGCCGCAGGCGGGCCGCTTCCCAGCAGTCCAGCCCTCGGAAGGAGAAGGCCTGCTGGTAGCGCCGGGAACGCGAGAGGTCTTCGAACCGACGCGACATCCCAGCGAGCGCTTTCCGGCCGTCTTCCGAGAGTCCGGCGCGGCGTGGAGCGGTCAAGAAGCGCCACTTCCTCCATGCGGGGAGCTTGGGAAGGCGGCGGCCGGGCCAATCGTAGAAGACGGGCTCGATGTCCTGTTCCATTCCCAGCGCCCCGATGAGCCGGTGGATCGTGAAGTAATAGGATGCGAGGATCCTCTTCTTGCCCTCGGGAGAAGAGCGGAACGGCGAACGAGGGGCCATGTTGAGGAGCGACCTGAGCCACGTTCCGTTCCGCAGGGGCCAGTTGCAGAAATCCTTCGTCAAGCTGTGGTCCGGCGGGGGGCGCCGTTCGAGCCACTGCCAGCGCAGCGGCGTCTTGAACCGGCGGCAGGCGGATTCGACCAAGGCCTTCTTGTACGGAGCGAGGCCTCCGGCGGCCCATACCGTCTTGGGGGAGTGCTCCTGGAACAGGCGCAGGACCGACTCCGCGAACCTGTAGGTACCGCCGAAGGTCTCGCTCCAGGAGAGCCCCGCGAGGAGCCATCCGAGCGAGATCCCTTGGTAGGACGTGAAGTCCCTCCCGTCGGGGTCGTTGTACCAGGAGGCCGCCAGCCGTGTCGAGAGGCCTACGACCTCGTCCCAGGATTCCCTCGGGACGATTGTGGACTCCGCATTGATGATCTCGCCGGGCAGACCCCGTCGGCCGCAGAGCCAGTGGGAGAGGTCATCCGGACACACGGCGAAGACCTCGGCGCGGGCGCTCTTCCAGGGTAGCGCGGCCGGCAAGTCGCGGGCATCGGCGAAGAAAAGATCCATCGTTATCCGTCTGGCGGTGCGCGGAAGGAATCCAGCAGCCTCCTCCAGTACCGCGGCCAGTCGGGTCGTGCCCAGGCGTAGCGGCGAGAGAAGCGCTTGATCGCCCGGACGCGGCCGGGGTCCTTCATCCAGGACCGCGGCGCCTCCCGGAATCTGAGGCATTCCTCGCAGAGGCTTTCCGCCCGACGATGCACGACCCCCCGAGCTTCGAGCTCTCGGAAGACCCCCTCCGCCCAGGGGGGTTCGCTGCTTGAGAAGCGCGGCCACAGCACCATGGTCGGGATGCCGGCAATCACGCATTCCGAGAACCCGCTGGACGGCTTGTCCCATACCACCACACCGCACGAAGACACGAGCTGGGGCGAGAGGCCCTTGTTCACGCCATCGTCGAACCTGTAGCGGCTTCCGCCCAGCTCCTCGAGCGCGGCGAACGTTCGGCCAAGCAGGAGCGCGATCTCCCTGTTGTAGGGCTTGTGCAGGATGCTGATGCCGCGGCGCGACGCCTCCTCGACCAGGGATCGGAGCAGCGCGGCCTGGCCGAGCAGCTGGTCGGACGACAGGGCGTCCATCCCCATGCCGGGCCGCGGGAAGGGCAGTACTTTGTCCGACATCAACAGGAGGTCGAAGGCGGGCTTGCGCCTGAGCCATCGGGCCCACCGCAGTCGGCGGCGCCACATCTTGGCCCGCTCGCTCAACCAGGGGCTCGGCATCGGGATCGCCCGCATCTCCGGGTTCGGGTTAGGGGTGAGGAACCGCCGCCAGCCCCTGGTGATGAAGCGGTCGCAGAGGGGGTATTCGAGTTCGGCGACGCTGCGCATGTGGTCGAGGTTGCCCGGCCCACCGCCGTGCTGGCAGCCGACGACTTCCATCCCCAGGGAGCGCGCGGCCGCGGCCATGTAGCAGGAGTCCGGGTGCCCGAGTTCCTGCATCACGACGGGGCGGCCCTGGAACGGCGCGAGGAGTTCCTTCACCTGGGCGAGCCTGGCAGGCGCTCCTTCGAGCATGTTGGATGGAGTCATGAGGTTCAGGAACCGGGCGAACGACTCGGGCGCCCCGCGGACCGCGCCGGCGGATTTGGCGCCAATGTCCGCCAGGAAGTTCCGCAGTGCCGGCGCGAAGAGGCCTGCGGCTCCGTCAATAATGTCCTCCCTGAGCGAAGAGTCGGCCCTCGGGTCTCCGCCGCGGAAAGGCTTGAGGTCGAGCACGACGAGCCCTTTGCGGCCGATCAGCCCGGCCGCCTCGAGAGGGGAGGAGTCATAGGCCATGGAGAGCGCCGGAATGAGGTCGTGCGTCGAAGGTCGGGCCATCCTGGCCGCTTTCAACGCCAGCCGGCGGACTCCTTTGCGCGCTTTCTGCAGCGCGTCCAAGAGGGAGTAATTGTAATTGATGAAGCCGGGAGGAGTGACATGGGCTTTGAGAAACGGATCGTCCAAGGGCCAAGGCCGGACGGGAAGGCCCCAGAGGGGGGCCAGCCAGCACAGAACGGATTGATTGGTCTCGGCTGAGTAGGCGGCCCGGGACAGCACCTGATGGAGACCGTCCGGCATTTTCAGGGGAGCGGCGTCGCCGACGAAAAGATCCTCCCCGTTGCGCCGGCGCAAAAGACGGCCCAGCCTGATGAATCGGTCGCAGAAGAGATGGGTCAAGACGACGATGGTCGGCCGGACGAAGATCCGGGCGATGTCGGGCGGCAGGCCGAGGCGCCGCGCCCAGCGCGGGCAGACCGCGTCATGGAGGCGTTCGTAAAGAGCGTTGTAGCGCTGGCCGAACGCGACGGTCTCTTCGAAGCTGAAGGTGACGCCGGGGCAGGCCTCCGACGGGAACACTGGAAGACATCGAGGGTCGGCCTGATGGGAATAGGCGACGACCGCGCGTTCAGCCATCGCTGTATCGCTGCCGCGCCCCGCGCTCCTTGAGGAGCTTGTTGAGCCTCCTTTCGAGGAGCCTGGCCCGGGCGATCTCCGAGACGGCGTTGTGGACGGCGGCCGGAGCCACCGCGTAGATGATCTTCCGCAACAGTGATCTCAGCATGTTCTCACCTCGAGCGGGCTTCATGTCCAGGAGACGCATCTCACCAAGGCGCCCTCGCGCCTCTTCGGCGGACAGATGGCCGCGGCGGACCAGCTCATGGCAGTAGGCCGCGGCCAATTCACGGCGGTTGGGCAGGGCCGGGAAGCCGAAGAGGCTTTTGACCCCGAGTTCCTGCATCAGGTCGGTGTAGCGCACGAACCGCTCCATCCGGACCAGGTAGTCGTTCGTCCCATGGGGGCTCCGCCAATACAACGGGCCCATCTCCAGGTCGATGCCGTGCTTTCCCGGATGGCGAGCGCCCTCGGACCCCTTGGGGAAATAGCAGAACCAGAGGCTCGGCGCGATCGTCGAGATGTGCCGATGGTTGCGCCGGAGGAAGTCGAGCTGTTCCTGGAAGTCGGCTTCAGTCTCGCCCGGCAGGCCGAACATGACGTTGAGCGCGACCTCAATTCCCGCGTCGTGAGTGGAGCGAACGACGCGGTCGAAGTTCGTTCCTGCCGACAGTCGCTTGCCCACAGCCGCAAGCACCTTGTGCGACGGCGTCTCCAGCCCGTAGTTGATGAAACGGCAGCCGGCCCTGGCCAGCTTGGCGCAGATCCGGTCGTTCATCTCCCTGCGCATGATCGCGCCGTTGATGGCCCAGCGCAGGCCTAGGGAGGCGCCGGCCATGAGGTCGCAGAACCGCTCGAGCTGGGGGACGCTTCCGTTGCTCGTGGATTCGTGGAGCCGGAACATGTTGAGGTCGGGCCGGAGGGTCTTCTGCCGCTGGACGTCCTCGAAGAGCCTCTCGGCCGAGCGGATGCGGAAGCGGCCGGCGAAGTTCCGCTCGGTGCAATAGATGCACGCGTTGGGGCAGCCCCGGCTGGAATAGGTGGGGAAGGCGTACACGTCCTTGTAGAGGGCGAAATCGTAGTCCGAGAAGTCCTGGAGCGGGAGGCTGTCCAGATCGCGCACCCCGTCCATGTTGGCCACGATCCGCCGGGTCTCCTGGCCGCGCAGAAGAGCCGGGAGCGTCTCCTCACCTTCCCCGACCACGAGATGGTCGATGAAAGGATGCCGGTCCGCGTACCCCTGGAGGTCCTCGATGGCGCCCACCTCGGGGCCGCCGAATACGATCTTGGCCGAGGGGGCCTTCTCTTTGAGCCGACGGGCGAAGCGCTCCGTGAGCAGGCGGTTCGAGACGAACAGGGAGAATCCGACCCACCGCGGTTCGGGCTCCAAAGCGTCGTCGATGAGAGTCTCGATGACGGGGAGGTTCTCTTTCCAGAAGCGGTCGATGAAGGATTCCTGCTCCCAAAGGTCCAGCCCCCGGCTGATGTCCCACCAAGGCCTCTCCTGGGACAGGAGGTGATAGAGCTCCACATTGAAGTCGAACACCTTCAGAGGGACCCCATGGCCGCGGAGGCGGCTCGAGAGGGCGGACAGGGTCAAGGGGATGTCGGTGATGCCCCAGCAGGGCAGGAGGACCAGGCAGAGGTCGACCGCCATGGCAGATTCTATCAAATCCCCCCTTTGCTATAATGGCCGCGCTCCGGAGAGCGCAGGCCATGACTGGTAGATTGCCGTCGACAGGGAAGGTCTGGCTCCCGTGCCCGGTGTGCGCGGGCCGGGGCTTCGAGCCCTGCCGGACCCTGCCCAACCTGGACCCGAACGTCGACGCCGAGGTCCCCGAGATCGCCGTGTCCGTGTGCCGGGGCTGCGGGCTCATCTGCCAGAACCCCTGCGTGCCGCGGGCCCGCATGGAGCGGCTCTACGCGAGGCTCGAGGACAAGGTCACCGCAGGGCGGTCCGAGAGCGTGACGGAAGCCGAGGGCCTCGGCCGGCTGGAGGCCGTGCTCAGGCTCCATCCTCCGCCTGCCCGGCTGCTGGAGGCGGGCTGCTCCGACGGCGCCTTCCTGAGGCTGGCGGAGGACGCGGGCTACCGGGTGGTCGGGGTCGAGCCTTCCAGAGCCAGCTGCGCCAAGGCCCGGAGTCTTCACCCGGGCCTCGACGTCCGTTGCGGATTCTTTGACGACTTCAAGGACGAGGCTGGATTCGATGTCGTGTGCCATTTCTTCGTCCTGGAGCATGTCTATGATCCGAAGGGGTTCCTGACGCGGACCCGGGGCCTGCTGCGGGCCGGAGGGGCGGCGCTCTTCGAGCTCCCGGATGTGGAGAGCTACGCGCGTCTTCCCTTCGCCAACAGCTATTTCACCTACCAACACCTCTGGCATTTCTCCCGAAGCTCCATCAACGACTTCCTCGGGAAGTGCCGGTTCGGGCCCATCCGGCTGGCGGGGAGGTCAGCCTGGTCCTCAAGACCCTACGGCATGAGGGTGGCGGCCCGGCCTTCGGGCGCTTCACGGTCGGGCCGGACTGAAGACGGCCGAGAGGAGAGCGCTCGCGCCCGGAGCGTCAGGCTGCTCAACGCCTACTTCGCGCGGAGGGAGGATGCCTTGGAGGCCGTAGCTGGGCGCGTGCGCGCCTGGCTGCCGCGGGTTCGTCGCCGGCCAGGCCCCGTTGTGATCTTCGGCGCAGGCGAGAACGGCCGGATCCTCCTGGCAGCGGGTCTCGCCAAGACGGGGCGGGATGTCTTCTTCTGCGACAACGGCCGCGACCTTCAGGGGACGAGCGTGGATGGAGTGCCGGTGTTCTCTCCCGACGGGGTGCCGGGGCTCAAACCCAGCCTTGTCATCGCCGCTTCGAGCGACTATGAGGACGACATCGTGCGCCAGCTGCTGGGGCTAGGCATCAACCGCAGCCGCATCGCCAGGCTCTACGGCTGCTGAGCCGTCCAAGGCCAGGCGCCGGAGCGCCGTCAGCAGTCTCCTTGATGCCCGACCGTCGGCGGGCCCCACGAATTCCTCGAGGATGCGGGCATAGGGGCGGCATGCGTCGGCGATGGCTTCCTCCGGATGTCTGAGGAGCCGAGTGACCGCGGCGTGAATCTCGTCTCCGGAGCTCAGGGGCTTGATCCCCCAGGAACCGTCGAAGGGAGGGGAGAGCGGCGTGCGGGTGAGTTTTGCGAGCAGGATGGGCTTATTGAGAATGATGGCCTCGATGAGCGCTGTCGAGAACGGCCCGATCACCATATCCGCCTCCAGCATGCATTCCATGATGGGTTTGTCCTTGATGATCTCGATCCGGTCGAAGTCCTTGAGCAGGCGCAGATAGTAGGACAGCGATTCGCAGGGGTGGAGCTTGAAGACGACCCGGGCGTTCGCGGCTCTCAGAGCTTCGCAGACGGTGGTTGCGTAGGTCTGCGGTTCTGACTCAGAGGCCAGCATGATCCAGTTCCTGGGCGGGCAGCTCAGGACGAGGATGGTCCGGACCTCCTTGGGCGGGGCGGGGCGTCTGAGACGCAAGTGCCCATCGAAGTGCGGGTTCCCGATCGCGAGGCAGGTCCTGTCCCCCCACGCGCCGGGTGCGGCGCACAGGGAGGCCAGGGTCGGACCCCATGCCGAGAAGACCGGCGACGTCCCCCCAGCGAACGGGGGCGGCAGGTAGTCCGGCAGGCCGTGGAGGGCGACGACCGATGGCGTGCCGTGTTTGCGGGCGATGTCCGAGACCAGGTGCTGGAGGGGGATCTCATCGTAGGGCAGGAGCGCTGCGGAAGGGCGCTCGCGCCGCCAGAGCTCGTCGAGGCTCGCGGCGGCCCAGGCGAGCGGCTCGGCCTGGGTCCGGAAGAAGTCCTCTAGGACCCCCTCGATCGATGGCCACAAGGGCGTACCCCGGAATGACAGCTTGTCCCGGTAGGAACGGTCCTCCCGAGCCAGACGCCAATCCTCCCGCATCCGGGCGAGGGATTCGCGCTGGCTCTGGGAGAAGGCCGGCTCGCGGCGATGGTCCAGCGCGAGCTCGGCGCCGGCTCGAACGACAAGGTCGAGCTTCTCCTTGTTCGGGGTGTCAACAAGAAGGCATCGGAAGGCGCCCGGGTCCTCCGCGAGGAGGCGGATGAAGTTATCCAAGGAGAAGTAGTAGGACGCGACGAGAACCGGCCGCGGGCCGAGGGTCACGGATCGGGCGCGGGCCAGAACGTTGAGCGCCTGCAGGGCCGCCCTCTTGGGCCGGCTAAGCCTCATGTCAGGGAGCTTCCAGGCCAAGACCTCCCGGCTTGCGGCTCGACGGGAGACCAGCTCGATCCGGCAGCCGGGCCGGCGGGCGGCCAGAGAGCGGAGCAGGCCTTGATGGAGCTTGGGGACCGAGGTCTCGCACCAGATCGTCCGGGGTCCGTGCCTCTCGACGGCGGCTCCAGCGGCCAGCAGGAACTTGGCCGCCGGCCGGACCGTCAAACCGAGCATGATGAATCGGTAGGCCTTGCCAAGCGAGACGCCTTCGAACACGGTGAAATCCCTGTCCTCCAGACGGTACCAGGCGTCGCAGAGAGCTTCGGTCTCCCGAGCAGCGCTCGATGCTTGGTCTTCGGGGATGTGATCTTCCCAGGCGGACGCATCCAGGCCAAGCCTTCGCAAGGCGGCGCACGATTCCCAGTCGAAGCAAAGGTGCAGGGCGCCGGCCGCGCCTGGGGACCTCTTGCGCCCCCCGGCCGTCTTGGGCTCGTGGGGCTCGCTGCGCTCGCCTCGGGCGAAGTAGAGGTCCATCAGCTCCTCCGGCGCTCGACCGACGAGTCGAGGCGGCTCAGGAACCGGGAGAGCAGGTCCACCGAGTCTTCCAGATGGCGGAACGAGACGAAGTCGGGGGTTTCGAGACTGGTCCTGAATCCCGGGTAAGGCGCCTCCTTGTCGAGAGGATGCGCAGAGCGGTTGAGGCAGTAGACGGGCAGACCATGCGGAAGGTCGGCCAGGTCGGCCGCGGAGAGCCAGGCGCTGTCTCCCCGCGCCTCAGTCAAGGCCGGCGCCGCTTCCTTCAGGGCGGTGACGACGGCCCGGTGGCAGGGCCCTTCCGACTGACGGGGAAACTGCAGGACCGGCTCTTCGGCGAGGCCCATGCTCTCGACCAGGATGAGGGCGCGCGCGCGCGTCGCGACCTCTGGGCGCGACCGGAAATACCAGGGCAGCCCGAAGGTTTTCGGCGCCAGCAGCAACAGCACGCTCTGGCGGCCTCTTTCCTTGATCCGGCGGCGCATCGCGCAGCTTGCCGCGACGGCGCCGGAGAGGGAATCATTGGCCATGCCGCGGTGGTCTGCGTGGGCCGCGATGACCACGATCTCTTCGGTGACGCCTTCCGCCAGGACCTCGGCCACGGTCATGCTCCCGTAGAGGTGGAAGGCGTCGATGCGGGCCCGGTAGCGGCCGGGCTTCAAGGCCTCGCGGAACTCCGCGCTGACGCAGAGAGACCAATGGAGGTGGTCGGGCTCGGCGCCCAGGGGCACGGCTTCCGACAGCGCGTGGGTGCGCAGGCGGGGCCTGATCTCAGCCAACTCCAGCTCCGTGTCGCATGGGGCGCTGTAGTAGGACGCCAGGAGCGGATGGTCCCGCAGGGACAGGATCGTCCTTCCGCCGGCTTCTTCCAGAGATGCGTCGCGGCAGAGCCAGCGTTCAGGCACGACGGTGCGCCCGGCCCTCGCTCCCGTGAAGCACGACAGCGTCCGGACGGGCAGGTCGGCGGCCAGGCGCGCAACCGCCGTCTCGCAGGCCGAAGACAATGGATACGCGGGCAGGGGGGCCAGCGACCGCAGGAGCGGCTCGGGCCGCGAGTCGGATGTCGTGACCGGGATCGCGGTCGCCGGAGCCTGCGGGCCGCAACGCGCGCAATCGCCGGCCGCGAGGTCGAGGGCGGGGCCTCTGGCCAGGAACCAGGGGTCGCGGCGGATCCCCTCGGCGCAGAATCGGTCCATGTCGACGCAGCGAACGCAGGTGACCTCCCCCCTGCCGACTCTCGCGCGCGCGAAGCCGCCGCAGGCGGCTGCGGCGGTCTGGAGCCTGCGCAGGTCCGGCAGGGTGTTGTCCACCTGGACGCGCACGAAGGAGAGCCATTCCTGGTAATCGCGACGGCCGCGCACGCAGACCCAGCCAGGGAACCTCTTGCGGAAACGGTACGGCACGGCCTCCCGATGCTCGACGAAGTGGACGTAGGTCGCGAAACGGAAGCCCACGCCGATGTTGCAGAGCTTGCCGCCGGCCCGCAGGAGCCGGTCGAAGAAGCTGTCGGGACCGAAGCATTCCCGGGGAAGGTCGCGCAGGAGCTCCGCCGCGGCAGGGCCGAGGCCCCCGACGGAGAAGATGGGATCGAGGCTGCGCAGGCCCCCGCTCTCCTTGCGAAAGCGCTCGGCGAAGGGACCGGCGGTCGAGGGCGTCGCATCCGGGTCGAAGTCTTCCCCGCGGCAGAAGCTGTAGGAGTAGGCCGGGGCCAGCAGCGTTCCCCGCGGGCCCAGCACCCTCATGAAGGCGTCGCGCGCGACGCGGTACATGGCCTCCTCCGTGGCGCCCTCGTTGGGGTAGCCCAACAACCCCAGCCCGACATGAGTGAACACGATGTCGCCTTCCTGCACCCCCACGGACCGCAGGGCCGCCTCCAGCTGAGCGGAGTCGTAGTGGGACGGCGGCGGCTTGGGGTTTGGCGCCGGCATCAGGAGGTCCCGGGCCTCATCTGCGCGCGAGACGCTGGATGATCTGGATGAGGCCCCCCACGGTGCGGAACTCCTCGGACTGCAGGTGCTCCGGCTCGAGGCGGACGCCGAGGTCGTCCTCGAGCTGCATGACGAGCTCTACGACCTGGACCGAATCCACGAAGCCCGTGTCCAGGTAGTCGTAGCGCAGTTTCTCGGTTTCGTCCGCGCCGGGAAGGGGCCGCTGGGTCTCCAGGTACGCGAACACCTTGCGCTTGACGTCGTCCGGGCCGTTCATGGGGGAGAGCCTCTGGCTACAACGACGGGGCGGCCGTCGATCCGGACCGACGGGCGTCGTACGATGTGGTCCAGGTGGAAGGGGACGGCGTTGGCCCCTCCCAGGGTAGCGTTGGCGCCGATGCCGAAATGCGCCGTGCCGGCGGTCCCCTCGTCCTCCAGCATGGACCCCCGCAGCCTGGCGAGCGGGTTGAGTCCGAACCCCACCTCTCCGACGATGCGGGAGCGCGGGTCGCCGACCTCGGCGAAGAGCGCCTCCAGGATCTTCGAGTCGGGCCCGGTGACCTTGACGACTCGTCCCCGGCGCACGGTGAGGGCCAAGGGTTTCTTGCGCAGGCCCAGCCGAGGGTGAGGGATGCTGCCGTCGACCACGACGACGCCCTCGCCCGAGTCCTCGATGGGCGCGATGTTGACCTCGGCGTCCGGAGGCGAGGCCAAGGACCCGGGGCCCGCGCACCATCCCGGAGCGGCGTTGGCCTTCCTGTCCCGGATGGAGCAGGAGAACTTTGTTCCGGCCTCGGTGGAGATTTCGAGGCGCTTTCCTTCGCTGAGCGCCTCAGCCAGCCGGTCCGCGGCTTTAGAGAGCCGCCGGAAATCGGCCCGGAGGGCGCGTCCGGAAAGCGTCTCTGCCGAGTAGTCGGGGAGGCTCAGCCACCGGGCGCCCCGGCCCAGGGCCTCGCGGCAGGCCCGGGAGTGCGCGAGGGACATCTTGGTCAGGCAGAAGACGGCGTCCGCCTCGATCATCCGCCGGGCGGCCGAGGCGGGCGGCTCGGTCCCGTGCGCGGAGGGGGACGGGATGACGAGATGCTCCGCTTCCCGCGCGACCTCGGCCGCGGCTGAGGCGAGGGCCTCGCCGAGGCTCCGGGTCGCCGGGTCGCTCAGGACGAGGGCGCGCTCCCCGCGGAGGAGCCCGGCGCAGACGCGCACGATGGTGCGGCATCCGCGGCGTACGCCCGCGGCCGTCGGGCGGCCCTTGGGAAGGGCGTTCGCCGGCCGGGGATCAGGCTTTGGTCGCATCGATGAGCGCCTTGATCTTGTCGAGGCCGCGGTAGATGCGCTCGAGGCTCTCCGTTCCGACCGAGACGCGCACGAACTTGTCGCAGGACCGGCCGTAGCCCAGCCCGGGCACGACGCAGACGTGGTCGTGATCGAGGAGCCGGGTGCAGAACTCCTCGGAAGACAGGGAGGACGGGGCGATGGAGACGAAGAAGTAGAAGGTGGCGGTACCCGGGAGGCTGCGCAGCCCGATGGCGTCGAGGCGCTTGGCGATCTCGGCCCTCTGCCGGACGACCTTGGCGATCTGGGGCTTGGTGATGCGGATGATGTCGTGGAAGTGTTTGGCGAGGTAATGCTCGAGGATCGTGGCCGGGCAGGTCAGGAGGTGCTGGTTGACCTTCAGGATCTGGTCGGTGAGCGCCGGATTGGTGATGCAGTAGCCGACCCGCCAGCCGGACATCCCGTAGTTCTTGGACATGGAGTTGCAGATGACCGTGTGCTGCAGCCCCTTGTCGATGTTGCCGGCGGAAACGAAGCGCTCGCCATCAAGCAGGAAGTCGCTGTACGCCTCGTCGGAGAGGATGAAGAGCTTGTACTTCTCCGCCAGCATGCACAGGTGCGAGATCTCCTCGACGTTGAACACCTTGCCGGACGGGTTGTTGGGGTTGTTGATGATGACGGCCTTGGTGCGGTTCGTGACGTATTCCTCGAAGTGGAAGACGTTCTTGTCGTGCGGGATCATGACCGGCACGCCGTAGCAGAGCTTGACCTGCTCCGGGTAGCTGACCCAGGCCGGCTCGTGGATGAGGACCTCGTCCCCGGGATTGAGGAGGGACATCAGGGACATGTGGATGGCGGCCTTGGATCCCGCCGTGATGATGATCTGCAGTTCCGGGTCGAACGAGACGTCATACTGCTCCCGGAAGTACTCGGCCAGCTTCTCCCGGAGATCCGGGATGCCCCGCGAGTGGCTGTAGTGGTAGCCGGCGGGGAACGGCAGATCGTCGAAGGGGTAGAGCGGGATGTCGAAGAAAGCCTCGCCCAAGGAGAGCACCGTGATGTCCGCGCCCCGGCGCTGCATCTCGTAAACCCGGTTGTTGTACTTGATGGACATCGCTTGGACGCTTTCCGCCACGACCTTGGAAGGGGCGAAGAACCGGGCGGCGTTGATGCGGGCGTCGAGGTGGGGCGCCCCTGGGCGCCCCCGGGCCGCCGCGTCCTCCTGGAGCTTCTCCGCGAGCCAGGCCCGGATCTTGTTCTTCTGAATCTTGCCCGTCGTCGTCTGGGGGAGCTCCGGAAGCTCGAAGTAGGCCGCGGGCCGGTAGATGGCCGGGAGGGCTTTCTCGCAGACCTCGCGCAGTTTCGGCTTGACCTCCTCGAGGGTCGTGTCCGGTGGTAGGCGCAGGACGGCCGCCACGTCCTCTCCGAGGAGCCGATGGGGGATCCCGACGACCGCGCAGCGCAGCACCGCCGGATGCGCGGAGAGAGCCTCCTCGATCGCGGAGGGGCTGATGTTGATGCCCCCTCGGATGATGAGGTCCTTCTTCCTGCCCGTGATGGACAGCGTCCCCCGGCAGTCCATGATCCCCAGGTCGCCGGTCGCGAACCAATCCTCCTTCGAGAGAGGGGAAAGGTCCCCTTTCCGGATGTCGTAGTAGCCCCGGGCGAGGCAGGGGGTGCGCGCGAGTATCTCCCCCTCGGCCCCCGGGGACAGGTCCGCGTCATGACGGTCGACGATCCTTGCCGCGATGCCTGGGAGCAGTGGCCCCACGCCGGTGCGCTGGCCGGGCTCGGCCGGGCCGTCGCTGGTCAGGAAGAGCGTCTCGGAAAGGCCGTAGTTCTCGAGGATCGGGATCCCGTAGCGCTCCTCGAAGGCGGATTTGTGCTTGGCCGGCAGGGGGGCGGTCCCGCAGAGGACCGTGGGCCGGACCTTGCGGCAATAGCGCGGGCCCTCGGGCCCCCGGTCGAACTCCAAGAGGATGGAGATGATGGTCGGCACCAGCCACAGGGTGTTGACGCCGTGCTCCATGACAGGCCGCCAGAAGCGGATCGCGCCCTTGGCGTCGAAGACGTCGGTCACGACGAGGCTGCTCCCGCACAGGAACGGGATGAGGAGCAGGTTGTAATGCCCCCCGAGGTAGGTCATCGGCAAGAGGCCCAGGAAACGGCTGTCGGGGCCGAGCCCCGCTCGCTCCGAGAGGAGCGCCGCGTTGGTGACGAAATCCCGGTAGGTGTGGCCGATGCCCTTCGGCTCGGAGGTCGTCCCGGAGGTGAAGACGATGGCCAGCTCGTCGTCCTCGCCCACCCCTTCGCACGGGACGAGCCCGGCTTCCCCGCGGGGTCCCGCCGCTCTCGTCGGCCAGTCCGTCCCCTTGTCGTCCGGACGCACGGTGACGACCCGAGTGCCGGACTCGGCGATGGCGGGACACATCAGGTCCGGGGAGACCAGAATCGCCTTGGCGCGGCACGCCCTGAGGATGTCGCCCGCCTTGAAGCGGCTGAAGGTGGGGTGAAGGGGCACGGCGACCGCGCCGGCGTAGAGGACGCCGAGGAAGAGCTCGACGAACGAGAAGGAGTTGTCCAGAGACAGCGCGACGCGGTCGCCCCTGCGCACGCCGAGCGCACGCAGCTCGAGCGCCGCGGCGCGGGCCGCGGCCCCGGTCTCGGCGTACGTCCCGGTCCGGCCGGTCCGGGCGTCGAGGAGGAACGTTTCGTCCGCCCGGTCCTGGAAGACGGCCAGGAACCGCCCCACGGCGTCGGGGCGGGAGGGTCCGGCGGTGGAAGGGCGCGCGGCGGTCGAGCGGCCGGAGGATTTCTGGCGGGATTTGTTCATTAATTGAACATTTTAGCAGTTAGCTCCCGGGCCGTCAACGAAGTCGGGTTCTCGGGGTGCATTCCCCTCGTGGCGGTGGGTTTTCCGCAATCTGGTCAGCGGCGTGGTGGGACGACTATCAGACTGGTGGCTGGGTGGGGTTGACGGCGTACTGGGGCGTACTCGTCATGCGGGGCAATAGCATCATGTGGGCT
>JACQWX010000057.1 GCA_016209035.1 Elusimicrobiota bacterium | reverse complement strand
TGCGAGCGTCCGCCAGTCAATCCCGATGCACGACGAGCGAGCAGAGGCCGATGGGCCCCACCGGCGGCAGGACCCCGAGCATGATTTGAATCGGGCAGGCTGGCCCGTCAGCCCTCAGGGAAAAGTGGGTGAGGTCGAGTGATGGCGTCAGGCATTGAGCAATGCCTGACGCCATCACTTCTCCAGGGCCTCGATCCTGGCCTCCAGCTCCCTCACGAGCGACTTGTACCCCCACTCCCGGTTGAGCCCGACGAGCCTCCTGAGCACGGCCGCCTCCAGCCCCTGGGCCTTGAACCCGCGGGCGAGCAGCACGCTGCGCCAATAGGCCCGGCGAGCGCTGCCTTTCTGCCCGCGGCTCTCCAGCACGAACCCGCACAAGGCGGAAAGCTCGGCGTCCGTATCCACGCGCCTGCGGCCGAGGGCCAGCTCCAAGAACCGCTCCCCTTTCTCCGAGAGGTTCAGCCTGTCGAGAGCATAGGCCTTCCAGAGCAGCGCCTGGACGCTGTCCGGGCAGGCCACGATCCACCGGTCGAGCTCCTCGAGGAGCTTGGGAACCTGTCTGGGGTTCTTGAGGAGGACGTCCATGGAGTCGGGCCAGAGCTTGTTGGGCCGGAGCAAGGGCTTCGCCGTGTTCTGCACCAGCCAGGCGTTGGCCCCCGACCTCCTGAGGTAGACCAGGGAAAGGTCGTCTGCATAGGCCAGCCTCCAATCCGGGTCCTCGTCCAGGACGCGGGCAGGATAGGCGGCGCGGAGGTTCCGGATGACGGCGTAGTCGAACCGGTACACCTTGTCCACCAGGGACTTCCACCGGGCCGGCCATTCCCCGCCGTCCCGGAGCACGTCCTCGTCGTAGAGCCCGCGGCGCGAATCCACGAACACCGGCCGGCCCGCGCCGACCAGATAGTCGCCCAGGGCGAGGTCGTTGAACATCTTGCCCCTCACCCCCTGCGCCTTGAGGTAATGGGCCGCCCCGTCCACGTCGAAGACGCCGTAGCCGGCCGCGCCGCCGTAGGGCATGCGCACGAAACGCCAGTGCCAGGCCAGGAGGAGCGCCGGGACCAGGGCCCAGCGCACGGCCCGGGACAAGGTCGCGTCCCGCCGGGACACGAAGTGCGCCAGCGCCAACGAAAGCGTCGGGCAGGCCGCCAGGACCGCGGCCGCGCGCAGGCCCGGGAACAGCAGGGAGAGCCCCAGGAGGGACGCGGACGTCATGCTCAGGTAGAACTCGCTCTGGAGGCATATCCAGGAAGCCCACGCCCCGGCCAGCACGAACGCGCCGTAGAGGGTGAAGGGCCCGCCCACCTGCCACACCGGCTCGGGCGCAAACGCCCCGCGCGACAGATAAGGAAGCAGGTTCCAGCCGTGCGGGTTGGCCAGCCAGCCTGCGGCCACGAGCCCCAGGACCGCCAGGAACCTCGGCAAATCCTTGTGGTCCGTCCGGCCCGCGGCCTTGATGGCCTTCAAGGACACCAGCCAGACCCCGAGCAAGGACGCCGAGCCGCTCAGGTTCGCCCACAGGCACTCCAGGGCCGCGGCCCAGGCCAGAGTCCAGGTGAACCTGCCGCGGCCGCGCAGGAGCCGGATGAGGGCCGCCAGCATCAAGAGGTCGAAGATGCCGGGCAGTTCCGTGAACTGCGGCCAGCACGCCGCCGCGCCCAGGCACAGGACCGCCCCGGCCAGCAGGGGGTGGCCGTGGTTGAGAGGGAGCATCAACGTGAAGGCGCAGGCCGCCGCCACCGACTTCAGCGCCTTCAAGCCCCGGCGCGGGAACTCCTCATGGACGCGGGCGAAGAGCACGTCTCCCAGCCACGACTCCGTGGTCCAATCCTTGCCCGCCGCCGAGTAGGAGAACGGGTCCGTCTCCGGCAGAGCCCCGGCCGACATGATCCTCTCGCCCGTCTTGACGTGGATCCAGGTGCCCGGCTCGTGCACCCCGCGCCAGGCAAGGAGCCCCACGAATAGGAACACGAAGAGGGCGACGACCGGCTGCCGGTGCAAGGGCGCTTCGTGCGTGTGGGCAGGCGCATGATGGGCCGCCGCAGGATGAGCAGGCGGATGCGAGGGATGGCGCGCCTTGCCTGGGCCGTGCTGCGTCATGCGCACCGATTTTACCATTCGCGGACCTTGAAAATCCCGCTCAATCGGCTTCTGCGCCCTTTGGGCCGTTTTCGCGCTCGATGCCTCGGGCCGAGGGCCCGCGCCTTCCCCTGACGCGCTCGTGCTGGAAGCGCGGTCGGACTACCTTGAGGGCCGGTCCGTGGCGCCGGCGCGTGAGAAACTCCTCCAATCCGAAGCGGCGCAGGACCCGGGTCTCCAAGGGCTGGTCGCGCTGCTTGATGCGGCGCTGGAGGCCCAGGCAGGCCGCTGCCCCGAGGAATCCGCCCAGGCCTTCTCGGCGCGCATGGAGGAGGTTTCCGCCGGATTCTCGCTCGCGGCCCACGAGGCGGCCGCGGCCGGCAAGCTCTATTCCGGCAAGACCAGAGAAGGCCCTTGCCCGGCCCACGCGCCGCCATGCTCATCTCCCTCGAGATGAAGAAGGAGATGGAGGACGCGCTGGAGGAGACGCGCAGAGCCGGCCGCGGCGTCCAAGACGACTTCGCCGGCCCCAGCGCCTCGGAGAGCCCGGCCGCCGGAGCCTCAAGGCGCGGCCGAGGGCCGGGCTCGGAAGAACTCGTCTATGCCATCCTGCGCATCTTCAAGCCACGCAAGCCCCCGAAAGCAGACCTCGACGCGGCCATCGACGAATCCGAGTCGGCCCAGATCGCCTGGCTCCCGGCGGACACCAGTTACGCCCGCGGATGCAGCGCGCTCCTAAGGGCCCTCTACCGCAGCCTGGCCTCCAAAGGCGTGCCCATGGCCCAGGCCCATGTCGCGAGCATGCGCCTCGAAGGCCGCGGCGCATCCAGAGACTCGGCCGAAGCCGTCGACCTTTTCCAGAAAGCCGCTGCCGGCGGCAGCGAGGACGCCCAGTGCAAGCTGGGCTCTTTCCACGTCAACGGCTTCCTCGACGTCCCCGCCGACCCGGTCGAAGCCTACAAGTGGCTCACCCTCTCCGGGCCCCCGGAGTCCTGCAAGACCCTCTACGAGGAAGTGCGAGGGATGCTGACCACATCCGAGATGGCCGAGGCCGAGCGCAGAGCCGCGGTGTTCAAGCCCGCCAAGTCCCCCTAGCCGGCGGCCTCGCCCCTGAAGCGGAAACCACGGCCGCGTATTTTGTAGGATGATGCGCCGCACCAGAGGACGGAGGACACGACATGCCGGCCGATTTCTCCTTCGACGTGGTCAGCGAGGTGAACCTGAACCTCGTGGCCGAATCCATCCAGGTCGCCTTGAAAGAGATCGTCAACCGGTTCGACTTCAAGGACGCCAAAGCCTCCATCGAGCTCCTCGAGAAGGAGAAGAAGCTGGTGGTGCGCGCCGTGGACGACTTCCGGGTCAAAGCCGCCATGGAGGCGCTCTCCACGCGCATGGCCAAGCGCGGCCTGCCCCTGAAGAACTTCACCAAGGGAAAGATCGAGCAGGCCCTGGGCCAGACCGCGCGCATGGACGTCGCCATCCAAGCAGGCATCCCCACGGACAAGTCCCGGGAGATGGTCGCGGCCATCAAGGCCAAGAAGCTCAAGGTCACCGCCGCCATCCAGGCCGACCAGGTGCGCGTCACCAGCCGGTCCAAGGACGAACTCCAGGCCGCCATGGCCCTGCTGCGCGCCGGCGACTACGGCATCGCGCTGCAGTTCAGGAACTTCCGGTAGCCCATGCCCTAAGGGCTCGTGCTGACGGAGACCGAGGAGACGAGGACGCGGGCCCCCAGAATGTTATGATACCCATGACATCAAGGGAGGCACACATGAAGGCGATCATCTTGAGTCTCTTTGTCGTCCTCGCCGGCGCCTGGACGCCCGGCGCGGCCTTAAGCGCGGTGAACGCTCCGGGCTTCGAGCTGGTCTACACCCAGCCGGTCGAGACCGCGCTCGAGCAGCCCGACCTCAGGCAGGCCCCCGAGGTCTGGAAGGAGATGTTCGCGGCGGCCAAGAAGCGCATCGACATCTGCCAGTTCTACATCACGCCCAAGGCGGGCGAGCCCTTGGACCCGGTGCTCGCGGAGCTCGAGAACGCGGGCAAGAGAGGCGTCAAGATCCGCTTCCTGGCCGAGAACAAGATGGCCAAGGCCTCGGCCGAGGGCTTCGCCCGGCTCAAGGCCATCCCGAACCTGGAGCTGCGCGTCATCGACTTCGGCGTCATCAAGAAGGACGGCATCGTGCACGCCAAGTACATCGTCGTGGACGGCAGGGAGGCCTATGTCGGCAGCCAGAACTTCGACTGGCGCTCGCTCAAGCACATCCACGAGCTGGGCCTCAAGGTCAACAAGGGACGGCTCGTCAAGGACATGGCCGCGGTCTTCGAGATCGACTGGCGCAACCAAGCCCTGGTGGCCGCGGGCAAGGCGGTCAAGCCCGTCAACAGACACAAGCCCGCCGCCCAGCACAAGAAGCGCGTCTACATGGTCGCCAGCCCCTGGGCCTTCAACCCCTCCGGGGTGGGGGATTCCGAGTCCGAGCTAGCTAGGCTCATCGACTCGGCGCGCGACAAGCTCCTCATCGAGGTGCTGGACTACGCGCCGCTCACCAGGCAGAAGCGCTTCTACCCGCCCATCGACAACGCCCTGCGCGCCGCCGCGGCCCGAGGGGTGGCGGTGAAGCTCCTGGTCTCGAATTGGAACGCGGAGCACCCGGAGGTGGACCACCTCAAGAGCCTGGGTCTCATCCCCGGCATCGAGATCAAGATGGTCACCCTGCCGCTCTCCAAGGAGGGCTACACCCCCTTCAGCCGGGTCATCCATGCCAAGTACATGGTGCTCGACGGCCAGGTCCTTTGGCTGGGGACCAGCAACTGGAGCGGCGGCTACATGGACAACTCCAGGAACCTGGAGGCGGTGGTCAAGGACGACATCCTGGCCTCCAAGGTCTCGGCGATCCACCGGCAGCTGTGGGACTCAGCCTACGCCGAGAGGCTCGACGCCGCCAAGGAGTACCCCAAACCGCAGAGATAACATGGCGCGGGGCAACCTTCTGCTGGTCAGTTCCGACCGCGGGCTCCTCGAGGAGTTGGCCGGCGCCGACAAGGGGCGGGAGTTCGACGCCCTCCGCGTCGCCACCCTGGCCGAGGCCCGGACCCAGATCGAGAGGGGCTTCGACCGGCGCCGCGTCAACGTCCTGGTCTTCGACCTGAGGGCCGCGTCCGAAGAGGAGTGCCTGCGCCTGCTCGACGACCCCGGCGCCGCCAACCGGCACGGCGTCTTCCTGCTCAAGGCCGAACAATCGCTCTCTCCCGCGGACGCCGCGGCGCTTCGCGACCTGAGCTGGCCCTTGCCCGCCAAGTTCGTCGACGAGGTCGCGGCGGCGGACAAGCCCGTGGTCTTCCTGGTCGACCGGCCGGTCTTCCTGGCGCGCGCCGTGGAGCTCAGCTTCAAGCCGACCGGCATCCAGCCGGTCATGCTGCAGACCCCGCAAGGCATCCTGGAGCTGCTCCTGCAGGCCCCGAACCCCGCGCTCAAGGAGAAGGGGTTCTACAGCAGGCTCATCGACGGCATCCTCGGCCGCGAAGGGACGGGGGTCCCTGCGCCGCCGGCGGGCTTGGGGGCGGGGCCGTCGGGCGGGCTCATGGGGCACGTGGTGGGGGCCCTCTTCGAGGGCGGCCGGGACGAAGCCCGGAAGCTCGACGGCGAGCTGCGCAGGAAGGTCCCGGGGGTCGTGTGCTACCGGCTGAGCAACGCCGATCCCCTGGTGGAGGCCGCCAAGGCCCTCCAGGCCGGCGCGCCGGTCCGCTTGAGCCGCGGCCAGGCCCGGTACATCGTGCCCATGCTGGTGTGCTCCAACGTCGCGACCTTCGCGCCGGTGAAGTTCCCGGTGCTCATGGTGGACCGCGACACGGCCAAGCTCGCGGAGCTGGCTCGGGCCCTCCTGGCCGACGGGTACGCCGTAGAGATCGTGAAGACCGAGGAGGAGGCGCTCGATCTCGCGAGCGCCAAGGGCCGCTTCCACGTCGTGGTCATCGGGGTCTCGTTCGCAATGTCCTTCAGCTACGCCGTGGACGCGGGTCCGGCGCTCGCTCGAAAGATGCACCGGGCGGACCCGGACCTGCGGTTCGTCTTCATGGTGGACCTCTATCCCCTGGAGCGCTCGGTGAAGGAGATGAGCCGGATGATCGAGCTCGGGGCCGACGACGCCATCTTGAAGCCCGTCGAGGCGACGCGCCTCGTGATGGCCGTGGACCGCGCGGTCAAGCGCCGAGGGCTCGTGGTCGAACAGGCCAAGCTCGGCATGGCCGGCCTGGTCCAGGCCGCCTTCGGGCAGTCGTCCCAGACGGTGAGCCTCATCGGCGGGCGCTACGAACTCGTCTTCCAGATCGGCGAGGGCGGCATGGGGGTGGTCTATCTCGCCACCGACCGCCAGCTCGGCCGCAAGGTCGCGCTCAAGAAGATGCGCTCCGAGATCAGGTCCAACACCGCCCACCGCGAGAAGTTCATCGAGGAGGCGAGGCTCGTCTCCCGGCTGACGCATCCCTACGTCGTGGGCGTCCACGACATCCTCGACCACCGCGGGGAGCTCTACCTGGTGCTCGACTACGTGGACGGCAAGCCGCTCTCCGAGGTCCTCCACCACAGGGGACGGCTGACGTTCGACGAGTGCAGGAAGGTCCTGGAGCAGGTCTGCCAGGGCGTGGACTTCGCCCACCGTTCGAACGTCCTGCACCGCGACCTCAAGCCCGCCAACATCATGATCGACAAGAACGGCTACGCCAAGGTCATGGACTTCGGCCTGGCCAGGGAGTTCGGCGAGGCGGTCTCCATGCTGACCCAGCGCGAGGGCGGAGGCACGCTGGCATACATGGCGCCCGAGCAGCACCTCGGCAAGTGCGGGAAGGCCTCCGACGTCTACTCCCTGGGGGTCTGCCTCTACGAGATGCTCACCGGCGAGCGGCCGTTCAAGGGCCCGGACTTCCTGGCGCAGAAGGAGAGGATGCTCTTCACCCCCGCGTCGCGGGTCGTCGCCGGCCTGCCCTCCGCTTTCGACGGGATGCTGGCCCAGGCGCTCGACCCCGACCCCCACAAGAGGATCGGCGAGGTCATGGCGTTCCTGCAAGGGCTCAAATCCCTGTAGGGGGCCGGTCGGAGCGATTGGCCCCTATGTTGCAAGAACATGGATCGCGGGAGTCCGCGGCGTCTGTGCGCGGCTCCCCAAGGGAGGATCCGGGATGGACATCATCAGCGAACTGCGCTCGAAGGCCAAGGCGAAGCGCCGCCGGATCGTGCTGCCGGAGGGCGACGAGCCGCGGACCGTCCAGGCCGCCGCCATCCTGACGAAGGAGGCGATCACCGACGTCATCCTCGTGGGCGACCCGGACCGCATCGGCAAGGTCGCGAAGGAGGGTTCGGCGGACATCTCCAAGGCCCAGATCGTCGACCCGGTCAAGGACCCGAAGCGCGCCGAGTACGTCAAGACCTATTTCGAGGCCCGCAAGGAGAAGGGCGTCACCGAGGCCGACGCCGCCAAGCAGATGGGCGACCCCCTGACCTACGGGATCATGATGGTCAAGGCCGGCGTGGCCGACGGCTACCTTAGCGGCGCGGACCACGCGACCGGCGACACGGTGCGGCCGGCCCTGCAGATCATCAAGGCCGACAGGAGGGCCGGCGTGGTGTCGAGCTTCTTCATCATGGTCTTCCCGAACAAGGCTATCGGCGAGGATGGGATCCTCGTCTTCGCGGACTGCGCCATCATCCCGGACCCGTCGCCCGCCAACCTCGCGGGCATCGCCGTGGCCTCCGCCCGGGCCGCAAAGATCCTCTGCGGGTTCGATCCGCGGGTCGCGATGCTCTCCTTCTCGACCGCCGGCTCGGCCAAGCACGAGCTGGTCGACCGCGTGGTCCAGGCCACGAAGCTGGCCAAGGAGAAGGCCCCGGACCTTCAGATCGACGGCGAGATGCAGGGCGACGCCGCCCTGGTCCCCGCCATCGGCCGGAAGAAGTTCCCGGGGAGCAAGGTGGCGGGCCGCGCCAACGTGCTCGTCTTCCCGGACTTGAACGCCGGCAACATCGGCTACAAGCTGGCCCAGCGCCTGACCGGCGCCGAGGCCATCGGCCCCGTCCTGACAGGGTTCAACAAGCCGGTCAACGACCTCTCCAGAGGCTGCAGCGTCGACGACATCGTGACGATGGCCGCCATCACGGCCCTGCAGACCGAGATCAAGCTATAAAGGCGCCACTCGTGGAACGCGCCCAGGCCATCAGGGACCTGCGCCGCAGGATCGACGCCTTGGACGGGAGGATCGTGAAGCTCCTGGTCCGGAGGCTGCGGCTCTCGCGGGAGCTGGGGCCGCTCAAGTCCCGCTTGAGGGATCCTCGGAGGCAACGGGCCGTCCTGCGCGGCGTGGCTTCCGGCGCGAGGAGGCTCGGAGGAGACGCCGGGTCCCTGCTCGCCGTCGGAGCGAGCCGAGGCGCGAGGAACGACGATAGCCGTAGCTATCGGAGTGACGAGCAACGAAGGCGCAGCCCGACGGCGAGCGGCCCCTTCCAAGAGGAATTGCGCATGCTTTGCATGCGCAATTCCTAAGAGTGAGGGGAAACCCGCCCCTGGCCTGCTGCGGCGTCGCTCCTTGCATCAGGCTCAGGTTCGGGTTTCGCAGGGGCATGCTATTGAGTCTCGCATAATTAATGGATATCTTTAGCATTACGGCCATGGCAGATCAGCGGCGTGAATGCAGGAGCGCAGCAACCTCTGGGAGCCGCGAACGCGATGGATGGAGCCGCGGAGGCGGCGTCCGAGTTCAGCGATGTCCTTGGGCGCCCCATTGGAGAGAGCGCACTTGGCCTTGGTCCAGACGAACTCCTGCGGATTGATCTCTGGCGCATACGATGGAAAGGGGAAAACATGAAGCCGTTGGTGCCGGTGCAGGAAGTCTTTGTCGATGACGCGCTTGTGGATAGTGTCGCCGTCCCAGAGC
>JACQWX010000043.1 GCA_016209035.1 Elusimicrobiota bacterium | reverse complement strand
GTAAGGGGGTCGCAGAGACACGGGCAGGTAAGGCTTCACGTCCTCGCCTGCCTCCTCCCAATCCTGGAGGCGCCGAGCATGGGGGACTATTGTCCCTCGTGATCAAGGCCGCCGGCTATCTTGCGGCGGGGAAGTTCTGGCCGATTCAGGCGGTTTTCGGGGAGATGGTGTTTTGGGTCCTCGAACCGGGCGTTGGAACGGGCGGTTCAAGAGGCTCTGTGCGGACGCATCGGGCTGATCAGGGCATTTCCCTTGAAGAGTTGCTCGAAACTCTTGGCTTGACGAGACCGCTCAAGCCACAGTTTACGAGGGATTTTCGTGCTCGCTGGGCCGAATAGGCGATATCCCGTCATCGTACTGCGCCTCGCCTTCAAGTATAATGTATGACATGGACTGGCGGAAGGCGCGCGCGGTGCTCAAGGCCCACGGGGCGGACCTTTACCGCTCGGGCCAGTTGGCCCGAGCGGTGTTCCGACAGGCCGTGGGCTCCTACGCCGAGGTGAGCGTCCTGCCGGCCGAGTTGAGGCAGGCATTGGAGCGCGAGGCGCCGCTCCTGTCCCTCTCCTTGGCGGCCGAGTCCCGCTCGCAAGACGGCACGGTCAAGGCGCTCCTGGGCCTGGCTCGAGGCGGCCAGGTCGAGACCGTTCTCATGCGGCCCACGCCCCGGCGCTGGACCGCGTGCATCTCCACCCAGACGGGCTGCCCCATCGGGTGCGCGTTCTGCGCTACGGCCAAGGCCGGCCCGGGCCGCAGTCTCTCGGCGGAGGAGATCACGGACCAGGCGCTCTATTGGCGCCAGTTTCTGAGGCGCGAGGCTTCAGCCGAGCGCCTCAGAAATGTCGTTTATATGGGGATGGGAGAACCGTTCCTCAATTATGAGAATTTCCAGCAGAGCCTGCGGGCTCTGTTGGATCAAAAGTTGTTCGGCATCGGCGCCAGGCATGTCTCGGTATCGACCGCGGGGCTCGCTCCCCAGATGGAGCGATTCGCCAAGGATTTCCCGCAGGTGAACCTCGCCGTGTCCCTGCACGCCGCCAACGACGCGTTGAGGGACCGCCTCGTCCCCATCAACAAGACCTATCCCCTCGCGGTCCTGGCCCGGACGCTCAAGAGCGTGTTCGTGGAGAACAACCGCAAGGTCTTCCTGGAGTACGTGATCCTGAAGGGGGAGAACGACTCTCCGGGGGACGCCGAGGACCTCGCCGCCTTCATCCGGTCCGTGGATTCCAAGCTCCTGCACGTCAACCTCCTGCTGTACAATCCGGCTGATGATGGCGCGATCAGAGGAGGAATGATCCCGACTGAAGCCGATGCCCGGCGTTTCCAGGGATACCTGCGGGACGAGGGTTTGATCTGCACGGTCCGGCAGAGCTTCGGCCGAGACATAGCCGCGGCGTGCGGTCAACTGGCCGCCCGCGAGAAGATTAGGAGGGCTCCTTGACCCAGCCTGACCCCAAATTCGCCCCGCCGGCCAAGGACATCAAGGACCGGCCTTCACGCGCCCGCTACGAGAAGGTGCGGGCCGCGCTCGAGCTCAAGTTCCGCCGCCGGGTTCCGGCGGCGGACCGGATGATGGGGGAGGTGGTCGAGGCGCTCTGGCGCGATTTCGCCGACAGCCCCTATTCGGGCTGCGGCTTCCACGTCATCTCAGAGGACGGGTCCCGAGTCGTCCCGGGTCACCGCCGGGGCAAGGTGCCGGAGCCCTCCCTCGACCCCGCGGGCGTCGTGGGCCGGGCGGTGGCGAACGGGCATCCCGAGGTCGCGAAGGAAGCCGGCCTGTGCCGCGTCGCGGTTCCGGCCTACGATTGCGACGGCAAGCTCTGGGCCGTCCTGGAGGCTGTCAGCGGCAAGGAGGCCGCCTTCGATGACATGGACGTGCGGTGGCTGGAGAGGATCGTCAAGGTCTTCCAGCTCGCCAAAAGAGTTGGGGGCGGCTGATGTTAGCCGCCCCCGAGGTGTCTTTCTCCGTTGCCGTACGTTCCGGCGCCTTGAGCTGTTGCGTGACCGACAGCACCAGTGTAGCCGGAGCGTGTGACATAATTATTTCAAGGTGATGAGGGCATGAGTCGGCTCCCGGCGTCCGTGCCCCGGCCTCCCGCGGTGGCAGGGCAGTTCTATCCCGGCGAACCGAGGGCCATCGCGAAGGCGGTCGCCAGGCTTCTGGAAGCCGCGCCCCGCCGGGAACCCGGGGACGTGGTGGCCCTGATTTCCCCTCATGCCGGCCTGGACTACTCGGGAGGGGTGGCGGCCGCCGCCTACCGAGCCCTGCCGGCCGGAGCTTTCGACAGCGTGGTGATCGTGGGCGCCGGGCATCGCAAGGCGGTGGCTGGCGCGGCCATCTATCCAGGCGACTACGGGACCCCCGAGGGGATGCTCCCCTTCGACCGCGAGCTGGCCGAGGGGCTTTTGGAGGCCTCGCCCCTCATCGCGGCGGACGCCTCGGCGCATGGCGGCGAGCATTCGGTGGAGATCCAGGTCCCGTTCATCCGGCAGACCCTGGGACCCGTCAAGGCGGTCGGCCTGGTCATGAACACGGACGAGTTGGCGAATGTGGTACGAGTGGGAATGGCCTTGGCCGAGGCCGTCCGCGGCAGAAAGACCCTTCTGGTCGCGTCAACGGATTTATCGCATTTCCCCAGCGGCGCAATGGCGGACCTCGTGGACGCCACCACGGTCGAAGCCCTGGCCACGATGGAGCCCGCGACTTTCTGGCTCTCCAACGAACTGCTCCTCGACCGCGGGCTCCCCGGCCTGGCCACCACCTGCTGCGGCGCTGCCGGGGCCGCGGCGGTGCTGATCGCCGCCAAGGAGCTGGGCGCGACCGAGCTGCAAGTCCTCGAGCGCGTCCATTCCGGCACGGTCGCGGGAGAGAAGGACGCCCGGCGCGTGGTCGGCTACGCGGCCGCGGCTTTCGTCCGGTCCAAGAAGCCCCGGGGCCCACGGACCCATACGGGAGAGGAGCAGGCCGAGCTCCTTGATGCGGCCCGGCAGAGCATCCGGTGCTACCTTGCGGAAGGCAAGGCGCAAACGGCGCCTCTTTCCCGGTTTCCGAGGCTCAACCTCCCGGGGTCCGCTTTCGTGACGCTGACCGAGGCGAACGGGGACCTTCGCGGCTGCATCGGCGACCTCGAGCCCCGGCAGTCCCTGTTCGAGTCCGTCTGTCGCAACGCCGTGGCGGCCGCGGTCCGGGACCGCCGATTCCCGGCCGTGACAGCCGGGGAATTGGGCGGCATCCGCATCGAGGTCTCGGTCCTCTCTCCCCAGAGGACGGCGCACTGGAAGGAGGTCAAGCCGGGCGACGGCGTGAGGATCGAGCGGGGGGGGCGCGCGGGGGTGTTCCTGCCGCAGGTCTGGGAGAAGCTTGCCCATGTCGAGGAGTTCCTCAGCACGCTGTGCGCCCACAAGGCGGGCCTGCCGCCCGACGCCTACCGACAGCCTGGGACGGTGCTGAAGATCTTCGCAGTGGAAAAGATAGAAGAGTAAAGAATAATGACGAAGTAGTATAATACCCCTGCGACCATGGAGCTTTCCAGGGGGATTCTGACGGCGCTCATCGTCCTCCAAGAGAAGGACACTGCCCTGGACAAGCTGGCGGCCGAGATCGCGAAGATCCCCTCCCAGATCCAGGCCTTGAGGGACGAACTCGCCGCTGAGAAAGCGCGGCTCGAGAACGTCAAGGGGAAGCTCAATGATCTCGAGAAAAAGAGGAAGGAGTGCGAGCTCGACCTCGCGCAGAAGGAAGAGGCTGTCCGTAAGCACCAGAAGGAGCTCAACCAGGTCAAGACGAACGACGCGTTCAAAGCCCTTCAGCACGAGATCGACCAAGCCAAGGCCGAGGGCAGCGACATCGAGACGCGCATCCTGGAGATAATGGAGCAGTTGGACCTGTGCCGGCGCGAGGACAAGGCCGTGCAGGGCGAGCTCAAGGCCAGGGAAGCCAATGCCAGCGCCGAGATCGGGGTCCTCGAGGCCAAGCTCAAGGAGCTTTCGGCCCGGCATGCCCAGGAAGCCGGGGTGCGCGAGGAAGCCGCCTCGGCCGTCGCCCAGGAGGTCCTGAAGGTCTACACCCACATCCGGACCAGGGGCAAGCCGGAGGCGGTCGTGCCCATCAGCAACAATTCCTGCGGCTCCTGCCAGATGCAGCTCTCTCCGCACCTCATCGTCGAGGCGACCAAGATCAAGGCCCTCGTGTTCTGCGAGAGCTGCCAGCGCATCCTGTATCGGCCCGAGGCCCTCGCCGCCAAGCCCAAGGTCGACGATGCCGCAATTATTTCGGAGACGGCCGGGGGGCCGCTCCTTGAGCCCGCGAGGGCGCAGGGGGAGGAACTTCCGAACTCCACAGAGCGCGGCGCCTGCTGAAAGGCAGGGACTCCCGGGCGTAAGCCCGGGGGGACGGAAAGTGCCACAGAGAACATACCGCCCCTGCGTGTATCGGGGTAAGGGTGAAAAGGCGAGGTAAGAGCTCACCGCCCCTGCCGCAAGGCAGGGGGCACGGCAAACCCCGCTGGGAGCAAGGCGACGAGGCGGCTTGCGCTGCTCGCGCGGTCCTGGGCCGCGAGGCTCAAGACAGGCCGCCCGGTGGCCGCAGGACCTGGACGCACTCAGGCCCCCTTCCCCGGCGACGGGGAGGGGAGAGAAATGGTCCCCCATCCGCCGCGAGGCGGAGGACAGGATTCGGGGTACAGGCCGTTTCCTTCGTATGGAGGGGAGAAGGCGCAAGCCTTCTCCCCTCCTCTTTGGTAGGCCGTTGGGCCTAGGATAGCGTAGGCCCCGGGACCCTTACGCCTAGGCCTTTGAGGCATCACAATGGTGGTGCCTATGGCCCCCATGCTCGCGCTGACGGCCCTGGCCCTCCTGATCGCAACGCCCAGCCAGGCCGCAAGCCGGCTCCAGCTCCCTGAATCCGCGCTTTCCATCAGATGGGACGGCGCCGCGGCGCAGAGGTTCGCCCCGGACGACAGGATCGAAGCCCTCATCAAGTCCGTCAAGCCTGTCGCGGTCGTGGCCGATGTCGACGACGACGAAGGCCCGGAGGCCGAGGATGTGATGGAAGCCGAGGCCGACGACTACCAGGCGCAGGGGCTCGGGGGCCTGGGCGACGGCCGGCTCGGCCTCCATAGCCCGCACTTCGGCGAGAGGATCGAGGTGACCTACCGGACGGCGGATGGCCGCTACGACCAAGCGGCCTTGGCCAATATCCGGCATCTGTTCCGCTGCAAGCTGACCGGCGAGACCGTGGAGATCCCCATCGGTCTCATCGAGCTCCTCGACGCCATCCAGGACCACTTCGGCGCCGACGTCATCGAGCTCATCTGCGGCTACCGCAGCGCCGAGAGGAACGAGCGGATGCGCAAGAAATCGTCGGGCGTGGCCAAGAACAGCCTCCACGTCAAGGGCTGGGCCGCGGACATCCACGTTCCGGGCGCGGCGCTGGCCAAGCTCCGCGACTTCGCGATGTCGCTCAAGGCCGGCGGGGTCGGCTACTACCCCAGCTCAGGCTTCGTCCACGTCGACGTTGGCCGCGTCCGGTACTGGTAGTCCCGGAACGCGTCGTCCCGCCGAGGGCGGTCAGGCAGAGGAGGGCGAGGCGCGACCTGCTACATCGACGCGACTTGGCTCGACCTCACCCAGTTTTCCCTGAGGCCGACGAGTCCAAGCGTTGGGGACCCTATCCGTCAGGGACGCCCGCCGTTTGAAGGCGGGCTCGCCTCGCGCCCGGCTGTATGCGAAAGCCGGGCGCTCACACGCCCCGCCG
>JACQWX010000042.1 GCA_016209035.1 Elusimicrobiota bacterium | reverse complement strand
GTAAGGGGGTCGCAGAGACACGGGCAGGTAAGGCTTCACGTCCTCGCCTGCCTCCTCCCAATCCTGGAGGCGCCGAGCATGGGGGACTATTGTCCCTCGTGATCAAGGCCGCCGGCTATCTTGCGGCGGGGAAGTTCTGTGCTAGACTTTTTCCAGGGCTATGGACATCAACACCGCAAAACTCCGGCTGGCTGAACTACTGAGGCCGGGTGGGAGGCGGGTCCTCGGTTGCCGAGCCGTTCGCCGCTTCCGCGGCGCGCAATCGCTGTTGGCGCAGGCGCTTGCGCCGGTTGAGCGCGTAGCCGAGATGCCAGGGGCCTACGACCTCGCCTTGCCGCTGAGGCAGGGCCTTGCGCACCGAATCGCCGACGGCCTTCCAGTCCTTGCCTTGGACCAAGGCGTCGAGAACGGAGAACAGGACCTCGTTGTTGACGAGGTAGCGCCCGGTCCCGATGTTGGCGATCACGACGCAATCGGGGCACTTGTCCAGGATGCGCGTGGCGTCCCACGCGGAGTAGCACGCTCCCAGGAAGACCAGCTTCGGGCCGGCGTCCGAGAGCCTTTGCTCGTAGTGGCGCATGAACCACGGCTCGCCGCGCAGGGCGATGAACTGCAGTCCCCGGGCCTTTTCCTTCAAGCCGCTCTCCCAGGCCGGTTTCGCCGACTCGTCCTTAGGCTGGACCGTGACCTCGAAGCGCGCGGGGCCTTTGGCGAAGGACATCCGGCTGCCCGTCTCCACCGCCGCGTAGCCGCGCCCTGCCGCCGTCTTGACGAAGTCGAGGTATTGCCCGAAGTCGTCGAACGCGACCAGGCCCCGCAAGGCGGACTTGCCGGGCCCGCCGAGGACATCGGTGGGCGACAGCGTTGCGGGCTCCTTGGAAGCGTCGTTGCGCGCGGCCTTCCGGAGCAGCTCCCTGTCCTCGGGTTTCAAGACTGGGCCGTAATGCGTCAGAACGACCGAGGCGAAGTCCTCGACGGACTCCCTGCGGACAAGCTGCCCTGTTTCACTTGCCAGGCCCTCCAGGAACGCCTTCCGGCTTTCCGCGGGCCAGGTCCGGAGAGCCGTTTCCATGAACCCACCGATCCGAACCCAGTCATGGGAGTCCGAGGACGGCGTATCCGGCAGCAGGTAGCGGGGGAGTTTCCCAGGCAGGGAAGGATCGCGGTCGAAAGCGTCCTTCAGCAGTCCCATGCTGGAGAATTGCAGGAACACATGCTGGCTGCGTTGCCGCTTCGGATCATGCGCGTCCACCCATTCAAGGAGGCTCGATCCCCGCTCCGCGAGCAGCCGCGTCAAGGCTCCATAGAGGCCCTTGCCCACGCTGACGTCCGGGAGGTCGAGCTCCATGCTTCCGCCGGGCCGCAGCCGCCCTCGTCCATGCCCGGCGAGCCCCCGACCGGGATGCGGCTTTTGAGCGAGTTCCTCATCTGGCCGAGCCGCATCGCGGCCTGGGGCGGGTTGGGCTACGTGGTGTTCCTCCTCTTCAAGGAGTTCGCGGGCGTCCAGGGGCCGCTCGGCCGCCTGACGATGGGCGGCGAGGTGCTTCAGTGGTGGATCTCGTGGTCCGTGTTCTCGGGCTGCGCGCTGAGCATGGGGTTCATCTTCGTCCGGCTGGCCTTCCTGTCCGAGAAGCCCCTGGCCTGCCTGGTCATCGTCGCGATGCTCCAGCCCCTGTACACGTTCTGGGGCTACTTCAAGGCGGACGTGCACCACAACATCGCGATTTACTTCTCGAAGGAACGGCTGTGGGACAGGGCCCTGGAGAACTACGCGATGGTCGGACGCCTCAACCCGAACTTCGTCATGGCGCACTACTTCCGGGGCAACGTCTTCAACGACCGCTTCAACATGGCCAAGGTCTTCAACCCCGCCTGGGGGGACAAGGACAACAAGCCCCGCGACGACTACGAACGGGCCATGGAGGCCTACGACGCCGTGAGGAGGCTGGCGCCCAACTACGTCCAGCACCATCACCAAGTGGGCATCCTCCACCTGAAGCTGGCGGAGTGGCTCATGAACCAGAATCCGCCCCGGGCCGCGGAGGCGGACAAGTACCTGGACAGGGCCCTCGTGCGGTTCAAAATGTACGAGGCCATCGACCCCGTGTTCGGGCCCAATTTCTTCCGCATGGGGCAGGTTCACATGATCCGCAAGAACTACGCCGAGGCGGTGAAGGCCTACGAGGCGGCCATCGGGGCCGAGAAGTGCCAGGTCGCCGATACGCTGCTGTCCAAGGAGTGGTTGAGGACGTCCATCCTCTCGTACCAGACCTACGACGCGGTCCCGGACCGGCCGAGGCCCAAGCACCAGCATGAGACGGCCGACGCGCATCTGAACCTGGGCAACGCCTATTTCATGCTGGAGCGGTGGGCCGAGTCGGAGAAGGCCTACAAGCGCGCCTTGGCGCTCGATCCCGCCAACGAGAGCGTGCGCCGCAACCTCGGCGTCCTCTACCAGCGGGCGAACGCCGCCGGCAGGCTCAAGGCCGTCGCCGCGCCGCTTCAGCCTTCGACCACGTACTACGGCCCTTTCACCGGGTACGAGATCATCCAGCCGCGGCTTCAACCCGGACGGGACCTTGAAGGGCGGCCCGAAGGAGTGGAGCTTGACCTCCGACGTGGACTTCGCGATCTTCAGCGAGACCGCGCTGCTGCAGGCCATGGAGAGAGGCGTCGTGCCCAACCTGGAGAAAGGGTTGATGNNNGACGGCGCCGTCTCCGTGGCGAAGCCGGAGTCGCGGTAGAGGCGGGTCCGGCGGCGGGGCTACATCTCCTGGGGAGCCGACACCCCGAGGAGGCCCAGCCCCTCGGCCATCACGGCCTTGACCCCGTCGCACAGGCAGAGCCTCGCCTGGGAGAGCCTGGGGTTGGCGGCGTCGACCACGCGGTGCTCCTCGTAGAAGGCGTGGAAGAGGCCCGCGATCTCCAGGAGGTAGGCGGCGAGCTGGTGGGGGGAGAGGTCGCGCTCGCAGACCTTGAGCACCTCGGGGAACCAGGCCAGCTGGATGAGGATGGCGCGCTCCTCCTTCTCAGCCAGGAGCTCGGGCGTGGGTTGGAGGCGCATCCCCGCTTCGACGACGCCCGACTTGGCGGCCTCCTTGAAGATCGAGACCACGCGGGCGTGCACGTACTGGCAGTAGTAGACCGGGTTCTCCGAGGACTTCTTCTTGGCGAGATCCAGGTCGAAGTTGAGGTGGGTGTCGGCGGTCCTCTGCGCGAAGAAGAACCTGGCTGCGTCCTTGCCCACCTCGTCCATCACCTCCCGCAGGGTTACGAACTCGCCGGCCCGCTTGGACATCTTGACCGGGGCGGCCCCGCGGAAGAGGTGCACGAGCTGGTGGATGATCATGTGGCAGGTCGCCGGGTCGCGGCCCAGGGCGGCCACGGCCGCCTTCATGCGCGGGACGTAGCCGTGGTGGTCGGCGCCAAGGATGTCGATGAGCTCGGTGAAGCCCCGGCCGTACTTGTCGCGGTGGTAGGCGATGTCCGGGAGGAAGTAGGTCGGCTTGCCGTCGCCTTTGACCAGCACCCGGTCCTTGTCGTCCTCGGAGTCCGCGCTTTCGCCGCGGGCGGTGGCGAGCCACACCGCCCCGTCCTTGTCGTAGACCATTTTGCGACCCTTGAGCTCCTCAAGGGTCGCTTCGACTGATTTGTTGGCGTAAAGCTCGCTTTCATGGAACCACCGGTCGAACCGGACGCCGAAAGCCGCCATGTCCTCTTTTTGGCTCGCCAGCAGGACCTTCATGGCGTGCCGCCCGAAATCCTGGGCGGTCCAGGCCGCTGCCTCCGGGGGAAGAGCGGCCGCCATGTCCTTGAGGTAGTCTCCCTGGTAGCCGTCATCCGGGACCTGGGCGCTCTTGCCGTGGAGCTCGTCGTAGCGCGCCTGCAGGGACTTGCCCAGAAGTTCCACGCGGCCGCCCCCGTCGTTGACGTAGTACTCGCAATGGACCAAGTGCCCCAGGCGCCGCAGGATGCGCGCGATGGAGTCGCCCAGCGTGGCTCCCCGGCCCGAGGCCAGGTGGAGCGGCCCGGTCGGGTTGGCTGAGACGAATTCCAGCAGGATCGCCCTCTTGCGGCCCGAGCCGTCGCACCCGTACTGAGAGGGCGAGAGGGTGATGGCCATGAGGTTGGCGCACAGGGCCGAGTCCGCCAGCTTCAAGTTCACGAAGCCCGGGGGGGTCACGTGCGCGCTCGCGACCTCGACGATGCGGCCGAACTCCTTGGCCATCTCGTGGGCCAGGTCGAGGGGCGCCGCGCCCGCGGCTTTGGCGCAGGCCATGGGCCAGTTGAGGCTCACGTCCGCCAGGATGTGCTTGGGCGGCAGGGCCAGCATCCCGAGAGTCGGGGCCGTCTCCTTGAGATTCGGGAAGGCCTTGAGCTTTTCCAGCAGGGCCTTGCGCAGCGAGGCCAGGATCAAGTCGCGAGCCTCCCCTCCTCGGCCATCCCCGCCAGCTTGCGCACCATGGAGGGGTCGTGGGCGACCTTCACGGCGTCGTCCAAGGAAGCCAGGTTCTGCTTGACCAGGAGCGCCAGGTACTGGTCCATGGCGATCATGCCGAACTTGCTTCCGGCCTCGATGGCGGCGTAGATGAGGTGGGTCTTGCCCTCGCGGATGATGTTGCCGATGGCCGGCGTCACCCGCATGAACTCTCTGGCGCAGATGCGGCCCTGGCCGTCCCGCCTAGGCAGGAGGGTCTGGCTGATGACGGCCTGGAGCTCGGTGGAGACCTGGATGCGGACCTGCTGCTGCTGGGACGGGGGGAACACGTCGATGAGGCGGTCGATGGTGGTCGGGGCGTCCTGGGTATGCAGGGTGGCGAAGCACAGATGCCCGGTCTCGGCCGCGCTGATGGCGAGTCCGATGGTCTCGAGGTCGCGCAGTTCCCCGATGAGGATGACGTCCGGATCCTGGCGCAGGGCATGGCGCAGGGCTTCGGCGAAGGATTTGGTGTGCTGGCCGACCTCGCGTTGGAGGATGATGGAGCTCTTGTCCTCGTAGACGAACTCGATGGGGTCTTCGATGGTGAGGACGTGCTTGTTGTGCTTCTGGTTGATGAGCTCGATCAGCGAGGCCAGGGTCGTTGACTTGCCGGAGCCCGTGGGGCCGGTCACCAGGACCAGCCCCCGGGGAAGGTCGATCAGGTTGGCCATGGCGGGCATGAGCCCCAGCTCGGCCGGGGTCGGGATGCGCGAGGGGATGGTCCGGAAGACCGCCGACACCCCGTTCTTGTGCATGAAGACGTTGACCCGGAACCGCGAGACGCCCTTGAGCGCGATGGAGCAGTCCAGCTCCCAACTCGCCTCGAACCTGGCCCGATGGTCCTCGTAGAGGACCGAGTAGACCATCTGCTTGACTTCCTCGGAGTTGACCGGGGACGCGCCCGGCAAGGGGAGTATCCGGCCCTGCAGCCGCATCATGGGAGGCTTGCCCACGGTCAGGTGCAGGTCGCTGGCCCCCAGCTGGGCCGTGGCCTTGAGGAAATCGGTCAGCTCGGGCATGCTAGTGGAGGTGCGCCGGCCTGGCGGTGAAGGGGGCGGGACCCCGGCGCGGCCGCTTGGTCCAGTGGATCTTGCGGGCGTCGCCGTAGAGCTTGTCGAGCCGGTAGAAGTCGCGCGCCTCGGGCGCCATGATGTGGACGACCAGGTCGCCGTAGTCGAGGGCCTTCCACTGGTCGCTCTCAGGCTTGGCCCGGCGAAGGGGCCTCAGACCCGAGGCCTTCAGAGATTCCTCGACCGCACGCTGCAGGGTCTCCATGTGGGCGTGGGAGAGCGCCGTCATGATGAGGAGGTAGTCGGCCAGGGGATGGGAGGAGCCGACATAGTAGAGGGCGAGCCCCTCCGCCTTCTTGTCGAAGGCGGCCTGGGCCGCCGCCAGCGCCACCCGCCTAAAGACCGGAGGCATGGCTCAAGGTCTTCTTAAGGCGCTCCCGCAGGAGCTCATCGGTGCGGAACTCGATGTTCTCGAGCGCGGTGCTCAAGAGCTTCGCCACCGTCGCCAGGGTCCGGCCCGTCTCGTTGCGCTCGTCGTTCGTGAGCGGGTTCTGCGACCGGAACAGCAGGAACCCCAGCGGGTGCTTGGGGCCCGGCAGGGAGACGTAGTAGGTGACGTCGTCGACCCAGACGCTGCGCGTCTCGCCCGGAGGAGGCAGCCTGTCCTGGACCGCGGCGAAGTCCGCCTCTCCCTTGGACGAGACGAGCTCCATCTCGTCGTTGTAGGCGTTGAAGAGCTGCGCCTGGGACGACCAGGAACCCTGAAGGTGCGGCGTGACGTGGTCGACCACCCGGGCGAGGAGATCCTTGGGCGAGGGGGTGCGCTCGAGCAGGAGGTTGGAGAGGTCGTAGAGGAGCGCCACCTCGGTCGAGCTGCGGCGCAGGCGCTTGGACTGCTCCTGCACCAGGGCGGCGAAGAACTCCATGGCCAGCTCCGGGTGCGAGCCGAGCCACGTGTGGAGGTCCTGCCGGTGAAGCTCGAAGAGGCTCGTCGCGCCCACGGCCGAGGCGCGCGCCGAGCGGGCCACGTCGTCGATGAGGGCCATCTCCCCGAAGCAGTCCCCGGGCCCCAGGATCGCCAGGTCCTTGAAGGTCTCGCCGGAGACCCTTTTGGAGATGCGGACCTGGCCCGAGGAGATGAAGTAGAGGCAGTCCCCCTTGGACCCCTCCTCGAAGAGCGCGGCCCCGTCGTCGAGCGAGACGCTCTTGAGGAACTCGGCCAGGGCGGTGAGGTGCTTCTCGGGGATGCCGTCGAGCAGGCGGACCGACTTGATGAGCTTGACCTTGTCGTCCATGGGGGTCCTTACATGGCCGAGGCCATGGAACGCGAGCTGATGCCCGCGAGCTGCTTCAAGGTGTCGACGTTGTGGGCCCGTAGCAGGGCCTCTTCGGGCGAGATCAGGCCTTCGCGCACCAGCTCGGCCAGGGCCTTGTCCATGGGGATCATGCCGAACTTGGCGCCCGTGTCGATGGCCTGGTAGATCATGTGGGTCTTGCCCTCGCGGATGAGGTTCGAGATGGCCGGGGTCATGATCATGATTTCTCGCGCGGCCACGCGGCCCTGGCCGTCGAGCCTGGGGATGAGGGTCTGGCAGACCACGCCTTGGAGCACGACCGCCAACTGCACGCGGACCTGGGACTGCTGGGTCGGCGGGAACACGTCGATGATGCGGTCGATGGTCGAAGGGCAGTCCTGCGTGTGAAGGGTGCCGAAGCACAGGTGCCCTGTCTCCGCGGCGGTGATGGCGAGCTGGATGGTCTCGAGGTCGCGCATCTCGCCCACCAGGATGACGTCCGGGTCCTGCCGCAGGGCGTGCTTCAAGGCCGCGTTGAAGGACTTGGTGTTCTGCCCCACCTCGCGCTGGCGGAAGATGCTCTTCTTGGACTCGTAGACGAACTCGATGGGGTCCTCGATGGTGAGGATGTGGCCGGTCATGTGCTGGTTGACGATCTCGAGCATGCAGGCCAATGTGGTGGACTTGCCCGAGCCGGTCGGGCCCGTCACGAGGACCAGGCCCCTGGGGAGGTCCGACATCTTGACTACGGCAGGCGCGAGCCGCAGCTGCTCCGGGGTCGGGATCTTGGAGGAGATGACGCGCATGACCGCCTCGACGCCGTTCTTCTGGAGCAGGACGTTCACGCGGAAGCGGGAGAGCCCCGGGATGCTGAAGCTGGTGTCGAGCTCCCAATGCTCCTCGAACTTGGCCCGCTGCTCCTCGAAGAGGATCGAGTAGACCAGGCGCTTGGCCTCGTCGGGGTTGACCTTTGGATATCCGGGGACCTCCGCGATCTCCCCGTTCAGGCGCATCATGGGCGCTTTCCCGATCACGACGTGGATGTCCGACGCGCCGGCCTGCACCGCCGTCTTGAGCACCTCGACTAGTTCCATGTCAGCTCCTCTCTCACTGGCTTTCGGGAGGGCGGCGGTCGAGCGGACCAGCGCAATCCTCGCCGACGACGACGCTCACGTCCACGATGGTCCGTTCCCGGATGATGGTGACGGCCTCGGCCGCCTGGCAGCCCAGCATGTCGCGCACCAGCAGGGCGTTCTCGATGCGGCCGGTCCGGTCATGGACCAAGGTGCCGGGAGGCGCTCCTTCCGCGTTGCCGGAGGAGAGCACGTCGGCCCCTTTCAATCTTAATACTTTTGTCGCTTCCCTGGCGATACCCTTCATTCCCGTCGCGTTGAGGACCTCGACCGTCACCGGCCGCGCCTGGGGACCCCAGACGTCCTGCGGACATCTCCCCAGGCACGGCCGGAAGAGGAATCGGGCCGACCGCGGCGCGGCGCCGGCAGGCCTCGGCACGGTCCCCAGCAGCCTCAGGAAGAACGGCTCGATGGCCGGGCCCTCCGGGAGCCAGGCCGGACGGATGGTCCGGCCCGCCAGGCGATGGAGCTCTAGGACATGGAGCAGGCGCTCGAGGAAAGCGACGTCCGCGCCGGCACCGGACGAAAGGAGGACTTCCGCGCCCGGCCGCCTCAGGAGGCGGGGGAAGCCTTTCCAGAAGGCCAGGCCGGAATAGTCCCGCTGAAGCCGCCGCTTCATGGCGACCGCGGGGTCTCCCACGGGGAAGGACCGCGCTTCCTCGTAGACGAAGCGCGGAGCCCCGAGGTCCACGCGGCTCAGGGTGCGTTTGGAGAGAATCCGCTCATGGACGCGCAGGCAAGCCTCCCGGGCCGCCTCTCTGGGGGATGCCCCGGCAGCCGCCGCCTTCTTGAAAGCCGCCGCCAACGTCTCTCTGGGGCCGAGCTTGAAGCCGTCGGGGATGTGGATGATGTCGAGGGTCTCCCGGGCCGGCTGATGGAGGTACAGGAAGAGGTCGGGACGCTCCTCGTCAGGGGTCTTCAGCGCCGTCCAGACCACGAAGGGCTGGAGGGCCTGGACCCGGCCGGCCAGGGCGGAGCGGGACTCCAGGTACCCGACGGTCAAGACGGCGGCCAGGACCAGCCCGGTCAGGAGGCGCTCGGTCAGCGTCGCAGTCTTGTCCATAGAGAGAGGGAGAGGGGATGCATCCACGAATTGTTCGATCGCGCGTGCTCGAGCTTGGCCCACAGGCAGGCCTTCATGGCGATGTCCAGGTCCCGGAAAGCGAGCTCGCGCAGGGGCTTCGACCCTGGGTGGTCGCGGTCCTCCGAGACCGCGTCGGCAACGTAGATCAGCTTGTCTAAAGGCGACATCCGCAGGGCCCCGAGGGTGTGCTTGCGGATGGCGCTCAAGACCTCGGGGTCCTGGATGCCGAAGCGGCGGCGGGCCAACTCGGCGCTCAAGTAGGAGTGGAGAAGCTTGGGCTGGCGCCTGACGATGTCACGTACGCTCGGGGCCTTCACCCTCCAGGAGCGGCACCGCTCGGCCATCTTCTCCGGAGGCATGCAGCGGCCGCAGTCGTGGAGGAGCCCGGCCAGGACGGCCTTGTGCCGGTCGAGGCCATGCCGGACCGCGAGCTTCGCCGAGAGGTCGGCCACGGCCATGGTGTGCTGGAATCGCGGCTTCTTGAGCGTGCGCTCGAGCTCCCTGATGATGGCCAAGCCGTAGAGCCCGCGCTTCCGGATGAAGGAGGCCACGGGTCCCGTGGTCAGCCGCGCCCATTGCGCGCCCGTGGCCGCAGCCAAGCGGATGTCGGTCGAGGAGATGTCCGGGAACCTGCCGGGGAGTCTCTTGAAATGCGCGGGGATCCGTCGACCGCCTGGCGCCTGCGCGCCTCCCTTGAGCGCGCTGGCGCCAGGCGAGAGGAGGACGCCCGCGCCAGGCCTCATGCCGACCCACCAGGCGCAGAGTCTCTTGAGCGCTTCGGGCTCCCGCCACTTGTAAAAGGACTCGGCGGAATCCGACCCCACGATGAAATGGAGCTCCGTCCGCGGATGCTCGCGCCGCAGGCGCCGGAGCGTCTCGACGGTATAGACCATCCGGTGCGCGCGGACCTCGGAGATGTCGAGGGAGCATCGCTTTCGCCACTTCTTCGGCAGCCCGGCTACGAGCTTCCGGAGCATCCGGACGCGGTCAGCCGCCGAAGCCCCGGGAAGCCCTTTCAAAGGGGCCTGAAAAGCCGGGACGAGGACGATGCGGTCCGGCTTGAGCTCCTCGGCGGCGGCCACAAGGAGCCGCTTGTGCCCTTTGTGCGGAGGGTCGAAGCTTCCGCCCATGATGAGAAGACGCCTATCGGTCATTATCCTCCGTTCGTTGACACGTTAACATTGTAGGAAGGAACGGCATGGCGCCTATTGCTCCGGCACATTCAACAATAGATGCGTCGAAGGTCGGGAGGAATCGCGAAGGAACAATTTCGGCACAAGCATTTGCTTTGGCCGACGGTCAGATACTTGGTGAAATAAGAGTGAGCATAGTTCCTTATTCCGGTATTGCCTACGACAGGATTGTGTCTGATATCCGATCCTGATGTTAGCCGGCGGACATCCTTAGTGCGGAACGCCACTAGTCCCGAGAACTCCGGCCAGGGAGGACGATTGACTCCTAAACGAGACTTGTCCGGTGTCGAGAAAATGGAAATATCGCATGACACGCCGCGCTGATCCCGAAAAAAAGAGGACTTCAGGGCGCCATCGTCCTTTATTTGATCTCCATTATATACGGCTCGCCAAAGAATGGCACGATTCGGAATGTGAGAAATCGTTCTCCAAAGAGCTCGGCAACAAGTCCTACACAGCCAGCCACGAAAGTTCTGCTTCCAGATTAAGATCCTCACCTGGAACCAGATATTCTTCAACAGGTTTTTCATCCCGTTCCTTGTAGATGTTGACCTTGTCCGAGTTGGGATATAGCGTGAAGATTATGCGGCGACCGCGACAGGATATCTCAATGTCGACCGAGCCGTCACTTGCTGGCCCCGGAAGGATTTCCTGCGGGACGGTGTCAATGCCGATAAAATAATCCGATACGGCGCAAATCAGTTGTTTGGCAGACTGAATCAGGATGGGACCGAATGTTTCTCCAAAGTAGCCGTCCCAGCCAAAGGCAAACTGCTGATATCGATTAAGGTCCGTTTCGGCTCGGTGGCGCATCGTCAGAACCGATGAAGCCGCTGTGGAGACGGTTGAACTCAGATCGGTCGTGTCAACGGAGCCGCAAGTGGCGGAATTGTCCAATGTTCCCCAATCATGCCAATTCAGTTTCTGCAGCGGAGCGGCGGAAAAAGGATCAAGAAGGTTGCTGGCGGCAATGAGTGATGATTCTGGGGCGGAAGTGGAATCGGGGCTGACGAACGAGGTTTGTGGCGCCACTACTTTGTGCCTCCCATGATAGTGTTCCGCGTTGCGTCAGAGATAACCGATTCAAAGGTCTCGTTGGACTCCTCATGAAGACCTTCGAGAAGGTCTTTAACGACTTGGCCCTGTTTCACCAAGTAATGGATCTCCGAGTTGATTCGAAAAATATATCCCTTCTCGGTGCGGCGGAGTGCGATGTTCAACTTCTTGTTGTATCCCTCACGATTCACAAAACCCATGCCGAGATTGATGTCGCAGGAATCTTTAACATCGGCATACCACGCGGGAATGCGTTCGCCGCCGGCGGTCAAATATTTTCCAAGAGTGAAGCCCTCGGTAGGGGCTTCGAATTTATCAATGGTGTGGAGCGAAATTGATTTGATCTTCTCTTTCGAGACAACAGATGTCAGCGCCGTGAGGGCGCTATCAAACAGATTCTGAAATGCGGTCCAGCCAGGATACTGGCCCACCAAATTGATTGTGACCACATCGCGACTGACTTGGGCAAGGCGTATCTTGTCCGGGCTCCAACAGCGGATCCGGGGGACGAATTCCACTTTTCCTTGCGATGGGACGGGCTCAGATTGAGGTGGGAATCCCAAGGATTGGCACATCTCAATCTTGTCCAGTCCTGCTGCCTTGAATCGCGGAACCAGATCAAAACATTCAGAATCGCCCAGGGATCGTCGCTCCAAGAATATCTCGGAGTAAATCTCAGTGATAGTCGGTTTCTTGTAGGAAGGCATGGATTTCATAAGAAGGATACATCAAAAAACTGGCCGAATGCCAGCCCTTCCATATCAACGCCTTGTCCGACCAACGAGTCCCCGGAACCTGAAGGCGGCCCGTCATCATCCTCTTCGCAGAGGATTGACAGAGAATCTGGCTTTACTTCTCGACGATCCTGTACGCCTTGCCTCCCAGGACGAAGGTCACCCTGCGGCCCAGGGCGAGCCAGGACCGGGTCTCCGGGTGCTTTCGCAGGAGGTCGAAGTAAGCGTCGCTCAGGAACACGACCTCGGTGACCGCGGGCTTGCGGTCGAGCTCGTAGGCGCCGTCGACCCATTCCTCGCCGCGCTTGTAGAAGGTCTTGGAGCCCACGGTCCTCATCTCGGAGGCGAGTTTCTTGAGCTTCTCCTCCTTGTCGCCGGCCCGGCCTCCGCTCAGCTCGAAGTCGTAATAGCCCGCGGCCCCGGAGCCGGCCGCGGCTCCGGCCGCGCCGCTGAGGGATTCCGCTATGGAAGGGGCGGCCGCTGCGGACTTCATGGCCATGAGGTTGCGGCTGAAGGCCTGGCCGCGGACGGCGTCGAGCGCGAAGCGGCGCTCCTCGGGGCCGGCGCCCGGCGCGGCTGCGGGGGCGGGCATGGGGACGGGGCGGCCCGCGTCGCCCTCCATCCGATCGAACATGACCCTGCCGCGGTTGCGCAGCTGGGCCATGTCGGAGTCCTCGGCGATGAGGAGCGAGGTGTAGGGAGTCACGATGCCGTAGCGCTTGGCGAGCTTGAGGACCTCGTCGACGATCTCGGGGTTCTTGGACCCGGTCAGGCGGATCTCGTCGAGGAGGTGCGCGACCTTGCGGTGCGCCCAGAGCCTGGGCAGGTAGTCGTTCTCCGTAGCCTCCTTGGGGAGCGCCAGCGGGAATTCCTGGCGCACGGCGCCTCCGGCCGCTTTGCCCTTGAGCACGAGGGCGCCCTTGCCCTCCTTGGGATAGCGGCCGACCAGGACCACGGGGTCGCCGTGGTAGATGTCATGTATCCCCTTGGGGTATACCTGGGCCGCCTCCACCCTGTTCCACTCGAACTCGACGTCCGTGATCGCGGGCTTGGCGATGCGGTCCACCAGCTGGCCGAGCTTGACCTCGATGTCCTCCCCGGGAAGGACGTAGTCGCGGCTGCCGCGCTGGCCTTCGGCCAGCTTGTCGATGAAGAGGGAGTTCACGTCCTTGCCGGCCCCGAGGCAGAAGAAGCGCGCCTTGACCGACTTGTTGCGGCTGTGCACGGCGCGGAGCAGTTCGTCCGTGTTGGTCTCGCCCACCGTGGGCAGGCCGTCGGTCAGGAAGACCAGCATGGGCATGCGCTCGCCGGCCGCCCCGCCCTTGCCGAGGAGGTCGAGGGCCGTGTCCATGGCCTCCTTGATGTTGGTGCCGCCCGAGGCCTCGATCTTGTCCGCGTAGCGCCGGCCGCGGTTCTTGCCTTCGTCGGTCGCGGCGATCAAAGACTCGCTCATGGACTCGACCCCGGTGGCGAAGTCCACGATGCCGAAGCGGTCGTCGGCGCCCAGCCGGTTCAAGGTGGACTTGAGGGCCTTCCGGGCCTGTTCCATCTTGCCGTCGTCCTCCATGCTGCCGGAGCGGTCGACGACGAAGACGACGTCCTTGGGCTGGCTCTTGGCGTCGGTCTTGACCGAGGGCGAGAGGCTCAGCATGAAGAAGCCCTCCTCCCCGGCCTCGCGGTAGGTCAGGAGCGACGAGGCCATCTTGCCCTCGTCGAGGGAGTAGAGCACCACGAGTTCGCCCTCGGAGCCGCCGGTCTTGTAGCCGACCGTCGCCTTCTTGTCGCCCTGCCGGTCGATGTCCACGGAGTGGGTGGGGGAGTAGAGCAGGCGCATGGGCGCCTGGGACTCGAATCCGACCTTCACCGACCTGCCGCCGCCGGCGCCGTCGATGCGGGCCAGAGGGAGCTTGAGGGAGTAGAGCGCGCCGGCCTTGGGCAGGATCTGGGTGTAGTTGAAGCGCAGGGTCACGCTCGAGTTGGGCTCGATGGGGAAGACCCGAGCGCGCACGAGGCGCTCGCCCTGTAGCTCGAGGAGCGCGGGGTCGCGCATCTGCCGGACGATGTTCTCGTAGGTGGTCCGAGCCTGGTCGGCGTTCAAGAGCTCTGCTTTCAGGAGCTTGTCCCCAACCTTCATCTCCATCTTGTCGATGACGGCGTCTCCCGGGATGGGCATCAGGATCTCGCCTTCGAGGCGCGCGGAGCTCTCGTTGCGGAAGACCGTCTCGATCCAGAGCTGCGCGACTTGCATGCGCACCCGGCCTTCGACCTTCTGCTCCTTGAGCGGCAGGGGGATCATGTCGGGCCTGGGGATGGGGGGCATGGGCCGCACGATCGGCGGCATGAAGATCGGCGGCGGCCGGCCGATGGGCCAGGCGATGAGCCGTTGGGCCTGGGCCGGGACGGCCGCCGCGCAGGCGAAGATGACGCCAGTCAGGACGGTCTTGAGTTGGTTCATGATTTGCCCCCTCTCCCGCGCGCCTCCCCGTGGGGGAGGCTTGCGACTGGTTGGACACCCTCGCGCCGGGAAAAGTTCCGGGCGCTGGGTTGCGAAGGACGAGCGCTGGCGCTCGCGCCGGCGGAGCGCTAGAGCGCCTTGAGCTTGTCGACGAGCTTGTCGACGCTCGACTTGTCCGAGCGCTTCTTGAGGGCCTTGGCGATGGCGACGCCTGCCAGGACCGCGATCGCGGCCACCAGCCCGGCCTTGCCCGCTCCCTTGAGATTGATCCCGTTCTTCTTCGTTTCCTTCGGGGCCTTCTTCATGGTCATCCTCCTCGCGGCGAAATCGCTCGGGCTATTCTGCCATAAGCCCCGGGGAAAGGCAACTGGCCGAGTATTGCTGCTCAAAGAACCGCTCGATGAGCTTCCTTATAGTATGGGTGTCCGGGGCCAGGCAGAGGGAGACCCGCAGCTGCTTGGCGTGCGGCAGGCCCGCTGTGTACCAGGTCCCGATGCGCCTCATGTTGAGCGCGGCGGCGCGTTCCCCGAGGTGGAGCGCCTCGTATTCCAGGTGCCGGAGCAGGATCTCGCGCCGGTCCTCGACGGAGGGCGGCTTGGGGGGCGAACACGATTCCCGGGACGGAGGACCTGAGCCCGCGAGGGCGGCTTCGATCTCCCGGTAGAGCCAGGGGTTGCCCAGGCCTCCCCGTCCCACCATGACTCCGTCGCAGGAGCTCTCCGAGACCATGCGCGCGGCGTCGGCGGCCGAGAAGACGTCGCCGTTCCCGATGACCGGGATGCGGACCGCCGTCTTGACCGCGGCGATGGCGGAGTAGTCGGCCGGGACGGAGTAGTTCTGCTTGGCGGTCCTCCCATGCACGGTCAAGGCCGCGACCCCCTCCTTCTCCGCGATCCTGGCGACCTCCAGGGCCTCGGCGCCGGTCTCGTCGGCGAAGCCTTTGCGCATCTTGACCGTGAGAGGGATGCGCTTGAGGGCCTTCCTCACCGCGGCGAAGATGCGGCCCGCCTTGCGCGGCTCCTGGAGCAGGGCCGCGCCCTCGCCGTTCTTGATGACCTTGCGCACGGAGCAACCGAGGTTGAGGTCCAGGAGGTCGAACCCCATGTCTTCCAGGACCGCCGCGGCCCGGGCCATGGTCCGCGGGTCGTGGCCCAGGAGCTGGGCCGCGAGAGGCCGGTCCCCGGGGACGGTCTTGAGCATGCCGAGTGTCTTGGCATGCGCGCGCGCCAGGGAGTTGGCGGAGACCATCTCCACGCAGGCCAGGGCCAGGCCGTGCTCGCGGGCGATGAGCCTGAAGGGGAGGTCCGTGCAGTCCGCCATGGGAGATTGCAGGACTCTGGAGGAGAGTCCTAATGAGCCGATTCTTAGGATGTCTTCAGCGGAGGACATTCAGCGCGTTTCCGGGCTCTCGCCGAGAGAACAGCCGGTCGATGAATCCGAGCATGGCCCGATATACTCGACGCTTCTCCTCGTGCGAGCCCGAGGTATGGCCCTGGCCCTCCAGGCGATAGATCTCATGCGGTTTGCCCGAGGACTCCAGCTTCTCCAGAAAGCCTTCCATGGTGGAGGGGGGAACGCGGGCGTCGTTGGCGCCGTGGACGACGAAGATGGGGGCTTGCAGTTCTTCGAAGTGGTTGAGCGGGGAGCGGTCGCGGTGCTTGTCGCGGTTGTCTTTGTAGGGACCGAGAAGGTCGGTCAGCCAGTCGGGGACGTTGGATGAGCGGTGGAACTCTTCGAGGTCCGCGAAGCCTGCCCAGGAGATGCCGAAGCCGAAGGGATACTTCGAAGCCTGGCCGCTGAAGCCGTCAGGCATGGTGAGCGCCCGCAGGACCGCGAAGCCGCCGTGGCTGCCGCCGAAGACGCCGATTTGTCCGGGTTTGAGCCCCAATTCCTTTTCCAAATAGCGCGCGCCCCAGACGATGTCCAATATCTCGTTTCCTCCCAGGTCGCCCTTGAGCAGGGCCTCCCATTCCTTTCCGAAACCCCAACTGCCCCGGACCGCGGGGCTGAGCACCGCGAGGCCCAGTTCGGAGAACATCTGGGTCTCGTAGTCGTAGGAGTTCTGGCCGCCGTAGAAGGCGATGATGACCGCGCCCCGCAGGCCCGCCTTGGGCAAGGAGAGATACGAGGGGATCGTCTTGCCGTCGAAGGATGGGTACTTCACGAACCGGTAGGTGTTGTGTACGATCCTCTCGCGGTCGCCGCGGTAGATGGCGAGCCGGGTGTCCGGCTTGAGATCGGCCTTCCCGGGAAGGAAGCGATGGCGGGTGACGGGGTTATCGAGCGTCGAGCAGGACAGCCACACCTCCTGCTGGTTCCCGGCCCAGAACCAGGCGCCCGGAAGCCTGGCGAACATGGAGAAGGGCTCGTCTGCGGGCACGGCTCCAGCGACCCGCCTCGCCCAGACTTCGGTGCTGTCGTTCTCCGGGTCGGGAAGGACGGCGACAAGCAGTTTCCCGTCCACGCGCCGGACAAGCGCCAGGCCGTTGTTTCTCCGGTGGAATAGCGAAAGGGGGCGGCTCTTGCCAAGGGCGAGGTCGTAGAAGTGGACGTTCTCGAATCCCATGACATCCGAGACGAAGTAGAACCCTTCGGGTCCGAATTCCTCGCCCAGGGTTTGCAGGGAGGTGGTTTCTTCCTCCGGGGGGAGCAGTCTGCGGGTCGAGCCGTTCTCAAGGTCGACGAGGAGCAGGTTGAACTTCCTGCGCTGGCTGTCCCGATCTACCGGGACGACGACATTCCCGCGATCTAGGGAGAAGAGCGGACGGCCGTCAATCCAGAAGCGGTATTCCCATTCGTCATCCGAGACGATGGCGCGGCCCTCTCCACGTTCCATATCGAGGATCTTGAGCCGGCTGAAGAAAAGGCCGTCCTCGACCTTCCAGCGGTCGGTATAGACAAGCCGGCGGAAATCCGGGGAACAGCCCGCCAGCCCGACCCGAGCGCAGTCTGTGAGTTTCTTTATCTCCGGCCGGTCCAGCGGCAGGACGTAGATGTTCAAGTCCTCCCGGTTGTCCGTGTCGGAGATGAAGTACAGCATTCGCCGCCGGGGATCATAGTCCAGCGGCCAGTGGGTCCGTTTGTTGAAATCCTCCTCGCTGACAAGCTCCCCGTCATCCAGATCGAGGGAACGGGACAGGTCCAGCCGGTGCAGCTTCTTCTGGCTCTCCATGTCCCGGATAAAGAAGCACGTCCGGTCGTCCCGGGCCACCCAGACCTCCGAATACGGCAGGGCGTCGAGATACTTCTGGATGAGCCGGTCCATGCTACTCGTACCTGAGGGCTTCGACCGGGTCGAGGCGGGAGGCCTGGTAGGCGGGGTAGAGCGAGAACAAAAACCCCGTGCCGAGCGCGATGAGGAGGGCCCAGGCGATGTAGGCGGCGCCCACGGGCGCCATGAACTCCGGGTCCGGGGCGAGCTTGTCGACCAGGAGCCAGCCCAGGCCGGTGCCGGCAAGGCCCCCGATGGCGCCCAAGGCCATGGCCTCGACCACGAACTGGGAGATGATGTCTGTCCTCGACGCGCCTATGGCGCGTCGAATCCCGATTTCCCTGATTCGGGAGAAGATGGTCGCCAGCGTCACGTTCATGATCCCGATGCCGCTCGCCAGCACCGCCACGATGCCGATCACGAGGATGGAGACCGCCCGGTCGCGCATGCGCTTCATGGCGCCCTGGATGACGTCGCGGTAGTCCTTGACCTCGAAGTCCTTCTCCCCGCGGTGGCGCGACTTGAGGAGCATCTGGACGCGGTTGAGGTAGACCCCCACGGTCGCGGTGTCGCCGGTGTCGACGTGGATCTGGTCCACGTATTCAGGCCCGCTCCTCCTGCCCCAGCGCCGTCCCAGGCAGTACTGATAGGTGGTGATGGGCACCATGATGGTGCCGCTGCCGCCGAATCCCTCGCGGAACCATCTGGGGTCGCGGTCGCGGGGGGGCTCGGTGAGGACCCCTACGACCGTGAAGAGGTGGTCCTCGATCAGTATCTCCTTGCCCACGATCTCCCGCTGTCTGACGAGCTTCTCCAGGGGGTGGACCGTGTAGTACTTGGCCCACCAGGGCTTCTTGACCCAGCCTCCGGGCTGGATGACGACGCAGACCCGCCTGGCGTCCTTGACGTCTTCCTTGTTGAAGAAGCGGCCCTTGACAGTGTAGACCCAGTCGCGCTTGGACCACTCCTCGTTGACGCCCCAGGCCATGATGTTGTCCTCCTTGAAGTCCCCGAACCGCATGCGCGTGCCCCAGCGCCGGACCACGGCGAAGACCATGTGGAGTTCCGGGAAGTTCTTGCGGAGCCGCACCGCGTCCTCCCAGGTCAGGCCCTTGGAGAGGCCCCGGGAGGTGTAGCCCTGCTTGCGCTCGATCTTGATGCGGCCGGGGCCGGAGAGCTCGAAGAACTTGACGTACCGGGCCTTCATGCCGCCGGTCTGGGAGAAGGTGTAGAGCACGGCAGCCACGCCGATGGAGAGCGACAGGCAGGTCAAGGCCGAGCGGACCTTGTGCGCCCTGATCTCGGTGAAGGCGGTGCGGCCCAGTTCCGAGGCTTTCACTTGCCCCCCCCACGGGGGGGCAAGTAGCGGGGGGGATGAGTCCGTTTCTTTAGAATCCCTCTATTCATTTCTCAGCGCCTCCACCGGGTCTTGCTTGCTGGCCTGGTAGGCCGGGTAGAGGGCGAAGAGCGCGGCCACGAAGGCCGCCACGGCCATGCCGATGAGCCCGTGGTACCAGGCCACTGTCGCGATGTCGCGGTCCGCGGGCTTGGCGAAGGTGGACAGCCCCAGCACGCCCAGGCCGATGCCGGCGAGGCCCCCTGCCAGGCCCAGCAGGGCCGCCTCCACCAGGAACTGCGCCATGATGTCCATCCTCGACGCGCCTATGGCGCGTCGAATTCCTATCTCTTTGATTCGTGAGAATATCGTCGCCAGCGTGACGTTCATGATCCCGATGCCGCCCGCGAAGAGCGCGACCGCCCCGAGGATGATGGCCGCGATGAGCCACTTCTTGGCCTCGGCGAGTTCGCCCTCGATCATGTCCCGCGAGTCGTTGACGTCGAAATCCTCCTCGCCCCTGTGCCGGGTCTTGAGCAGGGCCGCGATGCGGCTCTTGGTGATGCCGACGCTCGCCCGGGAGCCGGTGTCCACCACGATGGACTCGACCGTCGTCAGGGGGGCGGAGTCGTCCTGGTTGCCCAGGACCCGCTGGAAGGTCGTCACGGGCATGACGATGCCGGGCTGGTTCCAGGAGAACCAGCGGGGGTCCTCGTCGCGGGGCGGGTTCTTGAGGGTTCCAACCACGGTGAAGATGCGGCCCTCGATGAGGATGTCCTTGCCCAGGAGGTCGTGCCGGGCCGAATATTCCTCGAACTCGCTCTTCCAGTTCCAGAACGAGGCCCAGAAAGGCTTCTTGATCCAGCCCCCGGGCTCGACCACGACGCACACGCGGGCGGCGCTGCGCATGTCCCAGTCGTTGAGGAACCTGCCCCGCAGGGTGTAGACCCAGTCCCGCTTGCGCCACTCCGGCGTGATGCCCTGCACCATGGCGTCCTCGACCTTCTTGCCGCCGTCGTGTACCGTGGCGCCCCAGCGGCCGATCAGGGGGTAGACCATGTGAAGGCCCGGCACGTTCTCCCGGATGGCGTCCGCGTCCTCGGTGGTGAGCCCGCGGGAGAGCCCACGGGACACGTAGTCGCGCTTCCTCTCGATCTCCATGCGTCCCGGCCCCAGCAGGTCCATGGCCTTGTCCATGGCGTCCTGCATGCCCTTCACCTGGGCCAGGGTGTAGATGAGCGATGCCACCCCGACGGCGACGGCCGCGAAGCTCAGTACCGAGCGGAACTTGTTGGTGCGGATCTCGCGCAAGCCCGTAGTCGCAAGCATCCCCCAACGGGGGATGCGCGCAGCGAGGGGGGCGGAGAGCCGTTTGAAAAAGGTCTCCTCACTCAAGATGGCCGTCCTTCATCCGCAGGGTACGCTGGGCTGTGGAGCTGATGCCCGCGTCGTGGGTGACGAGGACCACGGTCTTGCCCTCTGCGTGGATCTCCTTGAAGAAGGCGAGGATCTCGGCGCTGGACTTGGAGTCGAGGTTCCCGGTGGGCTCGTCGGCCAGGAGGATGTCGGGCCGGTTGGCCAGGGCCCGCGCGATGCCCACGCGCTGGCGCTCGCCTCCCGAGAGCTCGAGCGGCGTGCTGCCGGTCCTGGGACCCAAGCCCACGCGGCCGAGCAGGGCCTCGGCGCGCTCCCGCCGTTCCGCGGCCGAGACCCCGTCGTAGGCCATGGGCAGGCACACATTCTCCGCGGCTGAAAGCCGCGGAAGAAGATTGAATGCCTGGAACACGAACCCGATCTTCTTGCGGCGCAGGAGCGTGCGCCGGTCGTCGGCGAGCTTGGCCGCGTTCGTGCCGTCGAGCCAGTAGTGGCCCGAGGTGGGGCGGTCCAGGAGCCCGATGATGTTGAGCAGGGTGGACTTGCCGCAGCCCGACGGCCCCATGATCGCGACGAACTCGCCCTTGGCGATCTCGAAGCTGATCCCCGCCAGGGCCTTGTAGCCGCCGTAGAGACGCGTGGTCTCCTCGAGCCGGATGATGGCGCTCACGAGCCTTTCTTCTCGACAGGCTTCTCCGTCAGGAGCTTCTGGCCTTCCTTGACGCCGTCTTTGACCTCCACGTCGGTCTCGTTGCGAAGCCCCAGCTTGAGCGGGACCTTCGCGGCCTTGGCCTTCTTGTCTGCGGGGGAGAGGTAGCCCACCTCCTTGCCCTTCTCCTCGAACACGGCGGAGAGAGGGATCTTGAGCACGCCCTTGCGGGTGTCGAGCAGGCCGTCCACCCGGGCGGTCATGCCGGGCTTCAAGCGGGTGTCGTACTTGAGGAGGCTCACCTCGACCTTGAAGTTCTTGAGGTTGTTCTGGTCCTTGTCCGCCTGGGGAGAGACCATGGTCACCTTGGAGGGGAACTTGGACTCGGGCAGCGCGTCCACCTCGACCGTGACCCCCATCCCCTCCTTGAGCTTGAGGATGTCCATCTCGCTGATCTTCATCTTGACCACCAGCTTGGAGATGTCCGCCACCGTCATGAGGTAGGTGGGGTTGGTGGACTCCATGAGCCCGATGACGTAGTCGCCGAGCTTGGCCAGCGTGCTCTCCTGCTGATAGCTGCCCTTGGGCTGGTAGCGCATGACGACCCCGTCGATGGGGCTGGTCACGGCCACGGGCACATAGCCCTCGGTCTCGGTGCGGCCCGGCTGGATGACGGCCAGGCGGTCGCCCTTCTTGACGCGGCTGCCCTCGTCGACGAGAAGCTCGATGACGCGGCCGCTGACCTTTGGGGCGACGTCGACCGAGTGCTTGGGGGTGAGCTCGCCGGAGTCCTTGAAGTGCAGCTCGATGTCCCCGCGCTCGACCACGGCGACGTTGTCGCCGTCGGCGGGGGCCTTCTTGCGGTCCTTGTACTTCTTGTAGCCGTAGAAGCCGCCTCCCGCGAGCACGGCCAGCGCGACGGCGACCGCGATCCACCTGCCTTTGGACCAGCCTTTGAGTCTGCTCACCATAAGGGGTCTCCCAGCGCGAGCTTGTAGAGCGCGCGGTTGATGAAGGCCTCATTGAGGGCCTGGGCCCGTTCCACCCGGGCGGAGAGGTAGTCGAGCTGGGCCTGGGCAAGGGTGATGACGTCGGCCGAGCCCTGCTTGTAGCGCTCGTTGACGATGCCCAGGTTCCTGTTCGAGATACCCTCTTTCTGCGCGGAGATGCCGTAGGTCTTGTAGGCGCGCTCGAGGCTGATGAAGGCGGAATGGAGGTCGTTGCGCACCGCTCTTTCAGCCGCCGCGAGAGCGGCGGCTGTCCGTTTCCTTTCGGCCACCGCGGCCCGATAGTCGAAGTACTGGGTGGCGAAATTGAAGTTGAAGGGAAGCGAGAGGGAGAGCCCCGCCTGGTAGTCGGGGTTCGGGTTCGTCGGCCTGCCCGGTCCCAGGTCGGAGCGGTTCAGGGTGGCGTTGACGGCGAAGGTCGGCGCCATCCCCTGGAGCGTCTGGTCGACGCCCGTCTTGGCGCGGTCGAGGTCCAGGCGGGCCTTGAGCACCTCGGGCTTCTGAGCGAGCGCCAGTGCCAGGTCGGCGGCAACCGTCGGGAGCGCGGTCGCTCCCGGCTCGAGCTCCGCCTTGAGGGAGGCGTGGGTCATGGGGTCGCGGTCGAGGAGGATGTTGAAACGCATGAGCGCGGACTTGGTCTCGGCCTCGGCCGAGGCGAGCCTGAGCTCCGCCGAGCGCCAGTCGGTCTCGGATTTGAGGAGGTCCGAGATGCTCTTCATGCCGTTGCGGTAGAGCTCCTCGGTCAGGCGGTACTGCTCAGCCTGAGCGGAGAGGTTCTGGCCGGTGACCTCCTGGAGGCTCATCTTGAGGTTGAGGTCGTAGAAAGCGCGCAGGGCCTCGAAGGCCTTGTTCTGCTCGACCGAGCGCAGTCCCTCCCGCGCGGAATCCCTGCCCAGGCGCGATTGGCGGACCTTGAGGAAGTCCTGGAAGCTGTTGAAGAGGTTGAGGTTCAGACCCGTCCGGGCGCTCATGTCCTGGCGCTCGAGGCGCCAGACGTTGAAGCGGTACTCGTTGAGCGCGCTGTGGCCGTAGAACGGTCCTTGGAGCGTGAAGGAGAGGGTGGGGAGCGCCGCGGCAGCGAGCCGGGACTTCCATTGATAGGAGGCGGCCTCGTAGGACTCCCTGGCTTGGCGGACCTCGGGCGACCGGTCCAGGGCCGTCTGGACGAAGGATTGGAGGGTGAATTCAGCGGGGGCCGCAACGGGCTGCGCCGCGGCGGAAGCGCAGAGGAACAGCAACAATGCCCCGGTTCTCATACGGCCGCGGCTATGATAACATTTCTGACCGGCTGCCCCGATGGGCTCGCCGCAGGGCTACTTCTTCGGCGCCGGCTCCTCTTTGGGCTTGTCCAGCTCCGACTCGATGACCGCGACGAAGACGCCCAGGACGGCCAGGGCCTTCTTGCCGAACCGGTCGAGCTCGATGTCGCCGGAGACGCTGGTCGAGGAGCCGAACTTGCGCACGTCGAGGTTCACGCCGGATTCCCAGACGCTGAAGCTGCCGGGCGAGCCCCACTGGCGCAGGTCGACGTCGATGTGGCGGGAGCCGTTCGGCTGGTCCTCGTCCACGAACCCGGAGAGCTCGTAGTCGGAGGCGCCCCGCTTGCGCAGAGTCACGCTCAGGCCGCCGCCCCAGATCTCCCAGGCGCCGTCGCTGCGGGCCTCGACGCGGCCGCTCAGGTAGCGGCCGTCCACGTCCCCGGAGAAGCGGTAATTCTTGCCGCCGTACTCTCGGCTGACCTCCATGTCGATCTTGGCGAAGGTGTCCCGCACGTCGTAGCGGTCCCCGTTGAAGAACCCGCGGATGTCCATGTTGACCCGCATGTTCTCGCTCTTGGCGAACACCCGGTCCATGACGGACGAGAAGGACGGCAGCTCAGGCCCGCCCTGGCAGAACGCCCAGGACGGCAGGGCGGCCACGGCGACGGCGAAAATCGCTCTGATCATCGGTTCCTCCCGCTGATACGATACGGCCTGCCGGGATTTTACCCCGAAAGGCCGGGGAGCGCCTTGGTCCTATGGGGAATCCCCGTCTAGGACTTTGGACCCAGAAGCTCCGTTTGATATGATTGAGCGGTATTAAGCGGCAAGGAGGGACATCCCTATGGCACAAGGGCAGGAAGCGGGTCCGTTGGCGGCCAGGTTCATCGGCCAGAAGAACAAGGACTACCTGTATTTCCAGGCGGTCTACGGCATCCTGGCCGCCCATTTCCTCATCATGGGTCTCGTCTATCTGATGAACCCTGAATCCGCGCTGGAGCCGTTCTACTGGCTCGGGGTGACGCTGGGCGGCCGCGAGTACCCGGTCGCGGAGCATTCGCATGTCTGGAGGGTGCTGGCGGGGACCAATGTCCTGACCCTGGGCTTCCTGTGCGTCTTCCTCCAGCTCGACGTGAAGCGCCATTGGCCGGCGATCTATCCCCTGGTCTTCATGAAGGGGGCGACGGCCCTGGCCTTCATGGGCGTGCGTCTTTTCGCCGTGAGCTACCCCGCCTTCTGGGCGGTCGCCGTCCGCGACGCCGCGATCTGCGGCCTGTTCGTCTACTTCGGAGGCCTGGGCAAGAAGGCCGCGGAGGAGGACGAATCCGTCCTGGTGCCCCGGCCCCTCGGGTACCGCGCGGAATGATATAATCCGCAGGATCGACATGAGCGATTTCGTCCGCGACGTCCGCAAGCGCATCAACCTCGCCCCCTTCGAGCTCAAGGGGCTCGCCCTCGACGTCGTCAAGCAGATGGACGGCACCAACATGTTCACCGAGGCCGCGAGCCTCGCCTACACCACCATCCTCTCCATCATTCCGGCGCTGGCCGTGAGCTTCGCCACCTTCAAGGCCTTCGGCGGCATGGAGAAGCTCTACTCCGTCATCGAGCCGAAGATCGTCGAGAACCTGGCCGAGGGCTCGGAGGAGGCCGTCATCCACGCCATCCGCGGGTTCATCGCCAACGTGCATACGGGCGCGATCGGGCTCGGCGGGTTCGTGGGCCTCATCTTCACCAGCATGTTGATGTTCTACTCCATAGAGTGCGCCATCAACAACATCTGGCGCGCACCGATGCGCAAGGGCGGCCTCTGGATCGTGAGGCGGATCGCCTACTACTGGTTCTTCATCACCATGGGCCCGCTCGCCCTGGCGGTCTCGGTCGGAGTAGGCTCTTCCATGAACATCCCGTTCCAGAAGTTCCTGCCGGGCGGCACCGGCTTCTTCCTGGGCGCCTCGCTGTTCTTCTACGTGGTGTTCAAGCTGGTGCCCAACCGCCACGTGCACTGGCAGGCGGCCTTCGTGGCCGGGATCCTGACCGGCGCGGGCTGGACCGTGGCCCGCGCGAGCTACGGCATCTACACGCGGGAGATCCTGACCTACAGCAAGATCTATGGGTCCCTGGGCGCGGTCCCCGTCCTGCTGGTGTGGATATACATCATCTGGGTCATCGTGCTTTCGGGCGCCGCGGTCGCGGCCGCGGTGCAGAAGATGATCGACGAGACCGCTGCTCCGGTCCCGCGGCATTGAGGCCGGTGCATGACCAGGCTCCCGGTCGCGGCCTTTGCGGTCCTCCTCTTCATCCTCGGCTGCGCGGATGTCCCTGTCTCCGGGGCCGGGCCGGCCGGGTCGGCGGAGCCGGGTCAGGCCGCCGCGGCCTTGGCTCCCGAGCCCGTGAAGGTGGATCCCGTCATCAGCACGACCCTGCTGGCCGTCCTGGAAGACAAGAACAGGGTGCGCATGGATTGGACCGAGTGCAACAAGGCCATGCCTCCGGCCATGTGCGAGATCGTCAAGGTCGGCTCTCCCATCGGCTACGCGTTGAAGAACCGCTACCTCAACATCGGTGTCCCAATAGCGGAAGGGCTCTCGAGGAACGAAGACCCGGTGTTCCGGGAGCAACTCGTGACCTTGGCGCGGTGGGACTCGAACCCCGAGGTGCGCTCGGCGGCCCTGGTCGCGGTCGCCGTGTTCGGAGACCTCAAGCACCTGGACATCTTCCGCGAGGCCCTGGTGCACTTGAACGCGGCGGTGCGGTTCGGGGCCATGGAAGGGCTCCTGTCATGGGGGCATCCGGAGATGACCATCCCTTTGTTGGCGGCGGCGTCGGAGCGCGACCCTGAACCGATCCTGCGGGTCTACGCGGCCGCGGGCCTGGCGAGGCTTAAGGACCCGCGGGGCTTGCCGAAGCTCCGAGCCATGCTCGACGACCCCGGCTGGCTGGTCAAGGCCATGGCGGCCCGCTATCTCGGCGAGTACGGGATGGCCGAGGACTACTTGACCCTGGTCTCGAGGATCGGGCGCGAGCAGAACAACGATTTCGTGGTGGCGGAGTACTGCGTCTCGGCGCTCAAGCTCTTCGGCAGGAAAACCCGCCCTGCAAGGAGTCAGCCGTGAGGCCGGCGTTGCTGTTGCTGTTGACCGTCGCCGGCGCTCCGGCGCTTCTCGCCGCCCCCGTCCCCAAGCTCGAGGACCTCGTGATCACCGCTCCGCGCGACCGTCTTCCCAGGGACCAGGTCATCGACCCGCAGATCAACATGCACCTGCTCCGGCTCCTCCAGCAGCGCCAGGAGGCCAGGCCTTCCACCGAGGAGGAGCTCAACGCCTCCATCGGCAACCTCACGAACCTCACCACGGACACGGGCTTCAAGCTCAAGACCCGCTACACCGAGCTGGGGTTCCTCTTGACCGAGGGCCTGGCCGGCGTCAAGGACCTGCAGCTGGCGACCGAGCTGGAGAGGACCGTGAAGCTCGGGAAGAACGTCCAGGTCCGGGCCGCGGCCATGGTGGCCCTGGCCTACGCCAAGGACCAGCGCTACCTCCCCCTGTTCCAGGACGGACTGCGAGACACGAACGTCACGGTGCGCTTCGCCGCCGTGGAATCCCTGCTCATCTTGGGCGGCCCGTCGGCCCGGTTCCCCCTGATGAACGCGGCGCGCGACGACCTCTCCCCTGCCGTGCGCGTCTACGCCGGCCAGGGGCTCTGGCGCATAGGCGATCCCTACGGCCGGGAGATCCTGCTGAGGCACTACCAGGACCAGGACTGGATGGTGCGGGCCATGGCCGCGCAGTACCTCGGCGAGCTGGGCTCGGGCGAGGACTACCGCAAGCTCATGGTCCAACTCTCGATGGAGACGCATCCGGCGGTCAAGGTGGAACTGGCCAGCGCATTGTTGAATCTGCAGAAGTTCAAGGAGAACTAGATGAGAACGGCATTCGCCCCCACGGCTACTTCCCTCCCCGTGGGGGAGGGAAGCAGCATATGAACCAAACATTCCTCAACACGCTGGCCCTCTCGGGAGGCGACTGGGTCATCTGGGGGCTCTACCTCTGCTCCGTCATCGCGGTCGCGATCATGATCGAGCGGGGCGTGGTCCTGGTCCGGGAGGCGCGCGATTTCCGGGCCCTGCGGGCCGGGCTGCTGCGCGCCCTGGCCGAGGACCTCTCCGGCCTGGAGAAGGCCGTGCACCGGCACCACGGCGCGGCGAGCCGCATCCTCAAGGCGGGCCTGACCCAGGCGGGGCGGGGAGCCGCCGGGGTCGAGGACATGCTGGCCTCCGCCACTCTGGAGGAGCGCCTGCGCCTGGAGAAGCGCCTCCTGGTCCTGGGCACTCTCGGGAACAACGCCCCCTTCATCGGCCTCTTCGGCACGGTGCTGGGCGTCATCAAGGCCTTCCATGACCTCTCCCAGCTCTCGGCCGGCCCCGAGGTCGTGATGAAGGGCCTCTCCGAGGCCCTGATCGCGACCGCGGTGGGCCTCTTCGTGGCCATCCCCTGCGTGGTTGGCTTCAACTATTTCCAGAAGAAGGTGCGCGACCTCATGGCCGGGACCGAGGCCCTGGCCAGGCTCATGCTCGCGCAGATCCGCGCGGGCAAGGAGATCGCCGCCAAGGGCTGATCATGGCTGAAACGGTCGGGCGACAGGACGAGCAGTCCATCACCGGGATCAACGTGACCCCGCTGGTGGACATCATCCTGGTGGTGCTCATCATCTTCATGGCCACCGCGCCGTTGATCCAGCGGCGGGCCATCAAGGTGGACGTGCCCAAGGCCAGCCACCATGACCGCTCGGCCACCGAGGCGGTCCAGATCGTGATGAACGACAGGCGCGAGCTCTTCTTAGGCGGGAAGAAGCTCACCTCCAAGGAGCTCTCCGGGGAGCTTTCCCGCCACGTGGCCGCCTCGCCCGGCGTGCACGTGACCCTCTCGGCGGACAAGGCCCTGGCCTACGGAGAGATCGTGGGCCTGCTGGACCTCGTGCGCGGTTCGGGGGTCAAGAAGATCGGGCTCGAAGTCAGGAACAAATGACGCTGGCTGGCTGGATCGCCGGCGAAGGCGAGGAATCCAAGCTCTTCGAGGCCGCCGTGGCCGCCTCGCTGGCCCTGCACATCGGCTTCTTCTTGGTGGTGAACAGGACTCGTCCGGGCGAGGTTTTCCTCCCCGACCCCATCGAGATCGACCTTACCAAGCCGATGGGAAGCCCGGCCCCGCTGGCTCCTCCCAAGAGGCTGGTGCCCGGCGCGTTTCCCGGCCCCAACATTCCGACCGAGTCCGTGACCCCCAAGCCTCCGCAGGAGGTCCCCAAGTCTCCCCAGGACTGGACGCTGCCGTCCCAAGAGACCAAGCAGGTGGAGAAGATCGAGGAGCCGCCCCCGACGCCGGGCGGCGCGCTCGCAGGCGAGGGGACGGCCTCCATCCCGGGGGGCCGGGGCCCTGGCCGCGACGACGGCGTGCCGGGCGGGATCGGCGACGGCCCGGCCGGGGACATCGTCAGCTACCCCAAGCTCCTGAACCGCGACGAGATCTTTGGGATGCTCCAGCGCTTCTACCCGGAGAGCGAGCGCCGCGCCGGCCGCGAGGGGACCGTCAGGCTAAAGCTGCACATCGGAAAGGACGGCCTGGTGGGCGCGACCGAGGTGGTCCAGTCCGCGGGGAACGCCTTCGACCGGGCCGCCGGCGAGGTCGCCAAGCTCATGCGCTTCCAGCCCGCCATGGGAAGGAAAGGCCCCGTGGCCGTCGGCCTCGAGCAGTCCGTGGTGTTCCAGCTCGAAGACTAGTACCCCCGGCGATGAATTCGCAGCGGGTTTTTCAGCATGATGCAGTGACGGCATGAACCGATCCGAATTTCTTCTGGAACTTGGCGACGGTGTAGGTCCACTCAATGGGCCTCGGGTCCTTGTTTCGTTCCGCCA
>JACQWX010000041.1 GCA_016209035.1 Elusimicrobiota bacterium | reverse complement strand
GCCGCGAAGGATGGCGGACCATGAGGGGACGCGGGAGCTTTCGCGCTGACGAAGGGCGAGAAGACGGCCGTTGGAGCCGTGGGGCAGGCCCGGCGTGGGACCTATTGCCTTCATGCAATAGGTTATATAAAGAAAATGGGTGCAGAGTCAATAGGGATGGGACTACGGGGTTGGGGGGCCTAAATCAGGTAGGTCGGAGGACCGCCACGAGGGGAATGCACCCGGCTTGGGGTCCTGCCGGAGGCCTTTCAGGGCCTCCGCCGCCGGCATCCGGAACCCGGGAAAGGCCACAATCAGGTAGGGGAGGGGCTTGGAGGCCTGGACCGGGGTCAGCCGGTCTCCTTCCACCTTGCACAGAGGCGATGGCTGAACAAAAAAAGGGATTTCCGGGCCAAGCTTTTTTGCCAGCTTCATGAGAGGAACGCAGACTTTTCCGCGGCATGGCAAGCCGAAAAGGCTTGCCATGCCGCGGAGGACACCTCCGGCATCGGAGTCCGCTCCGGCCAAGCCGGAGCGTAGAGGGATGCGCTTGACCAGGCGCAAGCGCACCCCCCTGCGGACCTTGAAGGCCTTCCGGAACTCCCCCGCCGCCCGAAGCACGCTGTTGGCCCGGCCGGCAGGAAGAGGCTCCTCGGACTCGACGGCGAATTCGACCCTGTTGGTGGGAGCGAATTCCGGAGGGACTCATGACCTCGCTAACCTTCTTCGCGGCTCTAACTCTAAGTATCGCCTATGTCCCGACTCTTGTCAATGCCGCGCCATCCCAAGCCAAGGCCGGGAAGCAGGAGAAGAGATCAGCGGGGCCCACTCTGGACCAATTCATGAGGAACCTCTTGAAGGACGGCAAAGAGACCATCCTGGCCCCCCGCATCTCGCGCGTTCTAGGTATTGAGCCCAATCTTCCTTCCATGGTCCGCGAGCATGATGAAGATGACTGCGCCGACAAAGCGGCCCGCGAAGCCAGGGTCTTCTATGAGAAGGACGGGCAGACAGGGGGCCTCCGTGTCATCCATCTGGTTCTGCTCGTGGACAGGACCGAACCGCAGGCGTCGGTCGGGGAGTTCTTCAGGCTTGAGCCGAACGGAACCCTGGCAAAAGCCTTGCGTTCCACCGGCGTTGAAATCGGCCCCGACGAAGCCCGGAGGCTCCTCAAGCGCGAGCTGGACTTCTGGCTCAATGGCATCGGGCTCAAGAAGAAGCCCTCAGCGGAGCCTTCCAAGATAGGAACGGCGGGGGCGGAGACTTCTTCGGAATCCCCTTCGGAATCCCCGCTTCACCAGGCCGCTGAGAAGGGCGACCTGGACGAGGCTCGCTCGCAGCTCGCCGCAGGAGCGAAGATCGACGAGAGAGACGGCCGCGGCTGGACGGCGCTCACCCACGCGGCGGCCGGGGGGCATGCGGAGCTCGTCAAGGAGTTCATCAAAGCCGGGGCCGACATCAACGCGGCCGCGAAGGACGGGACGACCCCTCTTCTGGCGGCCGCCGTCCTCCTGCGGCCGGAGGTCGTCGAATTCCTGCTGGACTCGAATGCCGAGAGGAACCTGCGGGACGCCAACGGAGACACCGCGCTCATGAAGGCCTGCACGCCGGGGGCGCCCACGCGGCCGCTGGCATCCCTCACCCGGATCGGCCTCGCCTTGGTCGGGGCCGGCGCCGACCCGAATGCGCGCAACCAGCGCCAATGGACCCCCTTGATGTCAGCCGCGGCAGCGTGCAACGAGGAGCTGGTCAAGGCGCTCCTGGCTGCCGGGGCCGATCCGCGCGCCGCTCTTCCCAACGGAAGGTCGACGCTCTTCTTCGCCCGCGGCTGCCAGAAGAGCCGGATCGCCAGGCTGCTCCAAGAGGCGGGGGCCTCCGAATAGGCCGAGGAGTCGAGTCGGCCGCCCAGGGCCCTATTTGAAGACGGGCTTGAGATCCTTCATCTTGATGACGAGCCTGAAGCCCCTGCCGTCGAGGGACAGGCGCGAGGGGACCTGGCGGCCCCGTTGGAAGATGAAGTCGCCGAGCGTCAGGTAGACGCCGTCCTTGTCCTTGGGCTCGAGCCTCTCGACCTTGAGCCCGTCGGAGCTCAGCACCAGCCTCCAGTCCGGCGTGTCCACCCACCTGTTGAACCAGGACTTGCCGTAGAGGACGGGCCGCGGCTCGAAGGCCCTGCCCGAGAGATAGTCGTGCAGGGCCTGGAAGGCCTTGAAGGCCTCGTCCATCAGGGCGTCGGTCCGGACCCCCTCGATCCGGATGGGGTCCATGGTGAAGCCTTCCGCGCCGAGGCGGGCGCGCATGACGGGCATGAAGAGCGGGCCGAGTATGTCCATCGAGAGCTCCCCGTCCCGGAAGGTGAGGAGACCGCTGTAGGTGAAGGCCTTGCCGACGAAGGACATCTTCACCTCGCAGAGCCCGCTGTATTTCTCGATGCCGCCCAGGAAGGCGGCGAAATGGTCCATGAAGAAGCCCGCCAGATTCGCCGGGGGGAAGCCCTCGGCCGTCTTCTCGGCCTTCTTGCCGAACTTGAGATCTCCGGGCTCCAGGGCCTGGGCGCGCATCCACGCGCGCCACGCTTTCTCGGCGTCGCCCGACTTGGAGTAGGCGTCTCCGAGGTGGTCCCAGATGGTCCCGTCTTCCGGGAGCTTCCGCGCCGCGGCCGAAAGCTCGCGCACCGCCTCGGTGGACCGGCCCTGCCTGAAATAGACCCAGCCGAGCGAGTCCTGGTAGGCCCCGTTCTTGGGGTCGAGCGAGACCGCCTGGTCGATGAGCTCCTCGGCGTCGTCGAGCTTCTTGCCGCGGTCGGCGAGGGAATAGCCGAGGTAGTTGAGGATGCCGGCGTCGTTGGGGTTGGCCGCGATCAGGGAGCGGAACTCCTTCTCCGCCTGGTCCATCCTGCCGGACCGCTCGAGCACGACGGCCAGCTGGTAGCGGGCGTCGCGGTAGTCGGGCTTGCGGGCGAGGATGGCGCGCAGCAGGGCCACGGCCTTGGGCGCGAGCTTGAGGTCGTCGAGACCTAAGGCCAGGTAATAGGCCACCTCGTCGTTGTCGGGCCAGCGCCGGCGGGCGTTCTCCAGGACGGCCACGGCCTCCTTGAGCTTCTCCGCCTGGGTCAGGAAGTAGCTCAGCCGCAGGTTGAGCCAGAGGTCGTCTTTCAGGGCCGAGCTCGTCCTGAGCTCCTCGGCGGCCTTGGCGAAGTCCCCCTTGGCCTCCCAGATCTGGGACAAGTAGAGGCTGGCGGCGGGGTCTCCCGGAGAGTGGTACTTGGCGGCCTCGAACTTGACGCGGGCCTCGTCCAGGAGCCCCTTGTTCCGGTAGATCTCGCCGATGGTGACGAGGAGCTCCGCGTTGTCGGGCTCGAGCTCCAGGATCTCGATGTACTCGGCCAGGGCCGCGTCCGTGTCCTTGGCGACCATGTAGAGCTCGGCCAGGCCGTAGAGGACCATGCTCGAATCGGGCTCGAGCTTGGCCGCCGCGCGCAGGTGCTTCTCAGCCTCCTTGGGGTTGCCCCCGCGAAACTCGAGCAGCCCGATCTGGTAGTGCGCCTCGGCCGCATCGTCGGGATTGTCGTCCATGTAGCGCGCGAAGAGTTGCTTCGCCTTCTCCGGGGAGCGCGCGGCCAGGAGTCCCCCGAGGGCCAGGACGGTCTCAGAGGACTTGGGGTCGAGCTTGAGGGCCTCCTGGAAGGCTCCTTCGGCCTCGTCCATCCTGCCCGAGGCCCACAGCACCCGGCCCCGAAGCATCTTGGACTCGACGCCGTCGGGCTCGATGGCGGCGAGCCTGGCGACCCAAGACTCGGCCGCGGTCGCGCTGTCGATCTCGAGCGCGACCCGGGCCGCTTGCTGGCAGATGAACGCGGACTTGGGGTCGTAGGAGAACGCGGCCTCGTATTCCTTGAGGGCCAAGGCCAAGGCCTGACGCTTCTCCAGCATGCTCCCCTTGAAGAAATGCATCTTGGCCAGCCGGGACGCGCCCGCCACGGCCGGGGACCCGCCTCCGGCCTCGACCGCGCCGCCGGGAGCCTCCGCGGCCGCCGCCGGGAACGGCGGCCCGACCCAAACAAGGAACAGCGTTAGCGCTGCGACCGCCGCTTGTGCGCCCCTTGGGCCGGTCGATTTTGACATCGGAACGGTCATTATAGAACTTCGGGCGCGGACCCACAATCCGAGACGAAGGCGCGTCATCCCTTGGCGAGCAAGCCGTCGCGGTAGAGCTGGATGTACTGCGCTGCCGAGCGCTCCCAGCCCGCGTCCGTCGCCATGGCGGAGCGCATGAGCGCCTGATGGCGGGGGTAGTCGCTGCGGAAGACCCGCAAGGCCTCCTTGATCCTGCTGAGGAAGGCCTCGGCCTCGCCCCGGTAATCCGCGACGTCGAGCCAGTCGTAGAGATAGCCGCAGTGCTTGACCTTGACCAAGCCCCCGGTCGCGCGGCAGATGGGGATGGTGCCCAGGAGCGCCGCCTCGTAGTCCACCAGGCCGCAGGGCTCGAAGCGCGAGGGCACCAGGGTGAAATCCGACCCGGCGAGGATGAGCCTGCTGAGCGGGGTGTGGAAGGAGTTGCCGAACCACACCCGGCCCGGCTGCCGCAGGGCCAGGTCCCTGAACTTCCGCTCGAGCGCCCAGCCCGCCGGGTCGCCGTCCGGCGCCGAGGCCAGGACCACGAAGCGCGCCATGGGGTCGTGGGCCAGGACCCGGTCCGCAACGTCCGCGACCAAGCCGAGGTTCTTCTGGTCCACGAGCCTGCCCACCACGCCGAAGACGGCCGGGTACCCCCAGATGGGCTGGCCGAAGACCTCGAGATAGAGCAGGCGCTTGAGCTCGATCTTGACCTCCAGATGCCCTGCGCCGAAGGAGTGGTCGCGGGAGAGCATCTCGGCCTGGACCTCGTCGTTCTGGTAGAGCCGCGCGGCGTCTCCGTGCCGGCGCCTTAAGCCCGCCAGAAGGTCCCGCAGGTGGGCGGCCTTGAGCTCCGGCAGGCGCTCGGGCCGGTTGTCGCTCCTCAGACCGTTGGTGATGCCCGCCACAGGCAGGGCTTCGAAGAGGTCGAGGTGGCGGTTGGGCACGAAGACCTCGCCGGCGGGACGGCCCGTGATGCGACGGCTGCGGGCCGCCAGCGCCGCGTGGCTCTCGCGCAGCTCCGCCGCGTAGCCCCAGGTCCCGGCCAGGTCGCCGCTCACCGTGGTCACGCGGCCGCCGGTCTCGGCCACCTTGAGCATGGCCGCCTTGAGGATGTTCACGTTGTCGAAGAAGTCGAAGTACTTGTGGAAGAGCTTCTCGCCGGGCAGGCCGGCGCGGTCGAGGGTCGAATACCCGCCCCCCTCCAGGAAGGTGATGCCCTGGTAGCTCGCGTTGTGGATGGTCAGGTGCACGGGGACCCGTTCCAGGAAGTCGTCGCCGAGGAAGAAGGGGACCAGCCCCACGTGGTAGTCGTGCAGGTGCACGGTCTGGAAATCGCCCTGCCGGATATAGCCGGCCATGGCCTGGGACACCGCGGAGAAGAGCTTCAAGGCCACCCTCGGATCGTAGGGGTAGACGGCCCCGGCGTGGGTCCAATGCAGCTGCCCGTGGTCCCAGAAATAGACCGACTTGAAATCCACCACGGCAGGTCCGCCCGGGAAGTCGACCGTGTCGCGGAACACCCGCTCGTAGACGTCGAACTCGAAGCGGCGCCCCTCGATGACGGCCGGGACCTTCAAGTCCAGCCGGGACAGCCGGGCGCGGTCGTAGTGGCCGAAGCAGGGCGAGAGGGTCTCCACCTCCAAGGCGATGCCCTGGGCCGCCGCGGCCTTGACCAGCTCGGGCGGGAGTTCCGCCACCACCTGGCCTAGGCCCCCGACCTTGACGCCGAAATCGGAGCCCGTACGCCCGATCTCCCATGAGCAAAGGGCCAGGCGCATCCTTTTTAGGTCGAGCTTCTTCTGGGCTCGGCTCACGGCGCCAGGTCCAGGTCCATCAAGACGGCGTCGGCGCCGTCGTCATAGTACTTCGGCCGGCGGCCCACGGCCTTGAACCCGGCCGAGGCATAGAGAGCGAGCGCGGCCGCGTTGGAGGCGCTCACCTCGAGGGAGAGCCTGCCGCAGCCCAGAGAGCGCGCTTCCTCCATGACATGAGCGAGCAGGGCCCGGCCCAATCCTCGTCCTTGGCTCTCCCGCCTGATGACGATGGAGGTGATCTCGGCCCCGGGCGGGACCACCAGCAGGGCGGCGAACCCCTCGACGCGTCCGCCCTCTTCCAAGACGATGAGGCGCGCCCGCTCGGACTCGAGGTCGCCCGCGAGCTGGACGGCGCTCCATTGAGGCGCCGTCGGGCACGCATCCTCGATCAGGACGAGCGCGTCCAAGTCAGCGCGGCGCGCCGGCCGGCAACGCCATTCCCGACGCCGGCCGGCGCGGCGCCCTGCCGGGAATCGAGTTCGCCGCGCCGGCCTAGCGCTTGCGCTCATATCCCGCGGGCTTGAGGTAGAGGGGCTCGAAAGGAGGGAGCCTCCCCCTCTTGAGGCGCTCGGCGGCAAGCGCAAGCACCTCCTCGGCGCCGGGGCAGGCTTCCACGACCAGGGCGCCCGCCTCCTCGATGCCCGGTCTGGCGCGCGCCCAGCCCTCGAGCGTCGTCCAGACCGGCGGTCCGACGGCCTTGATGGACCCGGCCTTGGGCCGGGCGCCCCCTCCGGTCTTGAAGAGCTGGTAGAACTTCTCGTCCCGCCACCCCGGAACCACCGCGCAGAGGGTCTTGGCCGCGCGCTTCGCGCGGAAGGCCAGCGCCTCCAGCCTGCTCACCGCCACCGCGGGCGCCTTGAGCCTCTCGGCCGCGACCGCGCAGAAGGCCATGCCGATGCGGATGCCCGTGAACCGGCCGGGCCCGCTGGCCGCGGCGAACGCCGAGACGTCTTCCAGGGCCAGCCCCGCCTTCCCCAGGAGGCGGTCGACCGCGGCGAACATCGTCTCGTCATGGGGGGAACCGGGCTTCCCGCGGGACAAGAACAACCGGCCGCCCGCCAGCAGAGCGGCGCTCAGCCGGTCCTCGGTAGTGTCCACCGCCAGAATGGTCCTGTAGGCGCTATAAGCGGCCGGATGCACCAAGTCGACCTCCGACCTTGATGGTATCATACCTTTGGCTTACGAAGGCGCGATGAGGCGGTAGCCCCTGCCGGGGACCGTGACCAGCCACTGCTCCGGTCCCCACGCCATTTTCAGGCGGATGCGCCGCACGTGGACCTCCACGGTCTTGAGGCAGCCTTCAGAAGGCGGGGCCATGCACTCCTATGTACGAGCTGGACGCGGAGAGGACGCGCCGGGCTTGTCGCCGGACGAATAGAAGTAGCCGCCGTCCTCCACCACGGTCCGGATGAATCCGGCCCCGCCGTAGAGCCGCTCGATCTCCTCGTCCGGGATCAGGACGTCCCCCGCCACCTCCCTTCCGGCGCGGCGGTGGTGGCGGTTCAAGGCGGCTCGGTTCATCGAATGGCAGATGATGAGCCTGCCCGCCGGAGCCAGAAGCTCGAACGCGGCGCGAAAAAGCCTCGCGGGCTCCTCGCGGAAATGCGGGAAGGAGTTGAAGACCACGACCTTCGTGAAGCTCTCCGGTCCGAACGGCAGGGGGTCGGCGCCGAAGTCGGCGACATCCACCCGGCGGCCGGGGAATTTCTTGCGGTATTCGCGGACCATGGCGCCGGAGGCGTCCACGGCCGCCATCCGGCGCACGCCCGCCATCTCCAGGAACGGGACGAGGATGCCGGTTCCGGCGCCCACGTCCAAGACGGAGTCCTCCGCCACGATGCCGGCGCGGGCGAGGATAACCGGCAAGAGCCTGAAAGCGTCCGAGTGGTCGTGAGCGTCCCATTCCGGCGCCTGCCGGTCGAAGAACCCGACGGTCTCAGGGTCCGTCATGATGGGTCCCGACCGCGCCGCGCGGCAGGGGCCAGCCGCCGCATCAGCCCCTCGGCCCTCGGGCCGAACGCCTTGATGGAGAGCGCCCGCTCGTTCTCGGCCCTCCCGTAGGAGAACCGGACCTCGAGACGGGCATTGGGCAGGTAGCCCTTGCCCGCGGCCGGCCATTCCACCACGCAGATGCCGTTAGGGTCGCCCACATAGTCCTCGATGCCGATGTCCCTGGTCTGATCCTCCGCCACCCGGTAGAAATCGATGTGGTAGAGGGTCCAGACCGGGGCCCGGTACACCCTCACCAGCACGAAGGTCGGGCTCGCCACCCGGCCGCCAAACCCCGCGCCGCGGGCGATGCCCTGGGTGAAGGTGGTCTTGCCGCTTCCCAGGTCCCCGACCAGGAGCACGACGTCTCCTCCGCGCAGGCTGCGGCCGAGCCTCCGGCCGATCGCCCTGGTCTGCTCCGCGCCCTTGGATCCCAGGCGCAGGACCGCTTCAGCTGGCATGGAAATGGTCGTAGCCGCCGGACGGCGACTCCCGACCCTCGGCCATCCGGGCCGTCATGCGGCCGAGCCGATAGGCCCGCGGGAGCGCGCGCCGGACCGATGGCCAGAGGCTTGGGGCCACGGTGAAGACCAGCCCGTAGTCCTCTCCCGCGTCCGGGTCGCCGGCGACCGGGGCTTCGCCGAGGTCGACGCGCGCGCCGAGACCCGCGGCGCCGGAGAGCTCGGCGACGCAACGCGCCAGGCCGTCGGAGTTGTCGATGAGACTGGAGGCCAGGCGTCCCCTGGCGAGAATCGCGGCGGCTCGCAGGTGCGGCACGGGCTCGTAGAAAGCCCGCACCGCGCGGCCGGTCTTCCCGCCCCTTCGGATGACCTTCAGCCCTTCCGCGGCCTTCCCGAGGGGTCCGACCCCCGCGATGAGATCGCCGGCCCTGGCGCCGGAGCGCTCCAGGATGCGGCCGGGGAGCGCGGTCCCGAGCGCGGTCATGGAGAAGAAGACCTTGGAGGAGCGGCTCAAGTTTCCCCCGACCACCGGCGTCCTGAAGGTCTTCGCGTCGTCCGCCAGGCCTTCGAGGAAGTCCGTGGCCCACCGCCGGGGAGCGTCGGACGGGAACCCCGCGCTCACGATGACGCCGAGGGGCTCCACCTCGCCCATGGCCGCGAGGTCGCTCAAGTTGATCCGGAAGAGCTTATGGCCGAGCCGCCGGAAATCCGCCCAGCGCCTCTCGAAATGGGTCCCCTCGGCGAGGTCGTCCTGGGTCGCGACGAGGACCCGGCCGGGCTTCAGAGACAGGACGGCGGCGTCGTCTCCCGGTCCGAGGACCAGGCCCGCATGCCTCTGGCGGGAGAACCTCTTGAAGATGAGCGAGAGCAGCCCACCCTCTCCCAGGGACGCGAGCGTATTCATCCTCTTCATGGCGGGTTCCCGGCGTCAGATGATACCACTTCAGCTTTGCTACAATCCTTCCGGCGATGAAGCGCTCCCTCCTGATCCTGGCCGCGGTCGCGCTCGGGGCGCGCTGGTCCGTGGCGCTCTTGACGGAGCGTCATCCGATCTTCCCCGACTACTACTTCGCCGACGCGCGGCTCTACGACGCCGAGGCGGACCTCTACGCGACCGCCATCGTCTCGGGGACCCCGATCCCCTACAGGCTCACCCCGGGGCGGGAGCTCTACACCTGGTGGGTGACCCTGTTCTACGTCCATCTAGGACGCCGCCCCCTGACCCTCAAGCTCATCAACGGCATGCTGGCCGCGGCCTCGGTCTGCCTTTGGTTCCTGCTGGTCCAGCGGTTGAGGCCGGAGGCGGGTTCCCGGCCCTCTCGCGCAGCCTGGGCCGCGGGGCTCATGTTGGCGCTCTGGCCGACGCATGTCTTCTACACCTCGCAGAACACGAAGGAAGCCATGATGCTGCTGGCCCTGGCCGCCGTCTTCTGGCTCTTCCTCGGCCGGAACGCGGTCGAGGGCGGAGCCCGAGCGACCCGGGTCGCTCTCGACGATGCGCGGCCCGTGCCGGGCGCGGCCGCGCTCGTCTTAGTGGGCCTTCTGCGTTCCCACCTCCTGCCCATGGCCGCGGTCGCGCTCGCCGTCGGCGCCGCCTGGCGCCTGATGGCGTCTCGCCGTCGGCCGTGGGCCTTGGGCCGCGCCGCCTGGGACGCCGTCTGGGTGGTCGCTGCGCTGGCGCTCCTACGGCCGGTCTCGTCGTGGACCTTCGAGCGCTGGACTTACGAGGAACGGCACAACCAGCCGATCCCGTTCGTCAAGGGGCTCATCGACACGCGCAAGCCCGCGGAGGACCCCAAGATGCCGGTGTCCTGGACCCCCGCTTGGATCATGGACCTGCGTCTGACCCGCCAACGCAGCGACCGGCAGTATGCCCGGCAGACCTTCGGCCGCCAGGTCCAGAGCCAGATATTCCAGGACGTCGAATTCCGGACCTGGGGCGACGTCCTCGCCTTCCTGCCGCGCGGGGCGTTCACCGTGCTGTTGATGCCCCTGCCGGGGTTCTACCCGATCCGGGGGAACCTCGGCCGGCTGTTGGCTTCCCTGGAGAACCTGGGGCTGCTGGGGCTGTGCCTGCTCGCTGTCGTCGGGCTATGGCGTCACGGCGGCCGGGCGGAGCGCGCCCCTCTCGCGGTGTTCTTCCTCATCGCGTGGATGGCGAGCGCCTTGACCGAGGTCGACCTGGGGAGCGCCACGCGCCACCGCCTGCTCTACCTCCCGTTCCTGCTCCCCTTCGCCGCCTGGACGGCGTCAGGACGACCGAGACTTGGCCCCTGACACCGCCTTGAACGCGGCGGGGAAACGGCCCAGCACGTCGCTCGGAGTGACGGCCCAGGGAGTCAGCTCCTTCTCCGCCAAGTCGCCGGCCAGGCCATGGAGGTGGCAGCCCAGGGCGGCGGCCATGAAGGACCGGTTCCCTGCCGTGCGTCCCGAGGCTATCATCTGCGTCCAGAGCCCGGCGATGAGGCCCGTCAGAAGGTCGCCGGAGCCTCCTTTCGCCAGCCCAGCCCCGCCGGTGGCGTTGCGCACGGACCGCTCGCCGTCCGTGACGACCGAGCCGAGGCCCTTGAGGACCACCACGCCACCCCACTCGCCGGCCAGCCTCTTGGCCGCCGACTCCCGGTCCTTGAGCACTTCGGCCACGCTCGAATGCAGGCACCGCGCCATCTCTCCCGGGTGGGGCGTGAAGATGGCGCCTCCGGAGCGGTTGCGCAGCATCTGCCCGACCGATGCTCGCTCCTGAAGGGCCAGGTTGTTGAGCGCGTCGGCGTCCACGACCGCGGGCAGCGGGACGGATCCCAGCACATGGACCACGAACTTGACGGTCTCGGGGTGAGTCGAGACGCCGGGGCCGAGCGCCAGGACCGTGAATTCCTTGTCCTCCAGGGCTTCCTTGACGCGCGAGACTCCCTCCGGCCGGAGGCACCCGCCGGCCTCGGGAAGTCCCATGGTGAGTGCTTCAGGCGCCGCGGCCGCCACGACCCCCTGCAGGGAGGCGGGCACCGCCAGCGTCACCAGGCCCGCGCCGGAGCGCAGGGCCGCCCGGCAAGCGAGGATCGCCGCTCCCGCCATGCCCGTGGAGCCCGCCAGGATCAGCAGGTGCCCGAAGGCGCCCTTGTGATCCGCGGGCTCTCGCCGGACCAGGGCGCTCCTCAGTTCTTGCTTCGAAACGGTGTCAGGCTTTGACATGGAGAGCCACGGCGGCGGCGTAGGCTTCGCAGTGCGACAGGCTGAGCCTGACCTCGGGCGTCTTGCGCCCCTTGATCAGGACCCCGGGCTTGCCCCGGGGCGTGCGGGAGACCGAGATGTCCTTCAGCGTCAGGTCCAGCCGGCCGAGCGCCTTCCAGACCGCCTCCTTGGCGGCGAACCGGACCGCGAAGTGCTGCCAGGGGTTCGCCTGGGTCCGGCAGTAGGCGGTCTCCTCCGGGGTGAAGACGCGGGTCAGGAACCGCGGCGCCTTCTTCGCCACGCGCCTGACGCGCGCGATCTCCACGATGTCGAGGCCTAGCTCGCAAGCCTCCCCCACGGGGAGGCGCGCAGAAGTGGGGGCGCGACTCCTCATCCTAGGGCGCCCCCGCATACCGCAGCACGATCCCGTTCTCCTGGACCCCCGAGACCACGGCGACCACGACCGCGCAGCGGCCGCCCGAAGTCGGGGAGTTGAGCGGGAAGGCCGACTCGTTCTCCAGCACGAGGGGCTCGGAAGGCTTGCCCGCGAGATAGGCCGTCCCCCAGGACGGATGGTCCACGCACCAGACCACGGGCTGGCCCACATGGTCTTCGGGCTCCCGGACGATGGTGGCGTAGTCGAGGCCCAGGCGGTGGGCCTCATCGATATGGACTCCCAGGGAGGCGCGCTGGCCGCGGCGCTCCTTGAAGTTGGCGGCCACGCCCGCCAGGGTTTCGAGGACAGGCTGGCGCGTCAGGACGATGACGGCCGCCAGTCCGATGCCCGCGGCCAGACCCAGCCTCCTCCAGCGCCGGGGCAAGACCGCGGCCGGCCGGTCCGCACCGGCGGCGTCGGGAGACGGCGCGACGGGCTCAAACGATCGTTTCATTCGACAGTGACGCTCTTCGCGAGGTTCCTCGGCTGATCCACGTCGCAGCCCCTCAGGACCGCGATATGGTACGCCAGCAGCTGCAGCGGCACCACGTTGACGATGGGAGAGAGGAGCTCGTCCATGGGCGGCAGGCGCAGGACGTAGTCGTCCTTGCCCGCGTCGACCTTGTCGCCCTCCGCGCACAGGATGATGCACCGCCCTCCCCGGGCCCGCACCTCCATGACGTTGGACGCGAGCTTGTCCTGCACCTTGGACCGCGTCGCGATCACCATGACGGGGATATCGCCGTCCACCAGGGCGATGGGGCCGTGCTTGAGCTCCCCGGCCGCGTAGCCCTCGGCATGGATGTAGGAGATCTCCTTGAGCTTGAGCGCCCCCTCCATGGCGATCGGGAAGTTGAGGTGCCGGGCGATGTAGAGGAAATTGCTCTTCTTGTGGAGGGCCTCGGCGATCTCGATGATCCGGGGCTCGAGCTTCAAGGCCGCCCGGATGCGGCCCGGGATCCTCACCAGGTCCTCGACGATCTCCCGCGCCCGGGCCTCCTTGAGGGACCCGCGCGCGATGCCGGCGTGGACCGCGAACAAGGCCAGGCCCGTGAGCTGTCCGATGAAGGCCTTGGTCGAGGCCACCCCGCACTCGGGGCCGCAGCGGGTGTAGAGGACGAAGTCGGCCGCGCGCGTGATGGCCGAGCCCACGCAGTTGCACACGGCGAAGACCTTGGAGCCCTTGTCCTTGGCGGACCGCACGGCGGCCAGGGTGTCGGCGGTCTCGCCGGATTGGCTGACGGCCACGACCAGGTCCTTGGGGCCCAGCACGTGCTCCCGGTAGCGGAACTCGGAGGCGATCTCGACCTGGGCCGGGACGTCGGCCAGGTCCTCGATCCAGTAGCGGCCGATCATGCAGGCGTGGTGGGCGGTCCCGCAGGCCACGAGGTATATCTGCCTCAGGCCCCGGAGCACGGCGGGGTCGAGGCCCGCCTCGCGCTGGAGAACGCCGTCCCTCAGGGGGTAGAGCCTCCCGCGCATGGAGTCCTCGCAGGCCTCGGGCTGCTCGTGGATCTCCTTGATCATGAAGTGCTTGTGCCCGGCCTTCTCCGCCATGGTCCGGTCCCACGCGATGGGGTGGACCTGCTTGCGCACCTTCTTGCCGGCCAGGGTGAAATAGGAGCACCCGGCGGACTTGAGCACCGCCATCTCGCCGTCATCGAGGAAGACCGCGTTCCTCGTGTGCTCAAGGAACGCGGGCACGTCCGAGGCCAGGAAGCTCTCCCCGGTCCCGAGCCCGATGACGAGGGGCGAGGCGGTCTTGGCCGCGATGATGGTGCCGGGCGCCTTGGACCAGAGCACCGCGAGCGCGTAGGCCCCGCGGACCTCGTTTAAAGCCTGCCGGACCGCCTCGAAAAGGAGCGGATCGTTGAAGTCGGCCCTGGCGCGCTTGCTCAGGGCCTTGATCTTCTCCTCGATGAGATGCACCACGGCCTCGGTGTCGGTCTCCGACTCGAATTTATGCCCTGACGCAGTCAGGGCATCTTTGATTTCAAGGTAATTCTCTATGATGCCGTTGTGGATCACCACGAGGCTTTTCGTGCAGTCCATGTGCGGATGGGCGTTCTCTTCCGAGGGCTTGCCGTGGGTCGCCCACCTCGTGTGGCCGATGGCCAGCGTGCCCTTCAAGGGCGCGTCCCGCAGGAGGGCGTCGAGGTTGCCGAGCTTCCCCGAGGCGCGCCGGCGGTCGATGACGCCGCCCGCCAAGGCGGCGATCCCAGCCGAGTCATAGCCCCGGTACTCCAGCCGGCGCAGGCCCTCCATGAGGATGGGGACCGCGGGCCTGGACCCGATATAACCTACGATGCCGCACATGTGTCAGCCCGAGAAGGCGGAGCCTTCTCGGGCTCGCCGTTCAAGGAGCTCCTTCATAATGACCGTCAAACCAGAACTCATCAGTTGAGCAAGGCTCAACTGATGAGTTGTTTCATCTCCCCCACCGCCGTTCTCAGCCCCACGAAGACCGCGCGGGCCACGATGGAGAACCCGACGTTCAGGCAGGCCATGTGGGGCAGGCGCGCCACGGCCCGCGCGTTGTGATAGCCCAGGGCGTGGCCCGCGTGCAGGCCGAGGCCCAGTTCGTGCGCCAGGTACCCGGCCAACGCCAAGGTCTCGAGCTCGGCGGCGACCTTCTTCTTCTCCCGGGCCTGGGCGTAGACGGTGGTGCACAGCTCCACCGTGTCGGCGCCCAGAGCCTTGGCGCGCCGGATGCTGACCGGGTCGGGACCGACGAAGAGGCTGACCTCGATCCCCGCCTTCCTGAGCCTTTTCACCGCGGACTCGAGCCGGCGGTCCCTCGGGTCGGAAAGGTCGAGGCCGCCCAGGGTCGTCACCTCCCGCTGCGTCTCGGGGACCAGGCAGACGGAGGACGGCTTGGCCTTGAGCGCGATGGCCACCATCTCCGGGTCGGCGGCTAGCTCCAGGTGCGTCTCGCCCTTGAGCTCGCAGAGCCTGAAGAGGTCCTGGTCCTGGATGTGCCGGCGGTCCTTGCGCAGGTGGGCTACGATCATGTCGGCGCCGGCGGCCTTGCAGACCCGGGCGGCCGCGACCGGGTCGGGTTCGCTCTCCTTGCGGGCCTGGCGCAGGGTGGCGATGTGGTCGATGTTGACTCCGAGCTTCACGTGGGACGCAAAAGGCATGATTCCTCCTGTCTGCTCTCATAAAGATAGGCCTTGGTCAAGTCGGCCGTGATGCGCCTGACTTGCGCGGCGGACGGCCCCTCGACCATGATGCGGAAAAGCGGCTCGGTCCCGGAATAGCGGACCACGACGCGGCCGAAGCCTTTCATGCGGCCTTCGTGGACGCGGACCCTCTTGAGGAAAGCGGGGAGACGCTTGAGCGGGACCTTCTTCGCGACCGGGACGTTCCTGAGGATCTGTGGGAAGACGCGGTAGCGGGGCAGGGCCCCGCTGAAGCTCCGGCCCGACTCGCGCACCGCGGCGAGGGTCTCGAGCGCCGTCACGATCCCGTCGCCGGTCGGAGCGAAGCACCGGAAGATGAGATGCCCGGACGCCTCGCCGCCCAGGCTTAAGCCCCCCTCCTCGATGGCGTCCGCCACGTTGCGGTCCCCCACCGGGACGATCACCGACGCGATCCCTTCGTTCTCGAGGAACTTGACCAGGCCAAGGTTGGTCATGACCGTCACGACCACCTTGTCGTCGCGCAGGATGCCGATGCGCTTGAGCCTGAGCGCCGCCAGGGCGATCAGGGCGTCGCCGTCGGCGATCCGGCCCTTCTCGTCGCAGAAGATGGCGCGGTCGGCGTCGCCGTCGAACGCGACGCCGGCGTGGGCGCGGGATTCAAGGACCCTCCGGCGCATGGCTCGGGTCTCCAGGGCGCCGCAGCCTTCGTTGATGTTGGAGCCGTCGGGGGCGCAGCCGAGCCTGACGACCTCGGCGCCCAGGTCCTCGAGGAGCCCGGGAGCGATCGCGGAGGCGGCGCCATGCGCGCAGTCGACCACGATCCTCATGCCGCCCAGATCCAGATGGGCCGGGAAGACGCTGCGCAGGAACTCGCCATAGCGTCCCGCCAGGCCGCGGCCGTCAACCGCCTCTCCCCTGCCGCCCACGCCTTTCCTGATGGCGCAGGGGACGCTCGGTCTCCGACCGCGTCCCGAACCGGGCGCTTTCCCCGCGCAGGCCGGGGGCTTCGTCACCAGCCTCTCGATCCGGGCCTCGAGGGGCTCCGGCATCTTGAGGCCGTCCCCCATGAAGAATTTGATGCCGTTGAACTCGGCGGGGTTATGGCTGGCCGACACCGTGACGCCGCAGAGAGCCTTCAGCCCGCAGGCGAGGTAGGACACCGCGGGCGTGGGCACGACGCCGAGGTCCCAGGTCCGGCAGCCCGCGGCCGAGAAGCCCCGCGCCAGGGACCGGCACAGCGCAGGACCTGAGGCCCGGGTGTCGCGGCCCATCACGATGAACGGCCCGCCGCCGTTGACGCTCGGCCGCCGCTTGAGGAGGAGCCCCGCCGCGGCCCGGGCGATGGAGCGCACCATCTCCGGCGTCAGGGGATGCTGACCCGGGATGCCCCTCACCCCGTCGGTCCCGAAGAGCCTCTCGCTCATGATGACCGCTTTAGGCCGGCGCCCCTTGGACGATGACGTCGATGTCTTCCCCGGAGATCACCTCGCTATCGAAGAGCTTGGCGGCCAAGTCGTCGAGTATCTTCTTGTTCTTCTGGAGGAGGTCGCGCGCCTTGGCCTGGGCCTCGTCGACGATGCGCTTGACCTCCTCGTCGATGATCTCGGCCGTGCGCTCCGAGTACCCGCCTTTCTGAGCGATGTCGCGGCCGAGGAAGATCTCCTGGTCGGGCTTCTTGAGGGAGAGGGCTCCGAGCCGCTCGCTCATGCCGAACTCCATGACCATCTTGGAAGCGAAGGCCGTGGCCTTGGCGAGGTCGTCGGCGGCGCCCGAGGTGACATCCGAGAAGACCATCTCCTCCGCCGACCGGCCGCCCAGGAGCACGGCCAGCCGGTTGTTCATCTCGGTGCGGGTCGTGAGGTACTTGTCCTCCTTCGGGAGTTGCAGGGTGTAGCCCAGGGCGTGGCCTCGCGAGACGATGGAGACCTTGTGCACCGGGTCGGTGTGCGGCAGGAGCTTCGCCACCAGGGCGTGGCCGCACTCGTGGTAGGCCACGATCTTCTTCTCGTGGTCGGACATCAGGTTCGAGCGCTTCTTGGGGCCGGCCATCACCCGCTCGATCGACTCCTCGAGGTCGGAGAGGTCGACGGCCTCCTTGCCCCGCCGAGCCGCCAGGAGGGCGGCCTCGTTGATGACGTTGGCGAGGTCCGCCCCGGAGAAGCCCACGGTGCGGCGGGCGACGATGCTCAGGTCCGCGTCGGGGCCGAGCTTCACGGCCTTGGCGTGCACGCGCAGGATCTCCTCGCGCCCCTTGAGGTGCGGGACGGGGATGAAGATCTGCCGGTCGAATCGGCCGGGCCTAAGCAGCGCCGGGTCGATCACGTCGGGGCGGTTGGTCGCGGCGATCAAGATGATGCCCTGGTTCTGCTCGAAGCCGTCGAGCTCGATCAGGAGCTGGTTCAAGGTCTGCTCGCGCTCGTCATGGCCGCCGCCGATGCCGGCGAAGCGGTGGCGGCCGACGGCGTCGAGCTCGTCTACGAAGATGACGGATGGCGCCGCCTTCTTGGCCTGGTCGAAGAGGTCCCGCACGCGCGACGCCCCCACGCCCACGAACATCTCCACGAACTCGGAGGCCGAAGCCATGAAGAAGGGCACGCCCGCCTCTCCCGCGACCGCCCGGGCCAGCAGGGTCTTGCCCGTGCCCGGCGCGCCGAAGAGGAGCACGCCCCGGGGCATCTTGCCGCCGAGCTTCTGGAATTTGTCGGGGCTCTTGAGGAACTCGACGACCTCCTGGAGCTCCTCCTTGGACTCGTCGCAGCCGGCCACGTCCGCGAAGGTGGTCTTCTTGGCCTTCTTGTCGTCGACCATCTTGGCGCGGCTGCGGCCGAAGGAGAGGGCCTGCTTGCCCCCGACCTGGACCTGCCGCACCACCAGGACGTACCACCGCGCGAAGAAGAGCACGATCCAGCCGAGGTTCATGATCAGGCTGGTCACCCAGCTCCGGTCCGGCTCGCCCTGGAAGTGGGGGACCTTGGCCGACTCCATGTCCTCCACGAGCTTGAGGTCCGGCATGGGCAGCGTCTTGAAGCGCCGGGATTGTCCTCCATCCTTGTATTCCCCGCGGATGAGGTCGGCGCGCACGCGGACCTGGGTAACCTCGCCCGCCTTCACCTTGGACTTGAACTCGGAGTAGGGGATCTCCTTCTCCAGCGGCGGGGTCTTCATGTTCTGGAAGACCAGGATGACGAAGATGAAGGCCAGCCCCCAGAGGACGAGCTGCTTGGCGTTCTTATTTTCCACCGTTGGGTCTCATGACGCCGACGAAGGGCAGGTTGCGGAACTTCTCGTTGTAGTCCAGCCCGAAGCCGACGACGAACTCGTTGGGGATGTCGAACCCCACGTACTTGAGCGGCACCTCGATCTTGCGGCACTCGGGCTTGCTGAGGAACGTGCAGACCTCGAGCGACCTCAGGCCCCGGGTCTTGAGGTTCTCCATGAGATAGTGGATGGTCAGGCCCGTGTCCACGATGTCCTCGACGATGAGGATGTCCTTGCCCTCCGGGTTCTCCCTTAGGTCCAGGGTCAGGCGCACCACGCCGCTCGACTTGGCGCCGGAATACGAGGAAAGCCCGATGAAATCCACGGAGCAATCGACCGAAACCGCCCTCATGAGGTCCCCCAGGAAGATCACGCTTCCCTTGAGGATGCTCACCATGATCAGGGACCGGCCCGCGTAGTCGCGGGATATCTGGGCCCCCAATTCCGCGATGCGAGCCTGGATCTGGGGCCCGGTGAGGAGGACCTTCTCGATGTCCGGGTGGGCCGGATAGGTTCGGTCAGGCATCTTTTTCGAAGACAGACTGATACAATAGCAAAATTCGGGAATCGGCGCGGCAACGGTTTTCTCTTATTTGATGCTTCCGCCTTCTTGGGCGATGATCCACTTTTTCGTCTTTGGATCATCCGGATCGTGGGCAACCTCACCGCAACGCAACATTGCCTTGAACTGCTCGTAGGGATCTTGCCGGCTTCCGGCCTTTCGGAGAGTCTCTGCCGTGTTCAGGTACAGGAAAATAATGATCGGTGGTTTGCTAGAGAAGCAGAAGATGATGCGGTAGCGGCTTTGGTGAACATCAGACGCCATATTATTTACAATGACCCAAATGAGCCGTCGTCACCGGCCCCAGCGGCACAGAGAGCCCCCTCCCCCCCCGTCTGCGGCCCCGGCCGCGTTCGAATGGCGGCTTCACCCTGCGGCGGCCCAGGTCGTCGCCTTCGCGGCGATCGCGGTCGTGGGCGTCTTTTTCTACGCCAAGATGCCCATGGAGCATCTGCGCCAGCTCTGGTCCCATTGGCGCGCGGTCCTCCCCCCTCTGAGCCGGGCCGATGCCTCGGTCTGGCTCAACGCGGCCGGAGCCGGCGCCTGGCTGGCCCTGCTCCATGCATCGGCCTGCGGCCTCGGACAGGCGGTCCTCAGAGGCCTTGCGCTCGATCCCGAAGACCGGCTTGAGAGGCTCTTGCTGGGCTCGGCCCTGGGATGGGGCGCCTTCGGGCTGGCCATGCTGGGCTTGGGCCTGGCGGGCCTTTGGAGGACCTGGGCCCTGGCCGTGCTCCTGGGCTCGGGGCTGGCAGGATTCGCTTTCAGCCTGCTCGTCCCTCGGATGCCCGGCGGCTCTTCCCAGCCGGCGCCGAAAGAGCCCGAGCAAGAGCGCTGGAAGGGATGGGAGGGATTCCTGGCCCTGATCCTGGCGGTCCTGGCAGGGTTCGACTTCTACGGCGCCCTCATGCCCGAGATCTTCTACGACGCCCTCGTCTATCACTTGGCCCTGCCCGACGTGTATTGGGCCAAGGGCGGCATCGTGCCCATGCCGGAACTGCTCTATTCAGGCCTGCCCCTCATGGTCCAGATGCTCTACGGCATCGCCCTGCCCCTAGGCGGCGAGCTCCTCTGCAGGGTCCTCCATTGGTCCTTCGGATGCGAGGCCGCCGTCCTGACCTACGCGTTGGGCCGCAGGCTCGCGGGCAGGAACGCCGGCATCCTGGCCGCGGCCCTGTTCTACGGCATCCCCCTGGTGTCCGCCATGTCCTGGAAGGCGGCCGTGGAGCACGGCCAGGCCGTGTTCCAGACCGCGGCCCTCCTGGCTTTGGCGAGATGCCTATCGGCACAGGAGCGGACCTGGGCCGTCGCCGCCGGGGTGTTGACGGGTTTCGCCATGGGCTCCAAATATCAGGCTTGGCCCCTGCTCCCTGTCCTGGCCCTAGGCCTCCTTTGGACCTGGCGGGAGCGGCCGTCCGAAGGATGGGTCCGACCGGAGCGTCGGATGGACTTGGCGCTCTTCGCCGGCGCGGCCGTTCTCATGGCGGCGCCTTGGTGCGTCAAGAACGCCCTGCATTACGGCAACCCGCTCTTCCCACTCTTCCACGAACGCTTCGCCGACGTCGCCGTGCCCAGGTGGCGCGAGCTCATGCAGGACGCTGAAGCCGTGCGCCCCGCCGAGGTCTTCGGCTCCTGGAAGGCCCTCGCCTTCTGGCTCACGCACCCTTGGCGAGTCTGCTTCGAGAACATGGACCATGGCTCGCTCCTGTTCATGTCAGTGCCCGTGGTCCTGCTCGGGCGCTTGCGCGCCGGGGCGCCCAGGTTCTTCTGGCTCTCCTGGCTCGGGTTGTGGCTCTCCTGGAGCCTGACGACCAGGATGGTCCGCTATGCCCTGCCGAGCCTGCCCCTGGCGTGCGTCCTGACCGCGATGGCGCTCGACGCGGGGTTCGACCGCAAGCTCCGGGTCGTGCTCCGGGCAGGGCTGGCCTATGCCTTCGTGTTCCAGGTCGTCTACGTCATGACCTGGTTTAAGGTCCTGGGAGCGACCGAGGTCGTGCTCGGCCGGGCCGACGCCGCGGGCTACCTCGCCGTCCCCCACGCATCCTACCACTGCCCGGTCCAGCCCGCCATCGACTTCGTCAACGCGAACACGCCGCCGGACGCCAAGGTGCTCTTCCTCGGCGAGGCTCGGCGCTTCCGCTGCCGCAGGGACGCGGTGGTGATGAGCTATTACGACGAGTACCCCCTGCAGTGGTGGATCAGCCGAAGCGCCGGCCCCGAGGACATCCATCGCACGCTCCGGGAGGCCGGGATCACCCACATCCTCGTCAACCGGCTCGAACTGGCCCGGTGGCAGAGCCCCGGCCGCAAGTACCTCCGGCTCACCGAAGGGCGGAAGGACGACTGGAGCCGGTTCATGTCCCGCCATGCCCGGAGGGTCTTCCAGAAACGCATCCCCGAGTCCGGCCCCATCATGGCCGACACCGCCGTCTACGAGCTCGTCGCATCAACGGCCGCCCGCCCCTAGTTCAGTCCCTCTGAAATTTGTTTACTCTCCGGACGCTCCCAAGGAGAACGACCATGGCGCAGAACGACCACAACGACGGCTATCTCCGCTATCCGACGGTCCATCGGGACCTGATGGCGTTCGTGTGCGAGGATTCCCTCTGGGCGGCATCCGTGAAGGACGGCTCGGCCCGCAGGCTCACGCATTGGCCCGGCGAGGTCAATTTCCCCCACTTCTCGCCGGACGGCAAGTGGATCGCGTTCACCTCCACCAAGGAGGACACCGCCAACATCTATATCATCCCGGCCGAGGGCGGCGAGGCCCGGCGGCTGACCTGGCACAACGCCGCCACGGTCACGGTAGGCTGGACGCCGGAGAGCCGCAAGGTGGTCTTCCGGAGCTCCCTGGCCAGCCCCACGACACGGGAGACGCGGCTCTTCACCGTGGCGCTGTCGAACGGGAGCATCGCGGAGCTTCCCATCGGCCAGGCGGTCACGGCGGCCCTCCACCCGGACGGCAGGCGCGTCGTGATCGGCAGGAACTACCTCGACCCGGCCAGGTGGAAGCGCTACCGCGGGGGGCTCTGCGGCGTCCTCTGGACCGGCGACATGCGCAGCCAGAGCTTCCGCAAGTTCGTGGAGCTGGCTGGCAACGCGGTCGCTCCCATGTGGGTCGGCGACCGGGTCTTCTTCCTCTCGGACCATGAGGACCACGGGAACATCTACTCCGTCAAGGCCGACGGTTCGGACCTGAAGCGCCATACCCACCACATGGATTTCTACGTCCGATTCCCCTCGACGGACGGGAAGCGCGTCGTCTACCAGAAGGGAGCCGAGATCTGGCTCCTCGATCCGGCGCGCTCGCAGGACAATCGCCTGCGCATCCGCACCGGCAGCGCCAAGACCGGCCTGGCCCGCAAGTTCGTCCCGGCCGACCGCTATCTCACCGACTGCCAGCTCCATCCCCGCGGGACAAGCGTGCTCGTCACGACGCGCGGCAAGCCCTTTGCGATGTCGAACTGGGAGGGCGCGGTGCGCCAGCTGGGAGCCCGCCAGGGCGTGCGCTACCGGCTGGGATGCTGGCTGGCCGACGGCAAGAGGGTCCTCGTGGTCGGCGACGAGGGCGGCGAAGAGGGGCTCGAGATATGGAGCGCGGCTTCCGGGGAGCGCGAGGCCCGACTCGGCAACCTGGGCATGGGATTCCTGTGGGAGCTCTCGGCCTCGCCCAAGCACGACCTGGCCGCGGCGGCCGACGAGCGTCTGCGCCTGCACCTCGTCGACCTCAAGAAAGGCGCGGCCGAGGTCATCGACCAGGGCCGGATCAGCGAGATCGCCGACCTCTCCTGGTCCCCCGACGGACGCTACCTCGCCTATGTCAAGCCCGAACGCACCCACGGCGAGTTCTACTATGGCAGTTCCATCCGGGTCTACGACGCGAAGGCGAAGACGGCCCACGGCGTGACGGACTGCGAGTTCTACAACCGCGCCCCGGTGTTCGACCCTGAAGCGAAATATCTGGCCTTCCTCTCCCAGCGGCACTTCAACCCGGTGCTCGACTCGGCCGAACTCAACTCCACCTTCTACCACATGGTGAAGCCCTACCTCGCGACGCTCAAGGCATCGGAGTACTCGCCGCTGTTCCCCATGCCCAAGCCCGAGGAGAAGAAGAAGGACGGGAAGAAAGACGCCCACAAGGAGACCGCCTTCTCGATCGACTTCGACGGCATCGGCCGGCGCATCGAGGAAGTCCCGGTCAAGGAGGGCGACTACGCCAGGCTCGCCGCGGTCAAGGGGAAGCTCCTCATGCTGGCCGTGCCCAAGACGGGCATGCTCGGCAAGGACTGGATCAGCGGCGAGGACAAGCCCTCGGCCTCGATCGAGGCCTGGGACTTCGCCCTGCGCAAGCACGACGTCGTCTGCTCGGGCGTCTCGGACTTCAGCGTAGGCCGCAACGGCGAGAAGATGCTGGTCCGCGTCGAGAAGCGTCTGCGCGTGGTCAAGGCGGGAGAGAAGCCTCCCGCCGACGCGCCCGGCGGCGACTCCCCGGGCCCGGAGAGCGGCTGGCTGGACCTCAACCGCGTCCGGCTCGAGGTCGAGCCCAGGAAGGAGTGGCGGCAGATCTACCTGCAGGCCTGGCGCGACCAGCGGGACTTCTTCTGGACCCAGGACCTCTCCGGCGTCGATTGGAAAGGGGTCCGGGACCGCTACCGCCCCCTCTTGGACAAGGTCGCGACGCGCTCCGAGCTCTCGGACCTCATCTGGGACATGCAGGGCGAGCTCAACACCTCCCATGCCTACGAGTTCGGGGGCGACTACGCCGCGCCCCCCCAGTACCGCATCGGACTCCTGGGCGCGGATATCGAGCCCGACGCCTCCGGCCGCTACCGCTTCAAGCGCATCTACGCCGGGGACGGCTGGATGAAGGGACACGGCTCGCCGCTGTCGGCCTCGGGCGTGGGCGTCAAGGAGGGGGACTACCTGCTCGCGGTGGACGGCGTGGAAGTGAAGAGCCCCGTGCATCCCAACACCCTCCTGGCCAACCGGGTGGACGTCCCGGTGACCCTGCGCGTGGGAGCCTCGTCCGACCCGGCCAAGTCCCGGGAGGTGACGGTCCGCACCATCGCGGACGAGAGCAAGGCCCGCTACCGAGACTGGGTCCGGGCGAACCGGGAGCTCGTCTCAAGGCTCTCCGGAGGCAGGCTCGGCTACCTCCACATCCCGGACATGGGCTGCCAGGGCTTGATCGAGTTCCACCGCGGCCTCTACACCGAGTCCGCCAAGGACGGGCTCGTCGTGGACGTCCGGTTCAACGGCGGCGGCTTCGTCTCGGGCATGGTCATCAGCAAGCTGGCGCGCAGGCCCGTGGGCTGCGCCCGCAGGCGCATGGGGGTCGCCCTCACCTATCCCGAGCACGCGGTGCGGGGGCCCATCGTGGCGATCTGCGACGAGCGCTGCGGCTCGGACGGCGACATCTTCTCCCAGGCCTTCAAGTCCTTGAAGCTCGGCGTGCTGGTGGGGAAACGCACTTGGGGCGGCGTCGTGGGCATCGACGGCCGCAGACGCTTCGTGGACCAGGGGCTGGCGACCCAGCCCGAGTACGCCTTCTGGTTCCACGGCCCTGGCTGGGGCGTCGAGAACCGCGGGGTGGACCCCGACGTCGAAGTCGAGTGGGACCCGGCTTCCTTCGTGGCCGGCGACGACCCCCAGCTGGAGAAAGCCGTCGCCGTCGCCATGGAGCGCCTCAAGGCCGGACAGATGGCCTTGCCCGAGCTGGGCGCCGCGCCCAACAAGACTCCTAGGCCGCTGAGGAAGCACCGGGCGGGCAAGGTCCTGGCCTCGGCCTAATCGAGATCGAATGGCCGAGGCGGGGGCGAGTCGTCCTTCTCCCGCTTGATCCTTTCCTTCTCCCTCTCGAACTTCTCCATGGCCGCCCTTTTCTGGTCCGCCAGCACGTCCTTGGCGCCGTCGAGGTACTTGCTGAGACGCTCCTTCTCGGCCTTCATCCTCTCGGTCGCGGCCTTGATGGGGTCCCCCTCCTTATCCTTGGCTAGGGGCTTGGCCCAATGCTGGAGGACCTTGCCATTCTCCCGCAGGGCCTCAATCCTGGCGCCGCAACAGGGACAGTCCACGTAAATGGTCTTCTCAAGCGTCATTTCTGCTATTATAGCGCATGTTTGGGGTCAGGTCTTGAAATTTCAAGACCCCACCGGAGGCCCAATGAGAACATGGATCGCGGTCGCGCTTGCGGCGGCATTGACGGGGACTGCTTTCGCGCAGAAAGAGAAGAAGGACGCCGGAAAAGCGCCGGCCTTGGCCACCGAGGAGGCCAAAGTCCTCTATGCCCTGGGCGTGGCCCTGAGCAACTCCATCACCGCCTTCGACCTCACCCCGGCCGAATCGGCCTTCGTGGCCATGGGCCTGCAGGACGGCGTCGCCGGCCGCAAGCTCCAGGTGGATATGTCCGCCTACGGCCCGAAGATCCAGGAGCTCGACCGGGCGCGCACCGCGGTCCGGCTCGAGGCGCAAAAGAAGAAGAACGCCGTGTTCCTCGAGGCCGCGGCCAAGGAGAAGAACGCGGTCCGCGCCCCCTCCGGCGTCATCTACACGGAGATGAAGGCCGGGACCGGGACATCGCCCACCCCGGCCGACTCGGTCAAAGCCCACTATGTCGGGGCGCTCACCGACGGCACCGTGTTCGACAGCTCTTACAAGAAGGGCCAGCCCTTAGAGTTCAATCTGACAGGCGGCGTCATCCCATGCTGGACGGAAGTGGTCCAGAAGCTCAAGCCCGGCGGCAAGGCCAGGGCGGTCTGCCCCCCCGAAACCGCCTACGGAGACGACGGCCGGCCTCCCCGCATCCCCGGAGGCTCGATCCTGGTCTTCGAGATCGAACTGGTCGAGGTCGTAGCCGCTACTCGACCTTGAAGACCCGGTCGTGCGGGTGGACCTTCGCGGCCACCTTGACGCCGACGGCCTCTCCCGGCTTGCCTTCCGGGACGCTCTTGTGCTCGATCTCAATGGACTCCACCTTCTGGGTGAAGTCGTCGTGCACGCCCTTCACATGGATGGTGTCCCCCACCTTCAAGCCGTCCGTCAAGGCGATGACCCCGACAGAGACATGGGCGAAATAGTGTGTGAACTTCCCGATCTCCTTCTCAGGCATGGCATCCTCCTAGGCGCCTGGCTTGAACCCTGTAGCTTGACCCTATACCAAGCCTGGCACCTGGGCAAACCTGGCACCTGCGTGAAGATACCGCTTCGCCGGGGCGATGTCAACAGGTGCCAGGCTTGGGCTTGGTCTAGGACCGCAGGTCAAGCCTGGCGCCTAGAGCGACGGAAGGTCCTCGAGCTTGTAGGGGACGTCGACCAGCGAGAGCCGGCCCATGCTCTTCCAGAACTCCTTGCGCAGGCGCAGGACGCCGGAGCGGCGCAGCAGGCAGGGCGTCTCGCCGTTGAAGAGGAGGAGCGCGTCGAAAGCGCCCTGCTTGATGACGTGAACGGAGAGCCGCGCGATGGTCTCGATCCCGAGGTAGCCTCTCTTCTCGTCGTGGGCGGAGAGGTCCATCCAGGTGCCCACGCACAACTCCATCCTGAGCCCCAGGTCCTCCTGGAGGATGGCGTTCCTGACCGCGTCCACTTCGAAGACCACGCCGGAGAGGCCGGGCCCATCGAACTTCCTGCCCGTGAGCTTGAACCCCATCCGGTGGCGGATGAGGCTCAGGAGCTCGCGCTCGGAGAGCCCCTTGCCGACGTAAAGGTCGTAGTCTAAGGACACTAGAGCTTGTCGGCCGTCTGCTGGGAGACCCTGCTGTCCGGCGGCACGCTGCGCGTCAGCCAGACGTTGCCGCCGATGACCGAGCCCTTGCCGATGCGGACCGTGCCCAGGATGGTCGCCCCCGCGTAGACGATCACGTCGTCCTCCACGTCCGGATGGCGCTTCACGCCCTTGATCGGGTTGCCGTGCTTGTCGAGCGGGAAGCTCTTGGCGCCCAAGGTCACGCCCTGATAGAGCCGGACGTTGTCCCCGATGGTGGTGGTCTCGCCGATGACGACGCCGGTGCCGTGGTCGATGAAGAAGCTCCTCCCGATGGAGGCGCCGGGGTGGATGTCGATGCCGGTGACGCCGTGCGCGTGCTCCGTGATGATGCGCGGCAGGAGCGGGACTTCAAGCCGGTAGAGCTCGTGGGCGAGCCTCTGGTAGGTGATGGCGAAGATGCCGGGATAGCAGAGCACGGTCTCCGCGGGGCAGACGGCGGCCGGGTCGCCCTCGAAGGCGGCGCGCACGTCCGTCATGAGGAGCTCCTGCACCCTGGGGAGGGCGGCCAGGAACCGGCGCGCGTGGTCCGCGGCGCGCTGGCGGCAGTTCCGGCAGGAGGAGCGGCTCACGGCGCAGAAAAAGCAGAAGGCCCGCAGGATCTGCTCCTCTAGGATTCGGCGGGCGTGGTCGACCATGGTGCCGATGGCGTGCGGCGTGGCGGCCGGGGAGAACTCGTAGGCCCCGTAGTAGCCGGGGAAGAGCGCCGAGCGAAGGGCCTCGGCCGCCTCGATCACGGCGTCGCGCGACGGAAGCGGCTCCGAGACCATCTTGCGCTTGAGCGGGCTGATGGACTCGTCCGGGTGCGTGCTCAAGGCCCGCACCACCTTGTCCAGCGTCTTGTCCGTCTTGCCGCGCGCGCCCCTCATGTCCCCTCCTCCCCTTCTCTCGGCTATTTCGCCTTGGGCTGGGGCTTGTAGGCCTTCCACATCTCCAAGAGCGCGTTGCGGTTCTGGACGGCCGGCGGACCCTGGACCTCCATCGCCTCGGGCTTGTAGTCCAGGACCTGGCCGTCGAGCTTCTCGGTGATGACCGCGTAGGAGGCCCGCTGGCCGGTCCCTTCCATGTCGAGCATGTGGAGCCACTGCTCGATCACCCAGGTGTCGCCCTTGAGCGTCCAGGCCTCGGACACCAGGGTCACGAAGAACGCCACGAAAGTCCCGCTCTCGTCCACGAAGCCCCAGATGTTGATGTAATCGGAGTGGTGCGTGGCATCCTTCGGGCCTTTTATCTTCGCCAGGCCCAGGGTCGCGGGGATGTCGCCGTTGCCCGGGGTGAAGGAGCCGTTCCTGGCGACCTTGAGCACGAGCTCAGGCCATCCCGTGGCAGGCTGGTTGTCGGGAAGCCCGAATTCGTCGCCCCCGGCGAGGCCCTTGAGGGTCAGGAGGGTCGGGCTGTTGACGGCGCAGAAGCCGGGCGCGGCCAAGGCAAAGGCTGCAACGAGGACGGCAAGGGTCTTGTGGAAGTTCATGTTCTCATGATAGCACCGGCGGGCGGGAGGCGCCTACGGCCGAAAGGCCCATTTTCCGCGCTCCAAAGGGCCCATCCCGGCGGGACCGGTCAAACGGCGAGAGCGTCGATGAACTCCGTGCCGGAGTGGAAGCGGTCCTTGGGATCCGCGGCGAGGGCGCGGGCCAGGACGGCGTCAACGTGGGAAGGCAGGCCCGCTGCGAGCTTGGACGGCGGAGGAAACGACATCCCCATTTTCTTCTCCAGGGGGTTCGGATCGCGGAACGGGCTTGTCCCGGTGAGCAGTTCGTAGGCCACGACGCCGAGCGAGTAGAGGTCGCTTTCCGTGGAGACGATGCCTTGGTGCTGCTCCGGAGCCATGTACGGCAGCGTCCCTGAAGCGGCCAAGGTCTCCTGGGAGGCCTTCGCGTCGGAGCGATGGGCGATGCCGAAGTCCATGAGCTTCGCGACGCCTTCATTCGAGATGACGATGTTGGCGGGCTTGAGGTCGCGGTGGATGACCCGCTTGGCGTGGGCGCAATCGAGCCCTGCGCCGACCTGCCTCAGGATATGCACCGCCTCGGGCAGGAACAGCCGGCGCTTGGCCTGCAGGATCGCATAGAGAGGACGCCCTGCCACGAATTCGAACACCAGGAATATCTCCCCGGCCTCCTGGAGCACGGCGAATATCTCGACGATGTTGGGATGCCGGGCGAGAGCCGCGAGCCTCGCCTCTTCGATGATCTGCGCGTCGCCGACCGCTTTGCGCACCTCGGCGCGCACCATCTTGATCGCGACCTTCCGCCGGATTACCGTGTCAAAACCCTCGAAAACCTTCCCCATGCCGCCCTCGCCGATCACCCGCTCGATGCGGTAGTTGCCCCCGACGACGGCCCCCACGTCGACCGCCCTCGCCAGCGCGGCCCGCTTCCTGGTCGCTTTGAGCCAGAACCAGAACGCCAAAGACGACCCCGCGGCCAGGAGCAGCGCCGCGCAAGCCCAGGCCAAGTGACCGGAGATCAGCCCCGCCGCTCCCGTTTTCATCGCGATGTGGGCCGAATGCCGGGCCCGCGCGTCCCTCAGGAATGTCCTCATGGCCGGGTCCAGCCTTGCGGCCAACTCGTATTCCCGGAGCGCCTCCTCCCACCGACCCAGGCCCTCCAACGCCATGGCCCGGTTCAGGTGCCCCATGGCATTGTCGGGCGCCAGCTTGACGACTAGGTCGGCGTCCTGCAAGGCGAGGAGGTATAGGCCGCGCTTGTTGTTGGCGTAGGCTCGGGCGTTGAGAGCCTTGATGGAGGAGGGATCCAGCCGGAGGGCCTTGGCCGCCTCCTCGGCGGCCGCGTCAAAATCCCCGATCATGTTGAGGGCTTCCGCCCGGCTCCCCCGCGCCTCGGCATCATCGGGGTTCTGGTCCAGGAGATGGCTCGTCTCCAAAAGCGCCTTCCGCGCCCGCTCGGCATCCGTGAGATCGGATTCATCGTCAGGACCACGGACCGAGACGATGGGGATTCCGCCGGGAGGCGGCTTGGAGTCACGTCCGGAGGTCCTCGGAACGTCAATCAGGCTGGGAACCCGGCTCTGCAATCCCACCTCCGGAGCGGATTGGCCCGTCGGGCGCGTCTGCGCAGCCTCCCGCGCTTTCTGGGGAGGGGCCGTGGTATTGGTTTTCATGCCGGCCATTGCGAAGGGGCCGGCAAGCGCGTTGAGATCGACCCCAAACTCGCCGTTGGAGATGGCATCGAGCGTTCTGATCGCTGCCTGTATCTCGGGCGTCTGGGGCTGGCTCGCAAGGACGCCCCTGGCCACGGCGATGGTGGCCTGCAAATCTGTCGAACCGGGGCCGGGTGCTCCTGATGCTTGGGGCGAGGCGCTTGTGGCTGGCGCCGGAGCTGGCGCTGGGCCTTGAGCCGGATCTAGGGCTGGGGCCGGAGATGGGACTGGAGACGGCGCAGGGGGCGTGGGCAGCGTAGTGACCACGTTCTGCCCCTGCCCCTGCCCCTGTCCCTGCCCCTGTCCCTGTCCCTGCCCCTGTCCCTGCCCCTGTCCCTGTCCCTGCCCCTGTCCCTGTCCCTGCCCCTGTCCCTGTCCCTGTCCCTGCCCCTGTCCCTGCCCCTGCGAGCGATCGGCCGCGCGGCAGAAGCTGGCGGCAGCGAGCAATGCTGCTATCACAAGATTCGGTGAAATAGGCATGCGGAAAGCGCGACCCTTTCATTACTAGGATAACCCTCGACTTGGTACGCTGTCAAGAAGAAAGTTCGCAGAAGAAAGTTCGCAAAACCGCCTACTTCAAGGCTTCGAGCTTCCGGCAGTCGAGGCCCGTGAGAGCGTTGACCCGGCCCTTCCACCTGGACCCGGCCGCGAAGGACCCCCACCGGTCCTGGGCGAATGCGCAGGAGTGGGTCTTGCCCCCGCCTTGGAGGTTCACCGTGTAGCGCTCCTTGCGGGCCCCTTCGCGCTCGCAGCCCTGGCACTGGCCCGTGCGGCTCAGCCGAGCCTCGGGCCACGCCGGGGGCTCGGAGAGAGCGCCCCTGGCGACCTCAGAGCGCTGCCTGGCCCAGCGGTCCACCGAGTACCGGCACATGTCGTCGTAGACCGGCTCGTCGCGGTAGCGGGTCGTGCATTCCTCTTCCTCGCTGTAGGTGCCGTCGCCCCGGTCGCGGCGCACGGTCCGGCAGTCCTCGCCGTCGGCCACCGAGTCGTGGGAGCGGACCTCCCGGGACCGCGACACGTCGTAGGAGTCCACGGGCATCGAATCGCACCAGGAGCTCTCCTTGACCGTGCGGAAGGCCTCGATGTCGATCTCCCGCTCCCAGAGGCGCCCGGCGACGGAAAGCTCGACCTCCTTGGAGGTAGCGGCCAAAACGACCAGCAGCAGCAAGACCAGGCCGGCGCAGCCGGCCGCGACCTTGGCGATGAGCCGTCGCCGGGCGGACTTCCTGGCCTCCTCCCGCGCGTCCACCTCTGCCAGCACTTCCTTGGCCGGCCCCACCGCGCCGCCGCCGCTGACAAGAGGAACGGTCTTCCCCTCGGCCATGGACCCGCCGCACGCCACGCAGAACTTGGTCTTCGCGCTGTTGGCCGTCTTGCAGGCCAGGCACAGTTTGTCCGCGCCGTGGTACTCGTGGTCCTTGGCCTCGACCTTGTCGGCGTCGGAAGGGAAGTAGCGCTTCTGCGGGTTCTGCGGGGCGCCGCATCTGGGGCAGTAGCGGTGGGTCTTGCCCAGCAGCTTCTTGGCCGAGCAGAATTCGCAGTCCCACAGCATCTCGAAGACGCGTTCGGTCATGTGATTTTGACGACTATGTCGCTGATGATGTCCGCGGCCTCGTCGCCGCGGTCGGCGGCGTTCGAGAGGTGGCGGCAGATCTCGCGCATCTTGAGGATGTGGACCACGTCCGCGGACTTGAAGAGCTCGACCAAGGCCTCGCGGTAGCGGTGCTCCACGAAGTTCTCCGACTTCTTCGCCCGGATGACGTGCTGGGTGCAGACGCTGGGGTGGGTCGTGATGAGGGGGATGGCGGCGGCGATCTCCTTGGCCGCGTCGGCCAGACCCTCGCTCATGCGCTTCAAGTGCTCGGTGGGCTTGACCTCGAAGAGGACCATCTCCTCGACCGTGGACTTGGCGTAGTCGAGCATGTCGTCGATGTTGCGCGAGAGGGCGTTGATGTCCTCCCGGTCGAAGGGCGTGATGAAGGAGAGGTTCAGCTCCTCGATGAGGATGCGCCGCATCTCGTCGGCCTCCCCTTCGAGCTCGCCGACCCTCTTGCCCTTCTCCGGCGTCGGGTCTTGGATGTACTCGAGCAGGGACTGCATGCCCTCCGAGGTCTTCTTGGCCTGCTCGTAGAGCATCTTGACGAAGTCCCTCTTGGGCGGGAAGAAGATGTCTCTGAGCGCCATCAGAACCCCCTGACCAGCTTCACGGCGAATGCCCCGGCCCAGTAGAACGCGGCGGCCACGGCCGCGGACGCCGGGATGGTGACGACCCACGCCAAGGCGATGTCGTAGGCCGTGGTCCAGCGCACGGCCTTGATCCGCTCGGCCGAGCCCACGCCCGCGATGGACGAGGACACGATGTGCGTGGTCGAGACCGGCCAGCCCAGCAGGGCGGCGGCCATGATCACGCCCGCCGAAGACGTCTGCGCCGCGAAGCCGTTGATGGGCTTGAGCTTGTAGATGCTGTTCCCCACGGTCTTGATGATGCGCCAGCCGCCCACCGCGGTCCCCAAGGCGATGGCCGAGGCGCACATGCCCATCACCCACCACGGCACCGAGAAGGCGCCGAGGTAGCCCATCGAGACGAGCGCCATGGCGATGATGCCCATGGATTTCTGGGCGTCGTTGGTGCCGTGCGACAACGCCAGCGTGACGGCTGAGACCAGCTGGAGCTTCTTGTACCCGTCGTTGGCCCTTGGCGTCAAGCCCCGGGAGAGGAAGTTGAGGATGATCTGAAACCAGTAGCCCGCGAACGCGCCCACAAGGGGCGAGGCGCACAGAACGACCAGCACGGAAACGAAGCCGTGGAGCTTGAGGCTGCCTGCGCCGAACCCGGCGAGCACCGCGCCGCCCAACCCGCCGACAAGGGCGTGGCTTGATGATGAGGGCAGACCGAAGTGCCAGGTGACGAGGTCCCACAGGATGGCCCCGAACAGGGCCGCGACGACCACCCCGGTCGTGGCGGCCGCGGGATCGATGATGCCCGCGCCGATGGTCTTGGCCACCGCGGTCCCGAACAGGAAGGGCCCGAGGAACTCCGCCAAGGCCGCGACCACGAGAGCCGTCTCCGGCTGGAAGGCCCTTGTCGACACCATCGTGGCCACCACGTTCGCCGCGTCGTGGAAGCCGTTGACGAAGTCGAAGGCCACGGCCGCGGCCACGACGAACACCGCTAGAAACAGGCCCCAGGAGAAGTCCATGGGACTAGGCGCACTAGAGTTCCCCGAGGGCGCGGCGCAGGGAGCCGCCGGAGCCGTCGAGAACCGCGCGGGCCATGCGGCGGCCGCAGCCCAGGCGCGCCATCACGATCGCGGTCCTGACGCTGCCGCCGGCCTCCCGGAAGAGCGCCTCAGCCCGGGCCCGAGGGACCCTCCCCAGCAGGCTCACGATCCTGGCCCCGCGAGCCTTGAGCTTGTACGAGGTGGGCTTCAAGTCCACCATCCAGCGGTCATAGACCTTGCCGAGCCGGACCATGGCGGCCGTGGTCAGGGTGTTGAGGACCAGCTTGGCCGCGGTGCCGCTCTTGAGGCGGGTGGAGCCCGCCACCACCTCGGGGCCGACATCGGGGGCGATGATGAGGTCCGCCGGGCTTCCCGGCGGACGGCCGTTGGAAGTCACCAGGACCGTCGCGCAGCCGCGCCTGCGAGCCGCCTGCAGGGCGGCTCGCACAAAAGCCGTTACTCCCGAAGCGGCCACGCCTACGACCACATCCTCCTTCTTGACTTCCGCGACGGCCTTGACGCCGGCCGCCGCGTTATCCTCCGCCCCCTCTTTCGACCGGAAGACCGACATCCTGCCGCCCGCCATCACGGCCTGGACCTGGGACGGCTTCGTGTTGAAGGTCGGGGGGCACTCGGCCGCCTCCATGACCGCGATGCGGCCGCTCGTGCCGGCGCCCACGAGCACCAGGCGGCCTCCGCGCGACAGGGAGCGCGCGACCGCGTCCGCAGCCCGGGCGATGGCCGCAGCCTGGCGGCCCACCGCGGCCGGGACGCGGCGGTCCTCCTGGTTGATGACGCGGACGACCTCGAGCGTGCTCTTGAGGTCGAGACCCTTGGCGCGCGGGTTGGACCTCTCGGTGGGAAGGCGGGCGTAGAGCCCCGGCGGAGGGAGCCTCACGGCGCCTCGGACGGGTCCGGCCGCGTGAAATCGTCCGCGGCCCGGGGATAGGGAGCCTCCTCCTCGGGCGCCTCCCGCAGCGAAGGCTGCGGAAGCTCGGCGCCGGCCGGGGCGCCGGAATCCACCGGAACCGCGCCGACGCTCCCCGTGGAGACCTGCACCGGCTCGGCGATCCAATCCACGATCTTCCTGGCCAGCGAGCCGTTGAGCATCTTGGTCCCGCGCTCCTTGGGCACGATCAGGACCGTGGTGTTGGCCTCTCCCGTCGAGCGCTTGGCGATGTTCGCGAGCAGCAGCGTCTCGGCCGCGGATTTCTTGTCCGCTTCGGAGTGGATCATCAGGATCGGGCGGCCCTTGTATGCCCTCATGGCGTTGACGGTGAGGACCTCCTGGTAGCGAAGGCCCGGCGAGAGCATGACCGCCATCGGGACCTTGGGATGCACGGCCGCGTACTTGAGGCCGATGCTCGAGCCCACCTCCGCGCCGATGACGCCGATGTCCTCCTCCGCCACCCCCTGGCTCGTCAGATAGGCGACGCAGGCCCCCACGTCCTGCAGCAGGTTGGCGAACTCGTTGTAGGTCTTCGTGATCTTGAATTCCCGCCAGTTGACCTTCTGGCCCTCGGGAGACACGAGGCTCGATCCGTGGCCGCGGAAGTCCAGAGCCAGGTAGCCGTAGCCCCAGTTCGCCAGCGCCCGTCCGAGGTAGTACCAATCCTCCATCCTGCGGCCCTTGGCGTGCAGGAGGAGGAAGGTCGGCTCGCTCTCCTTGGCCGGGACGTACTTCGCCCTGAGCAGCCAGCCGTCGCGGGTCGTCAGGTCCACCAGGATGCCGGGAAGGACCTTGGCCTTGCGCGCGGCGGCGGGCTTCGCGCTGTCCGCGGCCGGGGCGGCCTTCGCCGCGTCCCGGCCGCCAACGCCTTCCCCGGACAGCGGCCGGGACGCTCGGTCTCCGACCTCGACCGCGGCATGGACGCCTTGAGCCGCCAGCAGGGCCAGCAGGACGAGCAGCGGTCGGTTCACGGGTCGCGCTCCCGTCTCACCCCTCAAGGAGCTCGTCCGGCTTGAACCAGAGCCTGACCTCGCGCTCGGCGTCGGCCTCGTCGGAGGAGGCGTGGAGCACGTTCTCGAACTGCCCCGCGGTCGTGATGCGGCCGAAAGAGCCGCGGATGGTGCCGGGAGCGGCGTGCTCGGGGTTGGTGGCGCCGGCCGCCGCCCGCGCCTTGCCGATGGCGTTCTCGCCGCGGTAGGCGAGGGCCAAGACGCGGTGGTCCTTGAACCCGTGGAACTCCCCCCGGATGTACCTGATGAGGTTCGGGAAGAAGGGCTTGTCCGAGAGCGCCCTGTAATGCTCGCGCGCGAGCTTCTCCGTGACGCTCACCATCTTCGCCCCGACCATCTCGAGCCCCGCGGCGTCGAGACGGTCGATGACAAGGCCCGTGAGCCTGCGGTGCGAGCCGTCCGGCTTGATGAGGATGAGGGTCTGTTCGACTGCCATAGGCTGGGATTCTATAATAATTGACTGCCCGACGGGAAACTGTTAACATACCACGCTGCGATTCCGCTCACGCAACTCATGGCGAAGATACTGCTCGTCGACGATGAGAGGGACATCGTGACCCTCATCCAGTTCGTGCTGGTCAAGGAGGGGCACATCGTGCGGACGGCCCCCAACGGGCTGGAAGCCTTGAAGTCCCTGGGCGTCGAGGCGGGTTCGCCCCCGGCGGACCTGCCGGACGTGATCCTCATGGACGTGCTCATGCCGGTCATGGACGGCCACACCGCGTGCAAGAGGCTCTGCGAGCACCCTGCGGTCGGCAAGGTCCCGGTCCTGATCCTGACCGCCAAGGGCATGGCCCGCGACCTCTTCCAGGGCCTCAAGAACGTGGTCGGATTCATCGACAAGCCCTTCGACCCCAAATCCCTGCGGGACACAGTGGCGACCGTGGTCGCCCAGGCGCCGGGCTTGACCCCGGAATCAGCCCCCAGCCCGAAGCCTGGCGCCCCTGCATCGTCAGACCCCCGGTCCAAGCCTGGCGCCTGAACCTCATATGCCCACCATCCTGATCGTGGACGACGAGCCGGAGATCGTTACCCTGTTGAGGGCCGTGCTCGCAAAGGACGGCTTCACGATCGCCGAGGCCTCGAACGGCCAGGCGGCCCTGGAGAGGCTGGGCATCGACCCTCGGACCCCCGGCACCATCCTGCCCGACCTGATCGTCCTGGACATCATGATGCCGGTGATGGACGGCTACGAGCTCAACAAGAGGCTCCAGGCCGATCCCACCGCCAAAGACATCCCGATCGTCGTCCTGACGGCCAAAGGACAGAAGATGCGCGACCTCTTCGAGGTGGCGCCGAACGTCGCGGCCTACATCCAGAAGCCCTTCGACCCCAAGACCCTCAGGGAGCTCATCGCGGGGATAATCTCCAAGCGCCGGAAGCAGTAGCGCCGGGGGATGAGAAGGGCCTTCCTCCTCACGCTGGCCCTGGGGTTCGCGGCGCTCGTCGCGGTCGCTTACCTGATCTGGTCCTTCCGCGAATTCAGGGTGTCGGGCACGATCACGATCGCCTCGCACCTCCACCGCCGCGTGCCTCAGGGGCAGGTCGTGCTCTTCGTCATCGCCAAGAACAAGGGCGGCGTCCCGATCGCGATGCAGCGCATCGTCAACCCGCAGTTCCCGGTCTCGTTCCACCTGAGGAACGCGGACCTCATCGTCCCGGACAGCCGGGTCAGGGACGCCATGATCCTGCAGGCCCAGATGAACACGCACGGCCAAGCCGGGCATCCGCAGCCCGGCGACCTGGAAGGCTCCGCCAAAGACCTCGTCCTCCCGGGCGAGAGGGACACCCACATCGTCATCGACAAGGAACTCTGACATGCGGGGGAGGCTCGTCATCCCCCTCGGGCTCCTCGCCCTCGCCCTGGGCCTGTTCTCCGACGTCCTGCTCTCCGGCGGGGCGAGCGTCCCGGCCCGCCCGGGCACGGACCTCTCCATCCAGTTCCTGGCGTGGAGGGATTTCGCCGGCCGTGAACTCGGCGCCGGCCGCCTCCCTCTCTGGAACCCGCACATCTACTCGGGGGCCAGCTTCGTGGGAGGCTTCCAATCGGCCCTCTTCTATCCCTTGACCTGGCTGCACGCGGCGCTGCCGCTCGGCCAGGCCGTCAACCTCTCGGCGACGTTCCATGTCTTCCTCGCGGGCTTGTTCGCGGCCTGGTGGGCCTCCCGGCTCGGCGCAAGCCGAGCCGGGGCCTTTCTCTCCGGAGTCTCCTACATGTTCTGCGGGCCCTTTTTCCTGCACCTATCTGCCGGCCATCTCTCGCAGGTCGGGGTGATGGCGTGGACGCCCCTCCTGTTCCTCTCGCTCGACGGCTGGCTCGACAGCCTGCGCCCCGGCTGGCTCCTCCTGGGGTCGGCGGCCTTGGCCCTCCAGGTCCTCGCAGGCAACCCGCAGTACGCTTACTACGCCCTCTCAGTCTCGGCCCTCTACGCGGGCCTGCGGCTTTGGACCGGCCGGCGCGGCCTCGGCACCGCCGCGCTTGGGCTAGGAGCGATGGCAACGCTGGGAATCCTGCTTTCGGCGGTCCAGCTCCTGCCGGGCATCGAGACCGCCCTGGACTCGGTGCGCTCCGGCGGAGTGCCGCTCGCCTTCGCCTCGCAGGTGAGCCTCCCTCCCGAGAACCTCCTGACGCTCCTGGCGCCGGAGGCTGCTCTCGCTCACGGCCCTGGCCCCGGAGAACGGCAAGCGGCCGCGCATCCTGGCAGGGCTGGCCCTGCTGTGCCTGGTCGTGGCCCTGGGACCCCTCACGCCCCTCTACGCCTTCCTTTATCATGCGGCCCCGATGTTCGCCTCGTTCAGGGGAGCGGCGAAATGCGCCTTCCTCTCGGCGTTGTTCCTCTCGGTCCTCGCGGGAGTCGGCTCCGAGACTCTTTGGCGGCGTCCCGACCGACCCACGCCCTTCCTGATGGCGGCCGGGACGCTCGGCCTCCGGCCTCGACCGCGCCCCGGCCGCGGGAAGTCGTTCCTGCCCGTCCTGGCGATGTTGGCGGCCTCGGCCGCGGGGGGGGCGGGGCTCTGGCTCCTCGCCCACGGCAATGCCGCGCAAGACGCGTGGGCTTCCCTTCTGGGACGCCTCGCCTCCACCGGCGTGGCCGATGTCGCGGCCGGCACGCTCCGAGACCCGGGCTTCCTCGAAGCCTCGGCCCGCTTCGCCGCCGTGTCCCTGCTGGCCGCTGCGGCCAAACTCGCCCTGTTCGGCGGCCTGCTGAGCCCCGCGGCGCGCGCGTGCGCGGGGACCGGTGCCGGGTGGGCCTTCATCGTCCTGGCCGTCGGAGAGATGCTGGTCTTCGCCGCAGGGTCGAGGGCCTCCATGAGCTCGCGGCTGGACCGCCCTCCGGCATGGAAGCCGTCCCTGCTCGACCGCGCCGGGGACGCCAGGGTCCTCCATGAGGGTCCCCTCCACGCCAACTCCGGCATGGTCTGGGGCTCCAGCAATCTCTGGGGCCACGACCCGCTCCTGCGCAAGCGCTACGCCGAATTCATGGCCGTCTCCCAAGGGCTCCAGCCGGACCAGGGCGGCCAGTACCTGCGATTCACCAGGACATCGCCCGTCCTGGCCATCCTGCGGCTCAAGCGCGTCCTTCAGGAGGATCCGGGCCGGCCGGTCGTCACGGTCCCAGGCGCCTTCCCGAGAGTTATGCTGGTCCGAGATTGGGCCGTCGTGAACGGCCGCGATGCCGTGCTCCGGGCCCTGTTCCTGCCCGGCGTGGACCTGGCCAAGCTCGTCATCCTGGAGACGCCCCCCTTCCCGGGCGCCGGCGTCCAACGGCCTTCCCAAGGGCCGCCGGCGCCTGGCCCTCCAATATCCTGGAAGACCGGGGGCTCCGCCCGTGTCGTGGCCGAGACGACCGATGAACTCGACATCGAGGCTCAGACCCCGGATCCCGCGCTCCTCCTTGTCACGGACGCCTATGCCCCGGGCTGGAGAGCCTCGCCGCTCGAAGGCTCCGACCAGAGGGAGTACCGGGTCCTGCCCGCGGACCATGTCCTGCGCGCCGTTCCCTTGTCCCCGGGCCGGCACCGGCTCAGGCTGGAGTATTCCCCGACGTCCTTCAGGGTCGGCGCGATCGTCTCCGCGCTGGCGCTCGCGGGATTCCTCGGTTGGACGGCAAGACTTCTGATGCGGCGAACGAACAAGGAGAGCTCGGGAAGCCTGAGCTTCCCGAGCTGAAATGACAGGCTACGGATTCAGCTTCTGGACCCTGGTCGCGGCGGAGTCCCTGCTGGTGACCGGGGCCGCGCTCTCCTTCCCGTTCCTGGCCGTGTACCTCACCGTCCACCGCGGGCTCTCCGCGGGCTTGGTCGGCGCCTTCCTGTCGGTCTCCATGTTCTCGACCGCCCTGGCCCACGGCATCGGCGGGGAATGGTCGGACGTGGCGGGCCGCAAGCGGGTCATGCTCGCTTCCCTGTCCGCAAGGGCGGGGAGCACGCTCCTGATGGCCTGGGCCATATGGAGCGGCAAGCACTGGGGCTGGATCATGGCCCTGCACCTGCTGGGCATGTTCATAGGGAGCTTCTTCACTCCTGCGGCGCGCTCCTGGGTGGCGGATACCTGCGACCCAACGAGGCGCGTGCGGGCCTACGGGTTCCTCAGGATGGGCGCCAACCTCGGCTGGGCCCTGGGGCCCGCCATCGGCGGAACGCTCGCGCTCAAGTCCTACCCCATGATGTTCCTCTTCACCTCCCTGGCCTTCGCCCTCTCGGCCCTCACCATCGGCTTGGGCGTGCGGGACTCGCCCAGGTCGAGGCAGGAGGAGGGGATGGACTTCGCCGCCGCTTTCTCCGCGCTGCGCGACCGCCGCTTCGCGAGGCTCTGCCTCTCCTCGCTCCTCATCGGCATGGTCATGAGCCAGCTCGTGGTCGCGTTGTCCCTCCACTGCGTCCGGTGCCTCCATCTGCCCGAGAGCCGGGTGGGCCTGCTCTTCTCCCTCAACGGAGCCGTCGTCGTGCTCCTGCAGTATTGGGCGTCGAAGGGCCTGGAGCGCTCGCGCCTGACCTCGGGGCTGGCCTTGGGGTGCCTCCTCTACGCCGCGGGCTACCTGGGCGTGGGGTTCAGCCAGGGCTTTGAGACCGCCGCGCTCGCCGTCTTCGTCCTGACCTTGGGCGAGATCCTGGTCCAGCCGGGCATGCACACCCTGGCCGCCAACATGGCGCCCGAGCGCTGCAAGGGCAGGTACATGGGGGTGCACGGCATCCTCCAGCAGATCGGCTCCGCGATGGGGGTCCTGCTCGGAGGGCTCGGCAACGAGCACCTCGCCCCTTCCTGGCCCCCCATGCCTTGGTGCGCGGTGGCGGGCCTTGCGCTCGCGGCTGGCCTGGGCTTCCGATCCTTGAGGCGGCAGGTCAGCGCCCGGGAGGACGGGACCGTCGAGGACGCTCCCGTCTTAACCCTGCCGGTCTAGGCCCCCTCCAGCCGTTAGGAGGCATAAGGGAGGATGGGGCTACGGGTGGGCCGTTATCGCAACGACGGTGATGAATCCGCGCTTGTCGGTTGTGTAGTGCCAGAATACGCGGCAGGCGCCGGGCGTGTTGTTCTCGGCATACGATTCAAAAACGGGTTCCCCCTTCATCCCCTGAAGCGACTCGAACTTGTGCGTGTTCAGGCTCGGGTGGCGCAGGTTGGTTTCCATCAATCCCAGCGTCTTCTGGACAACCTTGAGTTTCCGTGCCAGCGCGGGAGACGACCCTAGGTGGGCGAGATTGGAGGCGGCCTCATCCGTGTAGAGGAGCCTGAACCGCACGGCTATCCAAGCTCAAGGTCGGCATGTCCGGCCATGCTCGGACCTTCCTTGACCTTGCCCTCGGCGGATTGCCGGAGGCCTCGGCGGACCGATTCCAGCGCCGATTTGTTCTCGAACAGCCAAACCTCCGAGGCGGAAACGGAAACCTGCGGGTCCAGGATGATCTGCCCCGCCCCGTTGGCATAGATCCTGTAGCGCTTGCTGTTCGTCTTCAGCCTCTTGAGGGTGATCCTTTTCTTGCTGTCCAGTTGTGCCTCGGCCAATTCCTTGAATTCGCCGTCTCGAATCAGCTGTCGGATCGTCATGATCTCCCCCCGCCCGACTCCATTACCAGTATAACAGATGTGGGAGATTTGTCAATGCCCACCTGTCACATGGTGGGCAATTCCCACATAGAATCAAGGCTTGCCCGGCCGCCGAGCTACCTCGGCTCAAAGACCTCCACGGGGCCGGCCAAGGCTTTCCTGCGGCGCTCGAGCTCGGCCTCGGCGCCCCGGAACAGGAAGCCGTAGAGCGTGGTCGAGGCGATGTACAAGCCGATGGCGGCGAAGAACATCAGCTGGTAGTCCCCCTTCATGTGCCCGAACGCGAGCGCGGACATCGCCCACGCCAGGTTCCAGTTGAGGGTGAAGAGGGCCGAGAGCACTCCCTGCTCACGCTTCCTGCAGAGCTCCATGACCAGGGTGTTGGAGACGGGCCCGCTCATGTTCATGAGCGCGGCCCGCAGGAGCATCGCGGCCACGGCCACCCTGAGGTCATGGGTCAGGGCCAAGGCGAGCATGAAGGGAAGGGAAGCGATCTGGGTCCCCACGATGGTCCTGACCTTGCCCTGCTTCTCGGCCAGGAGGGGCGCCGCGAGCATGCCGAACACCATGGTCGCGCTCTGGAGGGACATGTAGAACCCGATCTGGGAGTCCAGGAGCCGCGGGAACGTGTCCTTGAGGTAGAGGTTCATGAACTGCACGATGAGCCCGGCTCCCACCGAGAGGAGGCAAGACGGCAGGAGGGCCTTGCCGTAGTAGCGCCAATCCCAGTCCCGGAAGCCCTCGAGGGAGAGCCTGCGCTCCCCCACGGCGGCGGCCCGCGTGCCGCGGATGAGGAGGAACGGGACGACTCCCAGCAGACTCACGCCCAGGCCAGCCAGGATCGCCCCCCTGTAGGCGGCGATCTGCGAAAGTCCGCTCAAGGCAGCGGCCTCCTTCAGATGACCGGCCAGGATGCTGCCGGCGACGCCGCCCACGAGCCGCAGGGCGAAGGCCAGGGTGAAGACATAGGTGCGCTCTTCGGCCGTGGTGTTCTCCATGGTGAACGGCCCGGTCACGACCCAGAAAAAGACGGACGCGCCGGCGGCCAGGAACAGGAACGCATGGAGCCCCCCCGGCGTGGGGCTCACGATGGCCGCGACGAAAGCGGCCAGGGAGAGCAGGTGCGAGGCGATGAGCACGGTCTTGTGGTCCCACCGGCCGGCGCAGAACCCCGCGGGGAGCGCGCACAACGCGGCCGCCGCCTGGGCGATGGCCGTGGTCTTGCCGATGAACATGCCGACGCCGGCCTCGTCGTAGCCCAGACCCGCCCCCAGCTCCTTGAGGTAGAGGTTGAAGAGCAGGCCCCAGAAGGTCATGCCCAGGCCGATGAGGAGGTCTCCCAACAGGAGCAGGCGTATGTTCCTGCTGAACATCCTGACGCGGGACCAATAGAGGCGCAGGAGCCGCGCGGGATTCATCGGCGGCGTCTACCTGCTCTGGGACGCCGAGGGCTGCCTGAGCTTCTTGTCGGAGGTGGAGCCCTTGCCTTTCTCGCTCCTCGCGTAGACGCTCCCCCCGTGCTGCTCGACCGTCTTCTTCACGATGGCCAGGCCCAGCCCCGTGCTGGCCTCGTTGGCGGTGGGCTTGCTGCGGAGCTTGGCGAACTCCGTGAAGAGCTTCGGCATGTCGCCCTCGTCGATCCCGACGCCGGTGTCCGCAACCTCCACCCGCACCCCGCCCTCCGGCAGGGCCCCGGCGGAGATCGTGATCGAGTCCCCTTTGCGGGAGAACTTGACCGCGTTGCTCAGGAGGTTGTCGATCACCGCGCCGATCCGCTCGCCGTCCATCTCCCCGTCGGGCAGGCCCTCGTCGAGCCGCTGCTCCAGGGCGTCGGCGTCAACGGACACGAGCGACTCGCCGATGAAGGAGCCCACGCTCTCGTCCGGCCCCACGCCGCGGCTGAGGCTGCGGACCAGATCTCTCTCCGTCAGGATGCCGGCCGGGGCGCCGTCCTCCTCCACGACGAGGCAGCTGATGCGCCGCTCGTCGACGATCCGCGCCGCCTCCCGGAGCGTGGCGCCCGCGGGCACGGTGACCACCGGCGAGGTCATGATCTCTTCCACGCGGACGCTGCGGAGGTCTTTCATGGAGCGCCGGACATGATATCAAATGCGCCTGGGGGCGGGCTTGCGCGGATATGATAACATGTCGGTTGATGCGCGTCTCGAAAACCCCGCCGCCCCGCGGTCCAAGCGGAACCGAGCTCATGGTGCCGGGGAAGTGCGATCTCTCCTGCATCTGGTGCAATTTCCGAGGGAACCCGCCGGACGAGCAGGTGGAGTTCGACCAGCTGTCCCGGAGGCTCAAGGACCTATTCGCCGGCGGCGTCCGGGACGTCTGCTTCGGCCGCCATTCCAGCGAGCCGACGACGTACCCCGACTTCCCCAGGCTGGTCCGGCTGGCTCGACGGACGGGGTTCCGGTCCATTTCCCTGTTGACGTCGGGATTGCGGCTGGCGGATCCTGCCTACGCGCGGCATCTGAGATCCTGCGGGCTCTCACGCGTGTTCATCAGCCTCCCCGGGGTCGACGGGCCGGTCGCCGACGTCCTTCTCGGGAAGCCCGGGGCCACGGCCGCGAAGCTGGCCGCCATCGAGCATTGCGCCCATGAAGGGATGCGGGTCACCGTCGCGCTGGTGTTCGTGCGGCCGGCCCTGCGGACGATGCGGCGCTCGGTCGATGCCCTGCGCGACGTGCGGTCCCGATGTCCCGCCGGCATCGGCCTGAGCGGGAATCTCTTGAGCTCCGTGGCAGACCCGACGTCCCGACGCTACCTGCTGTTCTGGCCCACCTACGAAGAGGTGGCCTGGACGATGCGGGACGTCCGGACGAGCATGCGCGGTTTCTTGTTGCTCGGCTCCGACGCGCCCGCCTGCGTCGCAAGGAGCATCCCGGGGCTCAAGAGCGACGGCCGGCCTTTGCCCTGGGTCTCTTACGTCAAGCCGGCGAGGCCGTGCGGCAAGTGCCGGCTGGCGTCCAAGTGCCCCGGCGTCTTCGCCGGCTACCTGCAGCGCCTTGGCGGGAGAAGGCTCCTGGACCCCGTCCAAGGGACCGCTCCGCCCGCCGCGGACCCGAAGACCTTGCTCAAGCAGATCCGCGAGCTCAAGATGGAGCCGGCGGTCCCGGCTCTGCTGGCAAGGGTCGCGGGGAGCCTCTGCCGGCCCCCGGACGTCAAGAACATGTACGGCGGCTTCGCGCTCCGCGCCATCGAGCCCCGGCAAGACCGTAGCGTCGTGGTCGCCTTGGAGGAAGCGGCTGGGGCGCGCAATAGCCTGGACGTCCGCGTCGAGCCGGCCGGCCCTTCCTCGCCGGGCATCGTCCGCGCGGGAACGCTGGCCCTGAGCTACGCCCAGAAGGGCTGCCGCGACACCCCGAACCGCCGGCAGGTCTTGGAGGCCATCGCAGCCGCGCTCCAGTCCAAGGCTTGAGGCGTCCTCTTTGCCTTCCAGGCGCGGCAAAAACTACAATCTCGGGGCATGGACCCCGAACCCCCCCCCGGCAGGACTTGCGGCTCGCTGGAAGACGTCCTCGCAGTCAAGAAGGCCAAGCTCAAGGAACTCAGAGCCCGCGGCCTCGACTGCTACCCCGCGCGCGTCGAGAAGTCGCATTCCTGCGCGGAGGTCCTCGCGATCGGCAGGCCGCTCGAGGTGGGCGCCCGTGATCCGGCGCAGCTCCGCTGCGCCGGAAGGCTCGTCGGCCTGCGGCCCATGGGCAAATCCATCTTCGGCGACATCCAAGATGGATCCGGCAAATGCCAAGTCCATTTCAAGAAGGACGCGCTGCCCGAGCCCGATTTCCTCCTGGTGAGCAAGGACCTCCACGTCGGCGACTTCGTCGCCGCCGTGGGACATGTCTTCAAGACCCGGACCGGGGAGCCCACGCTCAAGGCGGCCTCCGTGACGCTCCTGGCCAAGGCCCTGCGGCCCATGCCCGAGAAGTTCCACGGCTTGAAGGACGTCGAGACGCGCTACCGCTGCCGGCACCTCGACCTCATGTCGAGCGCCGAGACCAGGGCGGCTTTCCGGAAGCGATCCCTCATCGTGTCCACGGCGCGCAAGACCCTCGAGTCCATGGGCTTCATCGAGGTGGAAACCCCCATCCTCCTGCCCCGGGCCGGCGGCGCGTCGGCGCGGCCATTCCAGACGCACCACAACGCCCTGGACCGCGACATGGTCCTGCGCATCGCGACGGAGCTGCACCTCAAGCGTCTCATCATCGGAGGCCTGGACAAGGTCTTCGAGCTGGGAAGGCTCTTCCGCAACGAAGGCATCGACACCAAGCATAACCCCGAGTTCACCACGGTAGAGGCCTACGAGGCGTACAGCGACTACAACGGCATGGCCAAGCTCTACGAGACCGTGGTCTGGGACTGCGCCCAGGCCCTGGGCATGGATTGCGTCGAATATAACGGCCTGAGGCTCAGCCTCAGGCCGCCATTCAACCGCGTTCGTCTCCCTGAGCTGTGGCAGACCCACTGCGGCGACAAGATGGAGAACATCCTTGAAGGGAAGGCTTTCAACAGGAAAGCCCTGCTGAGTCTCGCGCAACGGCTCGGGGTCCCAGCCGGCGAAACGACCCCAAGTTCCAAAATCTTCGAACGCATCTTCGACGCGGCAATCCTGCCGCGTCTCGATGGGATGACCTTCGTCTTCGACCATCCCGCCGCCGTCACGCCGCTGGCCAAGCTCAAGCCCGGCAGTCCCTGCGTCGTGGAGCGCTTCGAATGCTTCGGCGGCGGCGAGGAGGTCGCCAACGCCTATTCCGAGCTCAACGACCCCGAGGACCAGCTCGAGCGGCTCGAGCACCAGGCCAGGATGCGGCGGGAGGAGGCTGACGAGGAGGCCGACGTCCTCGACGCCGACTTCGTTTCGGCCATGGAGTGCGGGATGCCCCCCGCCGGAGGCATCGGCTTCGGCATCGACCGGCTGGTGATGCTGTTGACTGGGCAGACGTCCATCAGAGAAACCATCTTGTTCCCCATGTTGAAGGATGGATAGAGAACGGCTCGAATTGTTTCTAGCCCTGAGGTATCTCAGGGCCAGGAGGAAGGGCCTCTTCGCCATGGTGACCACCGCCATCGGCGTGGCGGGCGTGACCGTGGGCGTGGCCGCGCTCCTGACGACCCTCTCGGTCATGAACGGGTTCCAGACCGACATCCAGAAGAAGATCGTCGGCGCCCAGGCGCACCTCACCGTGTACGGCTCCATGAGCGCGGAGGGCAGGTCCCACGTCGAGAAGACCCTGCTCGCGGACCCCGATGTGGCGGCCGCGGCGCCCTTCGTGCTGGGCCAGGCCATCGTCAACAGCAAGGGGCGCTCGCTGGGCGTGGTCCTCAAGGGGCTCGACCCCAAGCGCGAGTTCGCGGTCAACGACCTGGGCTCGAACCTGCGCGAAGGCGGCTGGGAGGGGTTGGCGGCCGGCACGACCACGGGCGTCGTCCTGGGAGTCGAGCTCTCCGCCAACATGAGCGCTCCCGTGGGCTCCGAGGTGGTCCTCGTTTCGCCCAAGAGCGTCTCGACCCCGCTGGGGCTCCTCCCGCGGATGCAGAGGTTCAAGGTCGTGGGGGTCCTTCACACCGGCTACTACGAGTACGACGCCACCACCGCCTACACCTCTCTGGAGGCGGCCCAGAAGTTCTTCGCCGTGGAGGAGGGCGCCACCGGCTTCGGCGTCCGGCTCAAGGAGATCGGACGGGCGGACGCCGCCGCCGACCGGCTCCGGGAGGCCCTCGGCTTCGGCTATTTCGTGCGCACCTTCAAGCAGATGAACCGGACCCTGTTCGCGGCGCTGAAGCTCGAGAAGGCGGTCATGTTCATCATCCTGACGCTCATCATCCTGGTGGCCTCGCTCAACATCGCGTCCAACCTGATCCTCTTGGGCGTGGAGAAGACCCGGGACATCGGGCTCCTGCGCGCCATGGGCGCCACTCCGGCGCAGGTCCGGCGGATCTTCTGGAACCTGGGCCTCCTCATCGGCGGCGCGGGCGTGGTCGGCGGGATGCTCCTTGGGCTTCTGCTGTGCTGGGTCATCTACCGGTACCCCATCGTGGAGCTGCCGGGCGACATCTACTACCTCTCCCGGGTGCCCGTCTCGGTCCAAATCCGCGACGTCGCGGCCGTGACGCTCTCGGGCCTGCTCCTGTCGCTCCTGGCCACCATCTACCCGGCGTCGCGCGCTTCCAAGGTCAACCCGGTCGAGGCCATCCATTATGGCTAACGTCGTGGAGGCCCAAGGCATCTTCAAGACCTACGGCCAGGGCCCCCAGGCCGTCGAGGTCCTGAAGGGCCTGGATTTCTCGGTCCTGGCCGGCGAGTACCTCATGATCCTCGGCCCCAGCGGGTGCGGGAAATCGACCCTCCTCAACATCCTCGGCCTGATGGACCGGCCGGACGCGGGCGAAGTCCTGGTAGCCGGCCAGGCCGTTTCCAAGATGGACGAGGACGCCAGGTCGCGGCTGCGCAGCGACTCCATCGGCTTCGTGTTCCAGTTCGACTCGCTCCTGCCAGAGTTCACCGTGATCGAGAACGTGACCATGCCGGAGAGGATCGCCCTCTCCCGCGTCCCCGGGCCGCCCGACGGGCTCGAGACCGCGGCCCTCCGGGCCGAGGACCTTTTGAGGGGTCTGGCCTTGAAGGGGCTCGCCCACCGGTTCCCGAGCGAGCTCTCCGGAGGGGAGCGCCAGCGCGTGGCCATCTGCCGCGCGCTAATAAGGCGGCCCGCGCTCGTGCTGGCGGACGAGCCCACTGGCAACCTCGACAAGCACAACGGCGACCTGGTGTTCCGGGACCTAAGGAACCTCGCCGAGAAGGAAGGGGCGGCCGTGGTCGTGGTGACCCATAACGAGGCCGCGGGCCACGGCGCCAACCGCGTCCTGCGCATGCTCGATGGAGCCATGGTGAGATGAAGATCTACCTCAACGGACAGCTCGTGGACAAGGAGAACGCGAAGGTCTCGGTCTTCGACCACGGCCTGCTCTACGGCGACGGCGTGTTCGAGGGCATCCGAGCCTACAACGGCCGCGTCTTCCGGCTCGACGACCACCTCCAGAGGCTCCAGAAGTCGGCGGAAGCCATCCTCCTGGCCCTGCCCATGCCGCGCAAATCGATCGAGGCCGCCGTCCTCGACACCCTCCGGGCCAACAACCTCAAGGACGCCTACATCAGGCTCCTGCTGACCCGCGGGACGGGGGACCTCGGCCTCGACATGCGCAAGTGCAAGGCCGGGGCGACCCTCATCATCATCGCCGACCGCATCGAGCTCTACCCAGAGGCATATTACGAGAAGGGCTTGGACCTCATCGTCTCCACCATCCGCCAGCGCCGGCCGGACCAGCTCTCTCCGGGCGTCAAGTCCCTCAACTACCTCGCCAACGTCATGGCGCGCGCCGAGGCCACCCGGGCCGGCGCCCAGGAGGCGGTGCTCTTGAGCACCGACGGCTACGTCACCGAGTGCTCCGGGGACAACATCTTCTTCATCCACGACGGCGCCATCGCGACGCCCCCGGTCCACATCGGCCTTCTGGAGGGCGTCACGCGCAAGGTCGTCATGGAGCTCTGCCGCGACAAGCTGGGAACGCCGGCGAAGGAGCGGCTCTTCACGCCGTTCGAGCTCTACCGCGCCGACGAGGTCTTCCTCACCGGCTCCGCCGCCGAGATCATCCCGGCGGTGCGCCTGGACGGCAGGACCATCGGGTCGGGGGCCGCGGGCCCCCTCACGAAGAGGCTCATCGGGCTGTTCAGGGAGTATGCGGCGTCGCCGGGGTCGGGGACGCCCATCTAGAAGGAAGCTTCATGAAACGACCTTTGCCCCCACAGCTGCGCGCCTCCCCGCGGGGGAGGCTTGCGACATGATCTGTACCTCTTGCAAAAACGCGCCGGCCGTCGTCTTCCTGAAGACGATCGTCGGGAACAAGGTCTCCCAGCGGGCCTTGTGCTCCGACTGCGCGGCCGAGATCCACGAGTCGGTCCAGGCCTTGGACCCCCTCGAGAGCCTGCTCTCGGGCCTGCCGTCCTTCCTCAAGCTGCTGCGTCCCACGCCCCGCGGCAGGGCGCAGCGCTGCGAAGGGTGCGGCATGACGTACGCGGAGTTCCGCCAGACCGGGAGGCTCGGCTGCGCCTCCTGCTACGAGCTTTTCGAGCCCCATCTCAGGAACCTCATCCCGCGCATCCATGGGGGAGCGACCAACCACCGAGGAGGGCCCTAATTCAGCTCCAGAACATGCTCAAGATCCCGGTGGGCTGGGCCCGGGCCGACGGCCCCAGGCACGACGTCGTCCTCTCCAGCCGCATCCGGCTGGCCCGCAACCTGGCCGACGCCCCGTTCCCTGCGCGCTCCAGCGCTCCGGCCCTGAAGAGGAGCCTCGAGGCCTTCTTCGGCGCCGCCCGCCGGGTGCCCGAGCTCTCCGGCGCCGCCTTCGTGCGCATGGACGACCTCGACGCCACGGACCGCCTCTTCCTGGTGGAGCGCCATCTGGTGAGCCCCCATCTGGCGGAGAATCCTTCGGGGAGGGGCGCCATAGTGGCGGACGGCGAGTGCTTAAGCCTCATGATCAACGAGGAGGACCACCTGCGCCTGGCCGCCCTCCGGCCGGGCCTGAGCCTGCCCGAGGCTCACTCGAAGGCGCGCGCTGTCGAGCGCAGCCTCGCCTCGGCCCTGCCGTTCGCCTTCCGCAGGGACTGGGGCTACCTGACCTCCTGCCCGACCAACCTCGGCACCGCCATGCGGGTCTCCGCCCTCGTGCATCTGCCCGGCCTGGCCCTGGCGGGGCTCATCGAGCGGCTCTTCGAGAACCTCACGAGGCTCGGCCTCATCGTGCGCGGACTCTACGGCGAGGGCACCAAGGTCCTCGGCGACTTCTACCAGATATCGAACGCCGCGGCCCTGGGCAGGACCGAGGCGGAGATCATCGCGGCCGTGGGCAAGGCCGTGGGACAGGTGGCGGACCGCGAAGCCGAGAGCCGGGCCAAGCTGTGCGCCGGATCGGGGCGCAACCGCATCGAGGACCTGGTGCATCGCTCCGCCGGCGTCCTGCAGAACGCCAGGCTCCTCTCCTTCGAGGAGGCCGGCCAACACCTCTCGTACCTCAGGATGGGCTTGGGCCTGGGTTGGAGCCTCCCGGGATCGCCGGCGCTGGCCAACGAGCTCGCGATCGTGACCCAGCCGGCCCACATGCAGATGCGCGCCCAGCGCGAGCTCTCCCCCCCCGAGCGCGACGCCGCGCGGGCGGCGTTCGTCCGCGCGCGGCTCGCGGCCGCTACTTCCTTTGGAAGATGCTGATGGCCGCGCTGTCCTCGGCCCAGTTCACGCCGGAGTTGTTGAGCCGCCGCAGCACGGCCGCCCTGCCGCTGTCGTCGGACTGCCTCGGGTTGGGGATCTTGGGGTCGTAGGTCCGAACCGGGAGAGGGGTCTTGGACGCGATGACCCTGATCTCTTCGACGGAGACGGCCGGCTTGTCCGGCGGGAGCTGGGCCGTGAGCGCCAGGATGCCCCTCTTCTTGGCTTCCTCGTCCGGGTACACCCAGGCCTGCCCGCCGCGCAGGCGGACCTCGGAGAGGAACTCGCTGGGCACCAGGAGATCCGTCTGCTTCTTGCCCTTGCCCGCGTCGTAGGTGTCGTAGAGGTAGATGTGGCAGTCCTTGCTGGGCGTGATCTCCAGAAAGGCCTCGTCCCCCTCGTAGAGGATCTCCCGGGACACCTTGAGCTCCACTGTGAAATCCTTGTCCGCGTCCATCGGCTCGGGAACGATGCAGGAGCGCAGGCGCACGTAGTAGCGGCAGCCTTCGCAGCCCGGGACGCTGCGGTAGCCCTTGTCCAGGACCCGCATGTCGATCTCGCGGCCGGGCCGCGTGGCCTGGACGATGTCGCTCACCAGATGGTCCTGGCCCCGCATGGTCTCTTCCTTGAAGCTCATGAAGCGGGACGTGACCTTCACCCCCAGGAACTTCCGGAGCGAGATGCTCCTGGCCTCCTGGATGGCGGCCGCCTCGGCCTGATGGGGGGTCTCCCGGTCGCTGACCGTCACCGCGCCCTCGCTCTCCACCCAGGTGCAGCCCTCGGGGTCCTTCTCCAGCACCTTGGCCTCGAACGAGCCGGACTCAGGCGCCACGGTGAGAGGAGCCATGGGAGCGGGCTCCGGGGGCGGCGCCTGCGCCGGCGCCCCACCCCCTGTCCTAGGGGCGCCGGCACGGTCGGGCTCCGCCCTGGACCCCCGCGCCGGAGGGACCCAAGCGCAGCCGGCCAGGAGCGCCGCGGAAAGGATAATCGCCGACGCGCGGCGCATGGTCTGCGCCCCAACCTCGGTCATCATGGGATATTTTAGTGCATTTCTGACGAGAATGGCATAGGCAATAAAATTGATTGACATCGCATGGGTCATGCAATATAATCTCTCCAGTTCCGCCGCTCGGAGCGACGACCAGCGGAGCCTTAAAGCAAGAAACTCGCAGTCAAGGAGCCGAGCATGTCATCGCGCATCGTTGCCGTAACCGCCCTGATGCTGGCGGCAATGCCCCTTCGGGCCGAGTGGCAGCCCAACCTCAAGCTTGGGACCATGGAACTCCATCCCTTCTACGAAGCGAAGGGGACCTACGACGACAACATCTACCGGGTCGCCCCTGACAAGTCGGACGGCACCCGGTCGGGCTGCACCACGGTCGTGGGCGCGGCCAACGCCAACACCTGCGGCGGAGGCGTGCGCGGCTCGTGGTTCATGAGCAACGACCTCGGGCTCAAGGTGATGCTGCCAGTCGCGGACATGCACAAGC